>JAPLMD010000039.1 GCA_026387235.1 Candidatus Omnitrophota bacterium
CAATTGGCTCACCTGGCAGGTGGACCAAGGCAGACTAAGGCGTCAAAGAATAAAATAGTCCCTTCGTCATAGAGCGGGCCGTTGGATAATTCTACTATTCTTTTACTTCTTTCCTCTATAAATTCCCTCATTAGCCTGCCATCAGGGTGATTTTTCAGCGAGCCTGTAAAAAATATCATGTCTTTATGGGCTCCTGATGAGCCTCCGATAAACCCTGTTTTATAACCGGGCAGTTTTACATAGCCCGGCCTCACAAGCAGGGCTTTTCTCCCCCACGCTTCTTTTATGGACGCATCCGAAGTAATGATATATTCATCATCCACCGGCGCGATAGAACATTTCGCGTAACCCTGTTTAACTTTTATAAATTTTGCTTTTAAATTTTCTATATTTTTATCTACTTTGCCGTTATACCGGATTATGGATTTCCCCACGCAGCAGGCGTCGTAAATAATATCTTCCGGGTATTTTGAAGATTTAATGCCTTCACCTTTAATGCACTCATAGCCATTATCTCTTAAAATCTCCGCTACTGTTTCCAAATGCGGTTCATAAATAACCTTTTTGCCATAAGAAAACAACATCATATCAGGATGGCCTTGGACAGGTTTTGCTAATTTGGGATGTAGCGGCGTCTCTATGACATAATATCCCATCTTTTTTAATCTTATCTTTGCCTCTTTAGGCATTCCTGGGTCAATAACTGCAATGGGCTTTCCCCAGACTTGTGCCGCGCGTGCCATTTGCCCGAAACGCGGATGATAGGGGCCTGCAAGCACAACACCCTTTGAATTCAGCTCCTTTGAAGGATGAAGGCCTATGCGGATTACTTTTACGCCTCCTTTTTCAAAAACATCAGCTACCCTGCCAGACCACTCTATTGCATCTTCCATCGAAAGCGGCTTGTACCTGCCTTTTTTGAATAGATCCCAGAGCCCTGTGCCTTTTAAAACAATCGCAGGATATACGCGCGCTGTTACAGGCTTTAATCCTATAAGCTTCTCCGCTGTCTTTATTGATTTCTGCAAAGTATCGCTTGGCAGGCCGAGCATTACCTGGACACCTAGATCCAGCCCGGCTTTTTTAATAATACCTGCTGCCTTTTTAATCACAATGAAGTCCATCGGCCTATTAGCTTTTTTCAGGACATCTTTATCAAGAGACTGCACGCCCAGCTCTACAAGGCATCCGCCCATTTTCTTAAAAAGCCTCATTGATTTCTCAGTAACTGCTTCAGGATGAGTTGACATGCGTATGCCTAAAATCTTTTTATACTTCACGTAAGGATAAACAGCCTGCAGATATTTTTTCTGCAAATCTTCCGGCAAGAGCGTAAAGGTGCCGCCAAAAAAAGCCGCCTCTATTCTTTCTTCCCCTGGGATTGTTTTGAGATTTCTATTTATGATGGATTTTATTTCTTCTACGCCTGGTAACTTCAGCGCGCCTGATATCTTATGCTGGTCGCAGTATATACACCTATAGGGGCACCCTGCGTGAGGTATAAATATGGGGATAATTTTCATAAGGCCTGAATGAAATCTATTTTTCTTTTATAATGGGCCTATTGTGGAAGAAAACAGTGCAGAAAGCTACTATGCTGAAAAAGAAAAAATTTACATAGGTAAAAGTTCTATAGACTATATCAGGACTTTTGACGCCTAAGGGAAACATGGCTAAAAAGCATACCCATACACCTATTGCCCAGTACAGGCTCAGGTCTTTGGACGAGCGGCGCTTTATAATCCTCACTATAAGCGGGATATTCCAGAGAGGGAGTATTATGCTAGCGATAAGAGCTATTTTTTGCATCATGCTTTGCCTGCAGAGCCCACAACGTGCTCGTTTTTATGCTTGTACATCTTTACAAGCTCGTCTCTCGCTGGGCCAAGATATTTACGAGGATCAAACTCTTTCGGGCTCAGCGCGAATACTTCGCGAATCTTGGCTGTCATCGCGAGGCGGCCGTCTGAATCAATATTGATCTTACAGACCGCGGAAGTAGCGGCCCTTCTCAGCTGTTCCTCAGGAACGCCTGCTGTATTCTCAAGCTTTCCGCCGTATTTATTTATAAGGTCCACATATTCCCTGGTTACAGAGCTCGCGCCGTGCAGAACTATGGGAAAACCGGGTATTTTTTTCTCAACCTCTTCCAATATGTCAAACCTCAGAGGCGGAACGCTCTCTCCGGGTTTTAATTTAAATTTATAAGCGCCGTGGGAAGTGCCTATTGAAATCGCGAGGCTGTCAACGCCTGTTTTCTTTACAAATTCCTCGACTTCTTCCGGATGGGTATAATGGCTCGCTTCATGGCTCACTTCATCTTCTATCCCCGCCAACACGCCCAGCTCGCCTTCCACTGTAATGTCATATTTATGCGCGTATTCCACTACTTTTTTAGTAAGCGCGGCGTTATCTTCAAATTTATGGCTGGAGCCGTCTATCATAACAGAAGAAAATCCTGATTCTATGCAGGACACGCAGAGTTCATATGTGTCGCCGTGGTCCAGGTGCAGGGCCACCGGAATATTAGACCCGGCTGTTTTTATTGTCTCCATGGCGCCCATTGCCATGTGCCTTAAGAGAATCTGGTTCGCGTATTTCCTCGCGCCGGAAGAAATCTGCAGTATAACCGGAGATTTTGTCTCAATACAGGCAGTGATTATAGCCTGCAGCTGCTCCATGTTATTGAAGTTATAAGCGGGGACCGCGTACTTGCCCGCCATTGCTTTTTTGAACATCTCTCTTGTATTCACAAGGCCTAATGTTTTGTAAGAATACATAAACTCCTCCTTTTTTTACGTGGGGTTCATTATACCACACGCATTAAACATTGGTCAATTTTCTAAAAGATTGGATGATCTCGAACATCTCGTTTTTTGTCTTTACGCGGAATGACTTTTCTCTTAATACCCTGACGTTCTGCACGCCTTTTGTATACCATCCGAAAAATTTATGAAACCTTTTTACGCCGTAGACCGGGCCGTAAAAATCAACGCAGGAATTAAGGTGCTCCGATATTACATCGGCTATTTCTTCCTGCCCGGGCCTTTTGATAATTTTTTTATTTTTCAGGAATCCTTTTATCTCTTTAAAAATCCAGGGGTTTCCAAGAGCCCCGCGCGCCACAAGCAAGCCGTCGCAGCCTGTTTCATCAAGCATTTTTTTAGCCAGCTCGGGAGAAAATACGTCCCCGCTCGCTATGAGAGGTATGTCCAGCGCCTTTTTCACGCTAGCTATACTATTATAATCTACTTTACCGCTATACCCCTGCTCCTTATCTCTTCCGTGAATAAATAAAGCGCTGACCCCAGCGTCCTGGCTCGCGAGGCCGGCCTCTTTCGCGTTTATTGAATCCTTGTTCCAGCCCGTTCGTATCTTTACGGTAACAGGCTTGGAAGAATTTTTTACTATTATTTTTAATAATTTATGCAATTTTTTGGGGTCTTTCAATAAGCCCGCGCCTTCGCCGCGCCTGGTAACCTTTTTTACCGGGCAGGCCGCGTTAAAATCCAGGACATCGTATTCGCAAGCGCTGAGGATATCTATTGCCCTTAATATAAATTCTTCCTCGCAGCCGAGAATCTGTATGCCGAGAGGCCTGTCTTCATCGCTGGTGGACAGCATTTTCTTTGTCTTCGGCATCTTGTAACTCAGAGAGCGGACGTTTATCATTTCTATAAAAGCCAGCTCGCAGCCGAATCTATGATTTAAGAGCCTGAACGGCAAATCGCTTACTCCGGCCATGGGCGCGAGAATCAGATTTGACTTTAATTTTAACTTTCCGATCTTGAGCATGGGCTTATTTTACCTCATATCATTGCTTTTTGGCAAATTATATGATATAGTAGCTTTCCTAATGAAAAATCAAAGATCCAGGCCAAAACACAAAAAAGCCCGTAAATCGTACAAAGATCTGAAGAAAACCCTTTCCCTTGAAAGGGATCTCATGCAGAGCCTTCTGGATAATATCCCTGACGCTATCTATTTTAAGGATGATAAAAACAGGATCATAAGGGTAAACAGGTTCTACGCTGAAGGTTTCAAGCTGTCTCCCGAAGACATCATCGGAAAAACAGATTTTGATTTTTTCCCGAAAGACCAGGCTCAGAACATGTTTAACGATGATACCTATATTTTAAAGACAGGCAAGCCTATCATAGGAAAGATCGAGCGGACGCTTCTGCCCAACGGAACGTATAACTGCGTTACCACCACCAAGATCCCCATAAAGAATAAAAAGAATAAAGTCATAGGGACCATGGGCATAACAAGAGATATAACCGCTTACGACAACACCGAGCGGACAAACCTGGAGATGATAATAAACTCTCTCAAGGTCCTGGATAAAATACTGGAGACAAAAGACCCTTACACGTTCGGCCACACCAGGAGGGTTTCTTTGATTGCCGAAAAAATAGCCAAAGAACTATCCTGGGAGAAAAACAGGATCCTGGAACTAAAGATGTCCGCGGAACTGCACGATATAGGAAAGATACTCATACCGCTTGAGATACTTAATAAACCCGGAAAACTTTCTGATCTCGAATACAAAATGGTGCAGGAGCACGTTCAGCAGAGCTACGACATGTTAAAACCCTATTCATTCCCTTCCCAGCTCCCTGAAGCTATATACCAGCATCACGAGAGGCTTGACGGAAAAGGCTACCCGAGAGGCCTGTTATCGGATGAAATCCTGCCCGAAGCGAAAATCCTGGCCATATGCGACGTCCTGGAAGCCATGATATCGCACAGGCCTTACAGGCAGGCGCTTAGCATGGGCGTCACCATGCAGGAGTTAAGAGAAAACGCGGGTTCTAAATATGACGAAGATGTCGTGGGCGTGGTCTTGAAAATGATTAACGAAAATGACAATAAGCCTTTTTGGTTAAACCAGGAACTTTCTTCTTAGCCTTCCCGAAAGTACTGCTTGTAATTGCGCCGCCATTCTGGCCGAAGATGCCTCCTCTAGGCATCGGCTGCCTGCAGGCATTCTTGGAAAAAAATAATATCACCTGCGACATAATTGACCTGAATAATATATTTTACAACCTCTCCTCCGGCGAGCTTAAGAAATCATGGCTTATAAGCTGTAACGCTTCCCTGGAAAATAATATCTTCGATTTAATGCAAAAAAATCATCCGGAAGAATTTAAAAGGCTGGCGGATCAAATGCTGGGGTATGAAATAATCGGATTTTCCTGCTTTAAAAGCAACATGAGCAGTTCCCTGAAGTTAATAAAGCTGCTCAAGTCCGGAAATAAAAATATAAAGATAATCGTTGGCGGGCCTGAGATTACAAGGCAATTTTTTAAAACATCGGGCAAATTCACGCGAGATATAAAAAGCCAGGTTGATTTTATAGTTACGGGCGAAGGCGAAAAGCCTTTACTAGCCATTGTCCGGACAGGGCAACAGGCAGCCGGGCAGGACAAAAAAATAACATTCAATGAATTAGCTGATCTAGGCGCTCTTCCCTGGCCTGTTTACAAAGGCCTGGACATCGGCTCTTACCCGCGCAAAAATAGCATCTCTATATTATCTTCCAGAGGATGCGTCAGAAAATGCAGGTTCTGTTCTGAAAGGCTTTTATATAAAAAATTCAGGCAAAGGCCTGTGAAAAACATGATCGAAGAGATAAGATATTACAAATCCCGATATAAGACAGAATATTTTGTGTTTCACGACTCTATGATAAACAACGACCTTAAAAAACTCGAAGAATTATGCGGCGAGGTAATCAAGAATTTCGGGTCTATAAAATGGGAAGCGCAGATCGCGATACGTAAAGACATGAGCCATGAGACGCTGGAAAAGATCAAGAAAAGCGGCTGTTATAATTTATTTGTAGGCCTTGAATCAGGCTGCGACAGGACGCTGGAAAAAATGAATAAAGGTTTTACAACCAAAGAGGCTGCAGATTTCTTTAAAAAATTAAATGGCGCCGGCCTTTTTTTCGGGGTAAGCATTATAATAGGCTATCCGGGCGAAACAGAGGCTGAATTCAGGGAAAGCCTGGATTTCATTATAAAAAATAAAGCCCTGATACCAAAGATCGAACAGATAAACCCGTTCACGCATTACGACGGCACAACTAGCGGCAAAAAAGCGGATAAAAATGCCCCTAAGAGGCTTGATATTTTTATAAAAGAGATAAAATCTCATGGTTTTAAATACACCAATGCCTTTTTGGGCAACCTGATAGAAAAATGATTGAATATAAAGAAGTCAAAATCTCGCGCATATTAAACCCCACATCCATAGACCTGGGGGAATACGTCATAAATCCTTTCATGGGGTGCGAATATTCCTGTCTTTATTGCTACGTGAAGTCCAATAAGGTTATAAGTAAACGGCCCGGCGAGTGGGGAACATACGTGGACATAAGAATAAACGCGCCTGAACTCCTGGAAAAAGAGATCGCTTCAAAGAAACCAAAGTGCGTGCTTCTGGGTTCCACAACAGACTGTTTTCAGCCCGCGGAGAAAAAATACGAGGTTACGAAGAAAATACTGGAGATACTGAACAAGCGTAAGGTCTATTATCACATACTTACCAGGTCCCCGGCTATCGCAGAATACGCAGATTTACTCAAACAGGGTTTCTGTAAAAAAATATACTTCACCATAAATAATGTTTCAGCTGAACTTAAAAACAAACTGGAGCTGAAAAGCCCTTCGTATGAATCCAGGTTCGAGGCCATAAATAAGATGCTGGATGAAAATATAGGCGTTGTCCCTTATTTTTCGCCTATCATTCCCTGGCTGTCTGATTTCAAAGACATCTTCAGCCTGTTTCCAAAATCCGATTCAATTGAATTTGAAGGCCTGAACATGAATCTTATAAACATAAATGACCTAATATCGGAAATAACCTCTATCCGGCCGGATCTACAGGCCAAATACGAGAGGCTTCTCAAAGATAAGGCCTTTTACGACGCATTCTGGCAGGCTGTAAAAAAAGATATAATTAGAGAGGCAATAAAAGCAAAAAGGAATTATAATATATACATCCACAACTTCGGCAAATATTTTACCAACATATACGCTCCGCCAAAAATATGAAAAGCGACGTTTATCTGATAGAAGTTAAAACGAATGATTTAGAGGCAAGGCGCGAGTCCCTCCAAAAGCTCCTGGAAAAGATAAGCCCGTTCAAGGATTATAAGAAAGATGAGTTTATACCGGTAAAACTCACGATAGGCGACAGCCAGTGCGTCTATAATATACACCCGGAACTCGTAAAGACAATCGTATCGGAAATAAAAAAATCAAAGGCAAAGCCATTTCTGTTCGATACAAACGTCATATATAAAGGAGAGCGCCTGAATGCGGTAGACCACCTGACATTAGCCCAGAGCAAGGGTTTCGGGCACGCCAAGGTAGGCGCGCCTTTCATAATAGCGGACGGCGCGTTCGGCCAGGACGGAAAAGAATACGCTATAGATTCGGATTATATAAAAAAGATAAAGATCCCGTCTTTTATAGGTTTCATGGACAATCTTCTGGTGTTATCGCACGCCACAGGCCATATTCTTTCAGGATACGCGGGCGCTATAAAAAATGTCGGCATGGGCATGGTTTCAAAGCCCACAAAACAAGTCCAGCATTCATCCCTGAAACCGCATGTAATGAATAAAAAATGCGCTGCCTGCGGATGCTGTATAAAGATCTGCCCGGCCCAGGCCATATCTTTTAAAGAAAAAAAGGCATTCGTAGACCAGGCAAAATGCCTTGGATGCGGCGAATGCCTCCCGGCGTGCAAATTCGACGCCATATTTATAAACTGGTCGGAAGACCACGATATATTCGCGAAGAGGCTGATAGATGTCGCGGGATTCATCCTGTCCAAGTTTAAAAATAAATTTTTCATGACGTTCGGCTTTGACATAACAAAGGAATGCGACTGCATATCCACAAAAGATGAAAAGATATTTTCTGAAAATATAGGCATCCTGGCCTCTAAGGACCCCATTGCGATAGATAAGGCAATAGTCGATCTCATAAATAAAGATAAAGACGTATTCAAAAAAACAGGCCTTCTGGACACGCATAAAACAATGTTCGAATACGGCTGTAAAAAAGGCCTGGGCAACATAGATTATAACCTCATAAAAATATGACAACATTTGAAGCCATTTTCGGGATAGGAGAATCTGAGATAAAAAATACGTGCGTGCTCGCGCCGCTACTACCAAAAGGCGCGCTGAATAACTTCGGGATCAAGAATTTATCTAAAGGCAGGATCTATTCCTCAGCCAGCACAGATTCTTTCACATTGATAAATACAGGCATGGGCTCGGGCTTTACAGGGGATGCGGCGCTCTATCTAAGCAAGACGAATTGTAAAAATCTGATACTATTCGGCTCGTGCGGGCTTGTAAAATCTCAAAAAGCTCTGGATATAGGCAGCCTTGTAACGCCCGTTAAATGCTGTTCAATGGAAAGCTTCACGGACATGCTTTTAAAAAAATGCGGCTTCGAAACATTTTATCCGGATAAAGATATGATTGAACTTTTTCTGAATAATAACAAGGGCGTGCAAAAGGTAAATTGCGCGACGCTCGGGTCGTTAAAACTCGAGGAAGAAAATCTGGATTTATTAGCGGAAAAAAATATCCAGGTAGTGGACATGGAATGTTCGAGCCTTTTCTCAGCGGCCGGCTGTAAAAATCTCAAGGCCATGGCCCTCTTTTATATCTCTGACATAATAAACGAAAAACCATTCTATGAAAAATTCAGCTCCGGGGATAAAACCAGGCTGTCGGGCTCTATTAAATCAGCTGTAAAATCCATATGCAGTTTCGTAAAGTAGATTCCCGGTTTCCTGATTTCGGGGTCAATAAAAAACAGGAAATAAACCGCCTCATATACGAAATATCCAAAAAAGAAAAAATCCTGCCTGAAAAAATATTCAATAGCCTGGGTTCCGATAATTTTGAGGCTGTAAAAAAAGAACTCCTGAAAAGAAGGTTTCCTTACGCGTCTTTGAACGATAAAGCCGCGAGGCCGTATCTCCCTAAACTGGACTTGGATCCAAAAAACTCTTTTAATAAAAATAAATCCAAGTTTACCCCAAGAAAAATATTCATAGAAAAATCCGCCGGGACAGCTCATTTAAAAAATAATTTCAAGGCCTTTTTCCCTGAAGCGGAATTCGCGGAGATAGAGTCTTTAAAAAAGTTTATCAGAGATAATAAAAAACCCGGCATAGCCGGTTACAATAAAAGACGGGATACGATATTTCTCACAAACGAAAAATATGATTTTTTTAAAAAATGCCCGTGCACAAAAGGCGCCGCAGGATGCGGATACCATATATTTAACCTCGGGTTCGGGTGCATATTCGACTGCACCTACTGCTATCTCCAGGAATATAACAATGTCCCGGGCCTCATATTCCCATTAAATATAGGCAGATTTTTTGATGAATTCAAGCGATATAAAAAACCCGGCATGCGCATCGGGACAGGAGAGTTTTCGGATTCATTGATGTTAGACCACATAACAGAATATTCTCCGGCTATAATAGAATTCTTCCGCGGGCATAAGGACGCTACGTTTGAATTCAAGACAAAGAGCTCAAACATAGATAACCTCTTAAGAGCAAAACACGGCGGTAACATCGTTGCGTCGTGGTCCCTTAATCCTCAAGAGATAATAAATAAAAATGAATTTTTCACAGCCGATTTGAGCGAGAGGCTCGCGTCCGCTGAGAAATGCGCCAAGAGAGGATATAAAATAGGATTTCACTTTGATCCTGTAATCTATTTTAAAGGATGGGAACGCGAATATAACATGGTAATAGATTTACTATTCAGTAAAATAAAACCCGGCGAAATAGCCTGGATAAGCATGGGCACGTTCAGATTTAAGCCGGAATTAAAATCTATAATAGAAAACCGTTTCCCTGAGAACGAAATACTGGACCAAGAATTGCTTTTGGGATATGACAATAAGCTCAGATATCCTTACGGACTAAGGCTGGAGATATATAAATTTTTACTGGGTGAGTTCAAAAAACATTCCAAAAAACTCCCTATCTATCTGTGTATGGAAGAAATATCTATGCGGCAAGACCTACGGTGAAACCCTCACTGCCCTGATAGGCCTGGTGGGACATTTATTCTGGCATATACCGCAGCCCACGCATAAGGAAGAATCTACATAAGGCTTTTTGATATTTTTCCCGAAGATATTTTCTTCGTAAGCCTTGATGGCTTTTTTCGGCACAGGGCAATGTTCTTCGCACACAATGCATTCTTTATTCTGCGACCACGGAATACAGATATCTTTATTTATGCATGCCAAGCCCAGCTTTTTTTCTTTCTTATCTGCCAGGCTTAATTTTGGGATCGCGCCTGTGGGGCAGACTTTCCCGCACAAATTGCAGTTATATTCGCAATATCCTATCTCAGGGACAAGATGCGGGGTCCATATCCCGCTAAAACCTGATTCAAATATAACGGGTTGAAGGCCGTTAGTGGGACAAGCCCTCATGCAGTTACCGCACCTTATACATTTATTCAAAAACTCTTTTTCGCCGGAGACTCCGGGCGGCCTTATAAGTCCTTTCCCTGCCTCTCCTTCTTTAAATTTAAATCCTAAAAATAAAAATGAAGATGCTATCAGGAATAAAAAATCTTTGCGGGATACAGCTCCTTTGGCGTCAGTTTTTGCCTTCTTCGCGAGCCACGTAAACTTAGTCCCGGCCGCAGGGCAATCATATACGCAGTCCATGCAAAGAATACACTCTTCTTTCTTATAACTCATGTCTTCGTTAATCGCGGACATGCGGCAGCTAGTCTTACATTTCATGCAATGCGAGCATTTATCAACGAAGCGCCTTAATATAGAAAACTTTGCTACCATGGCATACATCGCGCCCAGGGGGCAAAGAACGCGGCACCAGAATCTTTTTGTTATAAAAAGAAACGCGCAGATAATAAGGAAAAATCCCAGGGTAACAGCGCTATGCGAAAAATAATATATTTTTACCCCCAGTATGGAAAATTTCAGCGAACGATAAAAATCATACAAAGGGACGTAAAAATTAAACAGCTTTATAAGAAAAATAAATAACTTGTCCAGGACAATGGTAAAAGACGGTATAAAATTCAGCGAAATAAACCTTGCCGTAATGACCAGGGGATCAAAAACCCACGCGATCTGTATCCCCGCTAGCGCCAATATAACAATAAAACCGAATATGTAATATTTCAGCTGCGTTAAATCCAGGGTTCTATTTTTTGCTTTGATTCCCAGGCCGTCAATAATGCTTCCCATGGGGCATATCCACCCGCAGAAAAATCTGCCGAATATAAAGGTCATGATCAGCATTACTACGGCAAATACTATTCCCGGTATAATTATTCTTCCGCTCAGAGAGGTTAATATGGATACAAGCGGATCTATTTTGAAAAACAGATCCGCATGCGCGATTGACCAAAGGATGTAAATAAATAACGATAAGAAAAATACCTGGCTGGATCTTCTTGCGAAAATTAATTTTTTCATGTCAGGATTGGTCAGGCATTAATAGCTAATATATCCGCTTTATCTATATCAGGGCTGCCTAAATTATGTTTCACGGCCTGATTTATGTAACTCACAGATAGAGGGTCTTTATCCATTAATTTAGCGGCGTAAGAATCGCACAATACAGGGTCGGTACTTATTATCACGGTTTTCATGTCCAAGACATCTTCTAAATTTCCGCCGGTAGGGCCGTTTCTTTTAAGCACCCTGTAAGCGTCTATTACGCTCAGGTCAGGTTTGATAAAATCTGTCAAATGAGCCAGTTTTGTCCCTATATCAAAATGTATCATCCCCCTGTTGCCGCTGCAGACACCCATAAGGTTTTTCATTGAAAGGGTAAGGCCGGTCAGGCCGTGATGTTTTAACACAGGGACATTTATAAACGTATCGCATTCCAGGGCATCCCTGTAAATAGGCCAGCCTTCCATGGGGCTTTTGTAATTAAACTTCGCTTTCACGACATTCCAGTCATCTACAAAATAAATGTTCGCGCCTTTTTCCTTCGCTATCTTTTCTATCCCGCTATTTTCATAACAACGCTTTGATTCATTACAGGTATTATCAAATATATTTACCCTTTTTGCCCCGGCTTTAAAACACATGTCCACAAGAGCGCCCACGACATAAGGATTAGTATTGCCTGCCTGCTCCGGAGAACGATCCCATCCTATGTTAGGTTTTATGAGCACAATGCTGTTTTTCTTTACAAATTTTTCCATGCCGCCCATTGCTTCCACTGCCTTGACCGTAATCGCGTAAGGGTCATCGCCTTTTACCGCGACTAAATCATGCAGGCCTTTTATTTTCTTAACAACCCTTCCCGCAGAAACATTGTCCCGGCCGAAAGCAAATTTCAATAAAGAGTTACTCAAGACAAGGCTGCCGATTCCTATTCCGCAGAGTTTCATGAAACCTTTTCTTGAAATCCTTCTCTTAAATAACCTTGTGAACATATATTCCTATAGAGCCACCATGGTTTTTACTATCGGGCGGCGAGGGACTTCTTTTCTATTATCCGCGATATCAATATCCCGACTTCATAAAGCGCCCACATCGGCACGGCAAAAATAAGCATGTTAAACACATCCTGCGTAGGCGTGATAATGGCTGATATTATAGAAATAGCCGCTATGGCATATTTGCGGTTTTTGCTGAAAAAATGCGCGTTCAATATTCCTATGCTCGATAAAAGCCCCATGATAACAGGTATCTGAAACACCCCCGCGCCTATCAATAAAAAAGCTGTCGCAAATGAAAAATACCTGCCTATGCTTATCATCGGGAACGCCGCGCCTTTGGCAAAATCAACAAGAAATTTTAACGCAAACGGCAGCGCGAGAAAATAAGAAAACATGATACCCGCTATAGAAAGCAAAAACGACATCACGAGCCACGTAAATACGGAATTTCTTTTATCGGGCGGTATCGCAGGCGTAAGAAACATCCCAAGCTGGTATAAAATAAAAGGCAGGGAAATCACAAAACCTGAAAGAATAGATATCCTCATATACGCGGTGAAAACTTCTGTGGGAGCAACGAATACAAAATTTTCTACAATACCCAATGCGGGCAATCTCAGTATATCGGAAATCTTATCCGCGAATATAAAAGAAAAAACAACAGCCGCCGCAAAGAAAATAAGGCTTATTATGATGCGCTTGCGCAATTCCTCCAGGTGCTCTATGATTGTCATCTTATTGGCGCCATATATGTCTTTCATCACTAACAGGATACCACTAATGGCCTGAATGGAAAAGTGATTTTTTATTGAATCCCGGCGTGATATAATAACACATAACAAGGAGGTTCGCATGGCAGTAAAAAAAGCCGGGGAAAAATATAGATGCAATGTCTGCGGGAACGAAGTGACTGTTACAAAGGTGGGCGGCGGTGAGTTAGTCTGCTGCAACCAGCCAATGGAAAAGATATCAACTTGACACTCTGTCATTATCAAAGTGTAAAGTTGTTTTAAAGTAGCTACTATAACGAATTATCAGGGCCTCTAGTCAGTTTTCGCGTACCTTCTTTGGGACCTTGTAATAAAGTCTGAGCTACAAGATGATAAGCAAAAGCAATTTCACTCATACTAAGTTTTTCAGCAGCCCTTATATTAGTTTTTATAATATTACGTCGTCTGTTAGGATTCTTTGCGATTTTAATAACTTCATCTGCTGTTTTATTATAATCAAGCTTCCCTTTTCCGAGATGCGGCATTAGAACCATCCGCATGCCTTCTTTACGAATAATATCTCTCATTGCTGGCGAGTCAATAACTACACCTATAGCTGGTCCTCCTTCTAGATGAAGCGTTCCAGACGCCTCTCTCTTTGGCCTGTTATCCTCACTAAGTATTTCTCTATAGGCTTGAATATTGAAATCAACAATATGCGACTCCCACTTAGAAAGTTCAGGCTGAGCAATACCATCGAAAACCTCTGTGCGAAAAATAACCCTGCCCTCTGCGCTCGTATACAGCCAATTCCTAAAAGACAATTCATCTTTAAATGGTCCAGCTTTTAATATCTCATCATTTCCTAAAAACCAAGTATCTTTTCTATCTTTATAATCTTGGATACTTACATGCTTGTCAAACTTACCACCGATATAGCCTAAAAATTTAATTCCTGACTTCTTATCAAGAAGCGCTTTATTTAATTCAAAAACATCTTTAGGATCTCGCATTTCTCCCCATGTAGTTATAGACCCAACACATACTACTGCATCTTTTTTTAATCGCGATCCATCCAGATAACCTTTGTCAAAAAAACCATGGCGAATAACAACGATAATCTTATCAGGAAATAGTTTTTTATAATCATCCAGCATCGACTCGTCGAGCAACGCTATAACATCAGCCTTTTGACGCAATGCGTCTATCCCTTTATCTTTATACCGCAACAAAAATTCCTCTGGCCTATGTACTAATACTATTATTTTTCCTGAATACGGCATATCCTGAAAAATAGGCTCTTGATCTATCGCAGCTTCTGCGCCGTGTGCCTGTACAATTGTAATATCTGGATTAATTGCCTTGATATCTGTAATAAAATCAGGGCTTGGCGATATTATGGTTCTAGCTGTGGTAAGACCGCTCAGGCTATCAAAACCTTTTTGTAGTTGATTTCCATATCTTTCTACTGATTTAGGTAAAACATCCAAGACCGTTATAGATTGAATACCTGCCTCTTTTTGCGCTCTTTGTCTCGCAGCTTGCAATCCAGAAGGTTTAAGCATTCGCTGGAGTTTTCCGGTAAGTCTATCAATTGCAACTTTTTCTAAAGTCTTTTTAAATTCACCTGTAGCAACACCAAGAGGAACCCTAAGAAGAGCTCCTTTAGGCATATTTATGCCATACGCTGTGCCGTGTAAAAAAATGATACCATAAATAATAATATAAAGTTTTAATACTTTTTTAACATTTCTCATAACTAAATCTCTTTATAAACTCTTGCACATGCATAGATAGAAAAAAGCCTTAGTTTCCCAAGGCTTTTAACTCAATTATTGCTATAAAGTATACCGGATTATAGACGCTATGTCAATATATTTCTCGCGGCGGAAGAGGTAGGAGTCTATTGAGCGTATTTTCCTAACTTACCGTAGGTAAACATGTTATAACACAACTCTTTTATTGTCAAGAAATTAAGGTGTCCGGATGTTTAGTGATGTTTAGTTTTGTTTAGCGTTGTTTTGGTATTAGATGGGCACCATTTGGGCACCTGGAAATTTATTTTAAAAAATGGTTTCTATTTTTTCCATTTTTTCATACATAGACTAGTTTAGTATAATACTCATGGGGCTTGGTGGGAATAATCAGTTTCTATAGGCCTATCTGTAAGGCTCTAGAAGGGATTGCTGGCTGTGCGGCTGGGGTTTGGAGTTCCAAGGTCTGAGAAGATATGAATTCTGAAAGTAAAATGTTGAATAAGTCATATGTTTCTTCATCAATAAGCTGCAGTCTATCTGGATGAGATAGAAAAAGTCGCACCCTCTCAGCAAACCATTCATAGTGTCTCTTTCTTAACCTACCCCAGAAAGTGGGGTCGTCCACAGCACTTGCATTATCTCCTTCTGAAACCTCGTAGGAATACCGATGGTGAAGTGTATATTCAAAATCGCTAACAGTCTCGCCAAGTACCACAATTGGGCTAGCTTTCAAGCGAGTCCATACATCAATTGGTAATGGATTAGACTTGCTGCGCATCCTTTTGTGGACCTCTTTCTCATCACCCCGAAGACTTTCAAAAATCTCGCGAGATGGAAGTTGGCCTGAAACAAGTTTATCTCTAAGTTCTTTTATCTTCTCATCATAAACTTTTCCTATCTTTTCTTCGTATAGCTTATCAATGAGGTCTGGGTGAGTCTTAGGTCTTCCTTGTGAGTTAGCGAATAAAAATCCTATATCCATCATATCTATAAGAACCGATTTATCAATAAGAAGAAGTGCCTGTTTCAATAATTTTCTTTCCTCTTCCAAATCAGCTATGAACCCCTCCCAAAATCCCAAAGGACGATTAAAGCTACTTTCATAATATTCACTGTTTCGTTTTAAAACTCTCCAAGCGTCTCTACGTTTTTCATAGATTTGAGTTAATAAATCAGCGATTGCATCCAAGTCATTTTCAGCATGGCCGTTTAACTCTTTAAGACGATACCCATGCTTTCGGGCAAACTCATTAAGCATTTTGGCGTTAATTCTTTGATAAATATTAGTAGGGGAATGGAAAAATGTTGGTTGTAAAGCAGGGTCAATGGCATGTCCAAATTCATGTAAAATAACAAATGTGCCATCTTTAAGCGTTAACAGCATTTTACCATCTATGCGGGTGTCCATAAAAGCGCGTCCACTCTCTGCAACAATGATTGTTGAAAAACTCGGATTAAGAGCAACATAACGATATGGCAAACGTTTTAACACCGTTGACCATTCTTGGAGGCGTTGTAGAACATCTCCAAACTGCTCTGGTATAAAAGCACCAACCGGCTTTTTATCTCCATCTAAAGGCCTTTCTTCTTGCGGGATATCGCTGGTTATTAAATTTATATTAATTGCGAAGTTATCCTTAAAGAAGACTGCAGCTATTGATA
The DNA here is from genome assembly GCA_026387235.1 of Candidatus Omnitrophota bacterium. Classification (GTDB taxonomy): domain Bacteria; phylum Omnitrophota; class Gorgyraeia; order Gorgyraeales; family Gorgyraeaceae; genus UBA10183. The sequence goes on from JAPLMD010000039.1 coordinate 16,623, forward strand.
TCAATTGCTCGTTTGTTAAAGAAATATCTTTAAATAATCCAAAGGCCTTTTCTAAATTATTTGCTGCAATCCAATGTTCTTTTAATCCGTTATCTTTAATAATTTTTCGTCCAGCGAGTAATCTGTTATTAATGCTTGAGGGTTGTCCGCTTTCATATAACTCACTAACTAAAAATGCCTCTCTTTTAATTTGCATTTCTAGAGACTGAGTGAGATCAACGCGCTGTTCTATATGAGAATAAAGCATCTGTGCAGCTACATATTGGTCTGATAAGATACACCAAACCATAAATTGTATTAACAGTGGTACATTTTCTCCATAAGAAGAACGCATTAATATCGAAGCGAGCGCATTGAAATTTAGCTCTACATTGTTGTAACTCTGAGAAAATATTGTAACGGGTTCTACATTACTCAAAGAGTTAATAATTACCCGTGCTTTTTCAATTCCTCTGATATAATTCCGAACCCTCGCTAAGAGCATTCCATATCCTCCTATTGCAGCACTATTAGATATTAAATATTCTATTTCCCTTTCAGATACTTTTAATAAACTGATACACTTATCAGGATTCATATCTGGTAAATTCGAGGCTTCTATGGCTTCTATGGCTTTTCTACGTATCTCTCTCTTCATTGTCTCCGCATCTAGAGATCTTCCATGTTGTTCGTATTTCTGTAGCATTGCCTGTAACATTCTTTCATAGCTGTTTCCAACAGGAACTCTTAATTTTTGGGGAGCATTTCTAGGCATATCTATTCCATATGCTATATTATTAAGTACAAATAACATAGCTATAACTAATGAAATAACCTTAACATCAAAATCTTTATTAAACTTTAACATAATTTGGGTAAAAAAATAGCCTTTTTTAGGCTTACATTTAATAACCTATATCATATATAGTATACCATATAAATAGGCTATAGGCTATTCAAGGAGACCGCCCCCACCGCGTAGGAGGCCTACGGCCACCTACGCGGTGTCCTCGGTTATGCTTGAACAATATTGACGTCTATAGAATTAGTTGGACGTGATGCAAGTTTTATGAAGAGCTCTCTCTTTATAGGTATGCCAGTTATAGAATTACCATTTATAGAAATATTTCCTATTTTATATTCTCCGTAATCAAGCTCATCAGGATTATAATAATTAACTGAGATTCTTTTTCCTGCAAATCCGGTATTGACTGAAACCTTTCCGGACTTTCCAAACTGCCTCTTTACTAATTTAGGCTCTATCACCAGGTCGCCCATTTCTCCGCGCACCCCGAATACCTGGGTAAGCATTGTAAATAAAAGCCAGCTAGCTGAGCCGGTAAGATAATCATACATGCCGCGGCCGTCGGCATTAAAGTATTCAGGGATCCCGGGGTATATCCTAGCCGCGCTGGTATTAAGGCACATGTCATATATGGAATTTATCACTTCAAAGCCTTCTTTCGCGAATCCTCTTTTATAAAACGCGTACGCAAACATCACGTTCATGTGGCTGAAGAACGCGCCGTTTTCTTTTTCGCCGTAAGCAAAACCAAATGCCCTCCCCAGATTCGGCTGGACCTCTTTAAAATCTGTGTTCAGCCTGAAACCTTTAAGTTCAGGATCCCAGAGATACTTTTTGGCGCTCCTATAGATTTCATTTATCTGGTCCTGGCTAGCCACCCCGCTCATTATAGGAAATACCTGGCCCGCGAGAGTCATGCGGACGCCGTTTTTATGATCGCCTTCCACCCTCTGGCTGAGATTATCATAATACCCGTTAAAAAAACTATAGCCTGAATTAATCTTTACCCATTCATCCTTCCGCATTCGCCCGGCAAGCCCATTTGCTTTCTGACGGAGTTCGTCTATTATTTCTCTTTTATAATTTATTTTTTCAAGCAGATTCGCCAAATCAAAAAGATTGCCGGCATACGCCGCTGTAAATGCCGCGCTCTCTCCGTTTTCCTTTGCCATGTCAAGGCCGTCGTTCCAGTCAGCCCCTTCCAGAAGAAAATTTCCATGTTTCCCTATCTTTGTAAACGGCCTTTTATGCTGCAGCAGAATATGCTCCAATACAGTATCCACCTTGTCGCTCTCGAAAAACCGGGCCTTTTCAAACAATATATCCTCGTCGCCGGACTGATTTATATAAAGATTCAGAGCCATGAACGGCCATACGCCGTGATCCATCCATGTGCGGGAGATATTATTCCTGTCAGCTATGAATTCTCCCTGTTTTTTTCCTATTATCGTGGCGTTGGAGCCGTCGACACGCACTCCTCCGAAACTATTTATAAGGCAATCGCGCGCTTCTTCCGGATTTATTAAAAGCAGCGTCAACGAGTCCTGCCACAGGTCTCTCCATCCCCTGCCGCCTCTTCCGTAATCAAAATCAGGAAGAAAAGAACAGCCGAATATCTTTCTAAAAACAGGCTGGACGCCGACCCATTTCATCCACCTGTCAAAATCCTTGTCACCTGTTGAAAAATAAACTTTTTTGGATTTTTCAACCCAGAATTTTTTATTAACGGACAGCGCCTTGTTTATCTTTTCTACGGAATCAAATTTTTTGAATATCTTTTCCGGGCTATCTTCGCTTATACCCATGACTGCTATGTAGCTCATTGATTTACCAGATCCGAGAGAAAGCGTTCTGAACCTTATGGCGCCGATCGCTTCTTTGCCCTGCCTCGCAATATTTGATTTTTTATCAGGTGATATATTTTTTAAAACAGCTTCCGGCCTTTCAAGGTTTCCGGCCTCGCCTGAAAATTCAAGTATCGTGGGGAAAGCGCCTTTCGGGAGATCGGAATTGCCCTGGCAGCCAAGCACAAAATAAGACAGATTATTTACCTTATGGCCTCTCTCGTCAAAACTCATCGTAGGAGTAACTACCACTCCGTATTCAGTCAATCTGATCCTATTCAACAGGGAAGTCACGTGCCTGTGGTCGCGGAGGTTATCCGCGGACCGGCCGTATATAGGTATTGCCAGCGTAGGAGTTATTCTCAGTTTCTTTTTTGAAATATTAGTGACCTCCGCCAACATGAGCTCTACTGCTTCGTTTTCCGCGGGGACAAAATTCAACACCTCTACTTTGACGCCGAGTTTTTTATTTATCTTTATAACCTTATGCCATAAGAAACCTGCTTCTACCAATGTCTCGTCAACTTCTCCGAAGGCAACAGACCACGCCCCGCGGCCCTCAACATATAGCCAGAAATTACGATTATACAGGGTGTTATTGAGATCCTCTGCAGTAACAGGCGCTGTCAGGAACGAATGCTGGCCTGTTTTTATGTCTCCGTGCAATTTCGGCGTTATAGATGACATCATGCCGAATTCGTTTACCAAAGGAAAATAAAGCCTTGAGACCTTGTCCGGATTCCCGGCTACAAACGTAGCGTCATCGTCTATGAATCTCCAAAGCGTATTAGGCATATTTCTCCCAGCGCAAGACATCTTTCAGGCTTCTTTTCGGCCTCGGTTTTTCTTCTTTTTCGGGATAACCGACTGTTATCATGCTTACTAATTTATACCCGCCAGGCGCGTTAAATATCTTTCTGACGGCTTCCGCGTAATCTTTTTTATCCCCCGCCACCCAGCAACCGCCCAGGCCCAGGGCCTCGATCGCAAGAAGCATGTTTTCGGTAGCCGCGGAAGAATCTTCGATATAGTATTTTGTATCTTTAGAAAACACAGCTATTAAATACGAGGCGTCTTTAATAAACGGGCCGTTCGGGCACATGCCGCAAATCTTTTTAAGTATCTCCTTGTCAGACGTCACTACAAATTCCCAAGGCTGTTCGTTTCTGGCAGTGGCAGCCAGCCTTCCCGCATCTATGATTTTTTCAATAAGCTCTTTTTTGATTTCTTTATCTGAATATTCTCTGACGCTTTTTCTATTTTTTACTACTTCAAAAAAATCCATGCGGCTCTCCTAAGACTTGTTGAGATTCGACGTAAAACGCCTTATCTCCCTTGCTTTTTGTATATAAGACGGCATAAAAAGCTCGGAAAATATTGTTTTATTGTGCCATAAAGGGTCTATATTTTCTTTTATTATTTTATTTTTTAACAAAATCTTATAATCCAGAGTCCCCGGTATCGGAGAATAAGAGGCAAGCACCGCCTTTGCGCCGAGAGCGTTTATAAAAAGTATATCATCCATTGTTTTTTCCATGTCAATATAACTCGCTCCCATCAAAATATAAACTCCGAGGTCCTTCTTCGCGAAACCTGCCTCCTTAAGATTTCTAAGGGCAAGCTTCAGGTCATTATTACTGACCTTTCCGCCCGTAAATTGCTGGACGCCTTCGTCGGATGTCTCAAGCGATATGCGCAGGTCTTTGAAATTAGCCTTTTTAAAAAGTTCCGCCAGCTCTTCGTCTATGAATCTCGCGTGCAACCCGTTCGGCGTATGGAAAGTAAGCTCCATGCCGGAAGCGATAACTAACCTTAGAAAACGCTTGATGCCTTCCGAATTTCTATAGGCCAGGGCGTCATCGTAAAAAACAAAGCTTCTTGTCCCGAATTTCCGGTTATAATACATGACCTCTTCAAATAGATCCACGGGATCTTTCATTTCAAACCGGGAATTAAACATTCTGGAGGCGCAGTAAGTGCACCTGAAAGGACAGCCTGCTGTAAGCTGTATGGGCAATATCTCTCTATCCGACAACAGGTCATACGCGGGATAAAACCCGTCCCAGTAAAAGTATTCTCTATCAAGATACCTGCCTTTCCATACGACATCGGCGCCGCTTGTTAAGCGCGCGTGCTTATGGCAGATAGTCGCGTAAATCCCTCCCAGCATCACGGGAGTTTTATTAAAGCGTTCTTTCAATAGTTTTATTGCAAGATGAACTCCCGGATACCAATAAGTCATTCCGGAAGCCACGTATATCTCGTCTATTTCAGAAAATGCCGATATCTTTTCCAAAAATTCAGGGATAGATATGCCGTATCTGAAATATGGCCTTTCTATATTCTTTAATGTCTCCGGCTTCTCTATTTTTTCTTTTTTTATCTTTGAAAAGCCGTATTCATCTTTATGCCTCGAGCATCCGCCCAGACAATCCGCCAGGTCTACCTTGGCGCCCTTACGGCGCAGAAATTCTCCGATACGCAAAAGCCCAACCGGCTTCATGCCGAAATCATAGGCGCTAAAATCATATATCCATGGATTGACTAAAAGTATTTTTTTCATTAAAAAACTACTTTGGGGACGTCTTTTGCGCCTTCGACTGCTTTAAAATAAACCCTTGGCTGGCCAAGCCCTCTCAAGCTGCAGAAAACGCTGCCGAATATGGTTCTTTGATACGCGTTAAACGTTTTTACCTCGTCGTTATACCTCATCCTCTCAACCGCAATCCTATTCTCAGTGCCTTCCAGCTGCGCCTGAAGACTCAAGAAATTCTCATTTGCCTTTAATTCAGGGTAATTTTCGGACACCATCAAAATCTTTGACAACGCCTCTGTTATAGCATTAGCTGTCTGTATCTTATCTTGCGTAGTCGCTGCCTTTGCCCACTGGCTTCTCAGTTCGGTTATTTTTTCGAACGTGCCTCTCTCGTGCTCCATGTAGCCTCTCACAGTGCTTATAAGATTCGGTATCAGGTCATTTCTTCTCTGGAGCTGATTCTCGACCTGGGCCCAGGCGTTATTTACCTGCTCATCCAGTATCACAGGCTTATTAAGCCCTGCTATGACCATCCCCCCAAAAACTATCACCACCCCGACAATAACCAATAAAACTACCCATATCTTCTTCATGCTAACCCTCCTTTAATGAGCTCGTCACTTACCAGCGGCCGGATGCGCCGCCGCCTCCGGAAAAACCTCCTCCGAAACCTCCGAATCCTCCGCTAAATCCGCCTGAACTGCCTCCAAACCCGCCTCCGCCATACCAATAACCATCCTTCCCTCTTCGCCGGCCCGGCATTGGAAAAAATAAGAAAAAGCTTCTTCTTACTACCATTATAATAACAAGACCTAGAAATAAAAAGTCAAAAATAGAAAACTTTTTTGAAGGGTCAGCTACTTTAATGTTATCTAATTCAGATATCTTCACATTATATTCGCCGGCTATCAGTTTACTGACAACTGCCGCGCCTTGAAGAACGCCGGTATCATAATCTCCGCGCTTAAAAAACGGCAATATAGACTTTTCTATTATATTCTTGGCTAGCGCATCCGGTATTGCGCCCTCAAGCCCGTATCCGACTTCTATTCTAACCGCCCTGTCTTTCACGGCTACGAGAATCAGGACTCCGTTATTCTTGCCTTTTCTGCCAATGCCCCATTTCTCAAAAAGTTTTACCGCATAGGCTTCTATATCCAGCGGAGCGGTCGTATCAATGGTTAAAACGGCTAACTGGCTGGTGGTCTTATTTTCAATCTCTGCGGAAAGGCCTGCAAGCTTGGCCTTTGTTCCATCCGACAAAATATTCGCATAATCATTTACATAGCCGGTATAATTCCGGAAATCCGCGTCTTCGCAGAAACCTATGCCCGTAAAAATAAAAATGCCCAGCGTTATAAATATCTTTTTCATGAAATCTTTTCTATCTCTCTCAGATATTTTTCAAAAAATACCTTAGCGTCCCCGCCCTTTATCTTTTCATTGTTCATCCTGTCTCTTAAAATAGCTACGAAAACGTCTTTAGCAAGGCCATAATGATTGCAAAATTCTATCAGTATCTTTTCCTTATCTACCGGAGGATTCTGGACCCTTGACCTGAGAAGCGCCCTGAATACCGGGATCAGCGAATTCATTGATTCTTTCATCAATACCTCTACGCCTTTTCTTTTAAGGCCTATTTCTAAATAAGCCTGGCGGAGCCGTATGAGCTTTCCCTCTATTTCTCTTTTGCAAAAAAGCCTTATGTTGGTCTCATCTATCTTTAGGCCTGAGAATATATCCTTGCCGTAAAGCAAAACATTATTTTCTTTTATCTCGATAAATTCTACGGGAAAGGCGCCTTTAGAAGACTCAATGTGAGACAAAGACAATAATAAAGGCGCGGTTATTCTTTTAGACATGCCGTAATTTATAAGTTTAAGAGAGTCCTTTAACTGCTGAAACTCAAGATTTTTAAATATAACAGCCAGATTTATATCTGATTTTTTAGGCATGAAATATTTTCCCGTAGCGCTGCCGTATAAAACCACAGAGATTATATTTTCCTTGTGAATATCAAGGAGCTTGATCAGATAAGGCTGAATAATAGCTTTTAATTCAGGCTTTACGCCTTCTAATTTTAAACTTTCCATGTTAAGCTCTCCTCATTGGTTAAGGAATTTGCAGGTGGAAGATCTGGACAATGCCCTTACGGATGAGCATGACTGCTATTGCAGCTAAAAGAAGATTCGTAACCTTTGACAACGCTCTTGAGCCTGATTTTCCAATAATTTTTATTATAAAGCCGGAAAGCAAAAGTATTAAACCCGCTAATAAAATATTAATTAATACCGATATAAGCGTAGCGGGTAACCCATACTCGCCTATAATAATCAATGAGGTAGTTAAAACAGCGGGCCCTACGATAAGAGGCGTTCCCAGAGGCACTGCCCCGAGTTCCTGATTTGCATACTGGCTTCCTTTGCCTGGCCCTCTTATGTCTGCCACGGCAATATAGAAAAGAATCGAACCGCCCGCTACCATGAAATCGCCGAGGGTTATGCCCATGAGATTAAAAACAGCCTTGCCCAGGAATATAAAACCTACAGCCAGGCACATGGCTGTAATCATGGACTGCAGTATTATCCTGGATTTTTCCCTTTCCGTGACGCCTTCTGTAAGCGCTACAAAAATAGGCAGAACGCCTATAGCGTCTACTGCTACAAAGATAGGTATAAAAGCCAATAAGACATTCTCAATCATAATCTACCCCATTCGGTAGTTAGCGCCTATTTCTTAGTTCTTTTTCTTTCCTGCTGCTTCAATAGGCCTTTTATATTTTTGATTAAAAGATATGCTCTGACTTTATTGATTCTGAGAAACCCGCGCTGCTTTTTAGTGTCTTCCATCTGATGCAATTCTTTCTATCTATATTAATATTTCTTTATTAATTTCACTGGTATTATAATACATTATAACCATCCGCACAACGTAAAAACGCGGATAGAAACAATTGTAATTATACCATAAGTAAGTATATAATATACATATGATTTATGACCCGTTCCAGGAAAAAGCTATCAACTATATTAAAGAAGGCCATTCAGTCATAGTATCCGCGCCTACAGGGGCAGGGAAAACCGTCATAGCTGAATATGTGATAAATGACTGCCTGGCTAAAGGCACAAAAGCCATATACACAGCCCCTATAAAAGCGCTCTCAAACCAAAAATTCAGGGATTTCCAGGAAAATTTCAAGGACCACATAGGCATACTTACGGGCGACGTCACAATAAATCCATCCGCATCTATACTCATAATGACAACAGAGATTTTCAGGAATAAGCTATTGGAAGAAAATACAAACTTAAATGATTATTCCTGGATAATTTTTGATGAAATACATTATCTTGACGACTACGAACGGGGCACCGTGTGGGAAGAGTCCCTGATATTTCTGCCTCCGTACATGAAAATGCTCGCGCTTTCGGCAACCATCCCAAATATAGACGAATTCGCGAAATGGCTCGAGTCGATACACAAAAAACCTCTCAAGACGGTAAAAGAGGATAAAAGGCCGGTGCCTCTCCATTTCTTTTTTCAATGCCACAATAAAATCATGGATAGAACCAGCGACATAAAAAATCTGGGACGGCATGAACATTTTAAACCCAATAAGCCCGTGTCTCTTATAAAATACCTTTTTGAAAATAACAAGCTCCCCTGCATATATTTCTGTTTCTCAAGAAGGCATTGCGAAAGGCTTGCGGAAGAGATACTTGGATTTGATTTTTTAAATTACAACGAAAAACAGGCCATAAAATCGCTTTATCGCGAGCTCCGCCAAAGATTTGACCTTCTGGATGAAAAAAGCGCGGACTTTATTCTCCCTTTTATAGAAAAAGGCATTGCCTTTCATCACGCCGGGATGATGCCTACGCTGAAAGAAGTCGTTGAAAGGCTTTTTACGAGCAGGCTGATAAAAGTCATATTCACGACAGAAACATTTGCATTGGGAATAAACATGCCCGCCCGCACAGTCGTATTCAATGAGCTGAGAAAATTTTACGGTAATTTTTATGGTAACCTGAAGACAAGGGATTTTTATCAGATGGCGGGAAGGGCCGGCAGGCGCGGCATAGACGAAGAAGGATTTGTTTATTCCAGGATAAACCCGCACCACACCTCCAGTCAGGAAGTTAATAGAATAATTTACGGATCTCCCGAGAAAGTCGAAAGTAAATTCAACGCCTCTTACGCGACCATATTAAATCTTTACAGTAAATACAAAGATAAATTATACGAAATCTACCCTCTCTCTTTCCATTATTTTCAGGCAAATAAACATTCCAGGAAAACTGCGCTGGATCTTTTATATAATAAAGTGAGGCTGTTAAAAGATCTGGGGTATATAAAAAATAACGACCTTACGAAAAAGGGGGTTTTCGCGAGCAAGATCTATGGCTATGAACTTTCTCTGGCAGAGCTTTACGAAAGAGGGATTTTAGATAACCTTTCGGAAACAGAGCTCGGGTTATTATGCATCGGCCTTGTATTTGAGCCTAGAAAAATCAGCATCCTGCCGAAACTGAGCAAGACCGCCAAATCCCTGAGAAATATCACTGACACCGTCCTGGACAATATAGAAAAATCCGAGAGAAAATTAAGGATAAGGCCCTTCAGCAAAAAATATTATTACCATCTTTCGCCCTGCCTTGAAGCCTGGATCAGAAATGAAAGTTTTGACAGTATACTTAAATATACCGACTCTGACGAAGGCGAGATAATACGCTATTTCAGGATGGCAGTCCAGATACTGAGAGAACTCATGGACACGCCTTGTTCTCCCGGATTTAAAGAAAAAGCCCTCAGATTAATTCATATTATTAACCGCGATATAATCGACGCTGAGAAACAGCTAAGAGGATAAACTGCGAGGCTGAACAAGAAACCTCTGCGACTTTCTCTCTTTTATATCCTTCGGCACATAAACCATCTCGCCTGTAAATGGGTTTTTGCCTGTCCAGTACATGGCGGCTGACGCGGTCATGGGAAGAGGTATAAAATCCTGGATCTGCTCAGGCCGGATCTTTCTTTTTAAAAGATACTGCGCCAGTTCTAAGCTCGCGCGCTTATCAGCGCCGGGGTGAGAGGTTATAAAATAATTTACAATAAATTGTTTTTTGCCGAGCTCCCTGTTTATATCCTGAAATTTCCTCACAAATCTTTCATACGCCCGGATGCCCGGCTTGTTCATAAGCTCCAGGACTTTATCAGCGGTATGCTCCGGAGCTATTTTTAAATAACCGCTCACGTGCTCCCTGCATAAAGCCTTCAGATACCTTTCGGAATGCTTATCTGTTAAAAGATCATACCTTAAACCGCTGCCTATAAATATATGCTTTACGCCTTTGATCTTTTTCACCCTGGCCCATAAACTCAATGCCTCATCGTATCCGAGTTTAAGGTTCGGGCATTTTGAAGGCATGAGGCACTGTCTATTTCTACACGCGCCCCGGGTTTTCCATGATTCGCAACGCGCGGCGTATAGATTCGCAGTCGGCCCGCCTATATCGGTTATTGTTCCTTTGAAATAACTTTCTTTTGTTAAAATTTCTATCTCTTTAACTATCGATTCCCTGCTCCTTGATTGCACAATGCGCCCCTGATGAAGGCCAAGAGAACAAAAACTGCATTCCCCCGCGCATCCCCTGTGAGAGATTACTGAATTTTTTACTGTTTCGAAACCCGGCACGCCTCCTTCTTTGTCATAGCTGGCATGAGGCTGCCTGGCATAATTAAGCAGATAAATATTATCCAGCTCTCGCGGCGTTAAAGGCCTTTCGGGCGGCAGCTGAATAACAAATCTATCGCCGTGTTTCTGGACAATGGTTTTTCCTGCGAATGGATCTGACTCTAAATAAAATAATTTGAATGCCTCGTTAAATTTATCCTTATCTTTTTCAACCTCTTCAAATGAAGGAACCTGTATGTAATTTTTTATATTATTTATTGTTTTCCTTACAATTACTGTTCCGCGTATATTATCTAAACTTTTTATATCCCCGCCTTTTTTAAGCCTATTCGCTATCTCCACAATTTGTTTCTCGCCCATGCCATAGACCAATAAGTCCGCTTTTGCATCCGGAAGGATCGAACGGCGCACTGTATCCGACCAAAAATCATAATGAGCCAGTCTTCTCAAGCTCGCTTCTATGCCACCTAATATTACCGGCGTATCAGGGAAAAGCTCTTTCACCTTATTCGCATAAACAATCGTAGCTCTGTTAGGCCTTAAACCAATCATCCCTCCGGGCGAATAATCGTCATTTTTTCTTTTGGAGCGGTTAATGGTGTAATTGGAAAGGATCGAGTCCATGTTGCCTGCGGTTATCCCAAAAAATAACCTTGGTTTTCCTAATTTTAAAAAATCATCCGAGGTTTTCCAGTCAGGCTGACTAATAATCCCCACCTTAAATCCCGCGGCTTCAAGAACCCTAGCGATGACAGCCGCGCCGAAAGCAGGATGGTCCACGTAGGCATCGCCTGTAATGAGTATTATATCCAGCTCATCCCATCCTCTTTCTTGCATGTCCTTTTTTGAAATAGGTAAAAATTTATTATTCATAACCGCGGTTTTATTTGTTAAATTATTCTCCTATTATTTTTATCAAAACTCTTTTCTTCCTTTGACCGTCGAATTCGCCGTAGAATATCTGTTCCCACGGCCCGAAATCAAGCTCGCCTTTTGTGACAGCTGTCACTATCTCCCTTCCCATGAGAGTCCTTTTTAAATGCGCGTCGCCGTTATCTTCTCCTGTAAGATTATGTTTATACTTATCGATTCCGTACGGCGCGAGTTTTTCAACCCATTTTAGAAAATCTTCATGAAGCCCTGTCTCATTGTCATTTATAAATACGCTCGCTGTTATGTGCATCGCGTTCACAAGGCACAGGCCTTCTTTTACCCCGCTCTTCTTAACTGCTGCCTCTACCTGAGAAGTAATATTTACTATCTCGTATCTATTGCCCGTGTTCATCCATAAATATTCTGTGTGCGATTTCATGAATACCTCCTTTTTACAAAAAAGCTGATGAAACAGTATCAGAAAATAAAAAACCTTTCTCAGTAAGCATTATGCCCAGTCTTTCTCTTGTGGTTTTATCTATTTTATATTCCAGAAGATTATCCTTGAAAAGCTCGTCAAGCGCAATCTTTTCTATAATATCTTCAAAATTAAAACCTGTTTTATTTTTAAACCAGTCATAATCTATGCCTTGTTTTACCCTGATCTTAACTCCAGCTGTCTCTTTAGCCATTCTAAGGCCTGATAATTTTTCTCTGTACGTTACAATGTCTACGCCTTTCTTGTATCTATCGACATATTCTTCCGCATCGCGCACATTTTCAGAACGCGCCCCGTCTATATAAGAAACAGCTGACGGCCCCAAGCCTACGTAAGGATTATTATCCCAGTAGTTTAAATTATGAGCGCATTCAAAACCCGGTTTTGCAAAGTTAGAAATTTCGTAATGCTCAAAGCCTGCTCCCGGCAAATAGGACATCGCATAGCCGTACATCTCTGCCATAGTTTCATCATCCAGAGGCGTAATGTCTCTTTTTTCTCTCATCCTGAAAAGAGGCGTGTCTTTTTCATAGCTCAGAGAATAACAGGATATGTGCCGGCAGCCGCAGGCTACAGCCTTTTCAAGTTCAGCCTGCCATGCCTTTAAATTCTCCATGCCTGCTCCGAATATCATGTCAATGCTTACGTTCTTAAAGCCTGATTTCTTTGAAAGCTCTATCGCCTCCACTGCCTGCTTTGCGCCATGAATCCTGCCAAGCGACTTTAATTTTTTATCGTCAAACGACTGGACGCCTATACTGATACGGTTCACACCTTTATCGAGAAATAATTTCAGTTTCTCTTCATCTACGCTCTCGGGGTTTACCTCTATGGTAAATTCCGTATCCAGCCCTATGAATCTCTTTAAACCGGATAATAATTTATCCAATAAATCCCGGCTTAAGACGCTCGGCGTGCCTCCGCCTATATAGATGCTGGAAAAATTTTGATCTAGCTCTCTTATCTGTTTTAAAATCACAGATACATACGAATCTGCCAATCCTTCAGCGTATGGCGCGCTATAAAAATCGCAATACAGGCACTTCTGCCTGCAAAAAGGTATGTGGATATAAAGCCCTTGCCTCTTGAAAGCAAAAATTCTCTCTATAAAGTCTTTCATTTTCATCTCATCATGCAGCGCGATCTCATCTTCCACAGGCACAAGCTGAAAACGGCTTATGAATTCCTTTGCAAATACACCGGTGCCTTTTTTGGAAAACACGCTGCTTAAACCGCAGCTCGGGGAATTATTTTTAAATACAAACCCGGCCAGCCCTTCTTTCTCAAGCTGCTTTAACCTCTCCCCGGCCCAACTAAGCATCTTTTCAGTATGGTCTATGTCGGAATCTTTGGTGACAAGCCTGGGCGAGTCTAGGGGACCTATTAAACGCATTGCCTCTCTCGGCACGCCAAGCCCGCATTCAACTTCAGGGCACACGCCTACCCAATCTACAATTTTACCAAGCTCATCTTTCAGATAATGGTCCAGCTTATGCCTTCCGTCATATCTGACATTTTCTCCCAGAAGACAGCTGCTTATTCCGAGTTTAATTTTATCCATTTTAAATAATCTTTATTGGCTGCCGCGATAGGCACGGCGATAATTTCCGGAACTTCATAAGGGTGGATTTTTTTAATCGCTGCTTCTACTTTTTCATAAAGGTTCTTCTTTGTCTTAATTATGCATACCCATTCTTTTGCTGTTTCGATTTTGCCTTTCCAGCGGTAAATACTCTTTATAGGCCCTGCTATCTGAACGCATGCGGCAAGCCTTTTATTAATAAGCGCCTTCGCTATTTTTTCAGCGCCAGACTTGTCAGATATGGTCGTAATAACTTGTATATATCTATTCATCATATTTATTATATCAATAAATCCTAGAGACGTTTCGATTCAATTCAAGATTCGATTTCGATATTATCTATATAGAATTCCTTGCCGGAATTCGTCAGGACGCCCAGGCCGCTGCACTTAGGACAGCTGAAATTTGATTTTTCGTGTTCGAATATCGCGCCGCAGTCTTGACATCTCAGCTTTGATTTGGCAGATTTAATGACCAGCTTCGCGCCTTCAAGAAGGTTTTCTTTGGCCAGGTTATCAAAATATACTCTGATAGATTCTTCCTGTAATCCGGAGAGCTCTCCCAATATAAGAGTAACGCTCGTTATTTTTTTAGCGCTGGAGGCCTTCGCTTTTTCCAGTATCTGTTTCACCACGCCTTCTACAATGTGATACTCATGCATTTTTGTTATTTTATCCCTTTACCCTGCTGGTGCTTGACTACCTCGGCCTGGACCATGTATATTACGTCTTCAGCTATATTAGTGGTATGATCGCATATGCGTTCCAGAAAACGGGCGATTAACAACAGCTGCACTGCCCTTGGCGCGCTGGAAGAGTCCTTTGCCATGTAATCTTCTATTAATTCCTTCTGGATAATATCCCTCAAATTATTAGCCTCTGGGTCTGACAATAATACTTTTTTGGCCAGCTCTATATCGCTTTTGATAAAAGAATCTATAGACATCTTTACCATATTCTGGGCAATGGAAGTCAATTTGGGTATATCAACCAATGGTTTTAATAAAGGTTTATTTACCAGTTCAAGCGTGCGCTGGGCAATATCCACCGCAATATCAGCTATTCTTTCCAGTTCGGCATTGATTTTCATGCCGGTAGTGATAAAACGAAGATCTTTTGCCATCGGCTGGTATCTGGCTATCAGGTCTATACATTTTTCATCTATAGCGAGCTCCAGCCTATCGATATTATTATCATTTTCTATAACGTTTTCAGCCAATTTACCATCCTTGTTTTTCAGCGCTTCAATAGATTTATATATAGCCTCTTCAGCAAAAGCGCCCATTTTCAATATATCCTGATTTAAACTTTTCAGCTCTTGATCAACATGTCTTTCCATGTTATCCATACCTCCCTGTTATATAATCTTCTGTCCGCTTATCATGCGGCGCAGTAAATATATCTTGCGTCCTTCCGAATTCTACAAGTTCTCCGAGAAGCATAAAACCCGTATCGTCTGAAACGCGGGCTGCCTTCTGCATGTTATGAGTAACTATTATTATAGTATAATTATTCTTTAATTCACGCATTAATTCTTCGATTCCGGCGGTTGCCTGCGGATCCAGGGTAGAACACGGTTCATCCATTAATAATACATCGGATTTTACCGCTATAAGCCTAGCGATACAAAGCCGCTGCCTCTGCTCCAGGGACAATCTCAATGCAGGTTCTTTTAATCTATCTTTCAGCTCGTCCCACAAAAGAACGCTTTTTAAACTTTTCTCCGCGATCTCGTCTAATTTATCTCTTTTTATATTTTCTGAATGCACCCTTTCCCCGAAAACTATATTCTCGTAAATAGATAAAGGGAACGGATTCGGCCTTTGGAAAACCATCCCCACCTTTTTACGAAGTTTTACGAGATCCGCATCTGAATCAAGTATGTCAACGCCGTCTACCAATACCTTACCGCTTGTTTTAACATTTTCTATCAGGTCGTTCATGCGGTTAAAAACGCGCAGCATTGTGGATTTTCCGCAGCCTGAAGGCCCGATAACAGCAGTGATCCTATTGGGCTCAAAATTTGCGTTTATATCCTTTAACGCGTGAAAATCGCCGTACCATAGATTAAGTTTTTCAGTCCATATCTTTGCCATTAACCGAATTTTCCTCTTATGTAATCTTCTGTGCGTTTATCTTTGGGCGCGGTGAATATCTTTTCTGTCTTGTCTAATTCTACAAGCTCGCCGTTTAAGAAAAAAGCTGTCCTATCTCCCACCCTGGCCGCCTGTTTTACATTATTTGTCACAAGGACTATCGTATATTTTTCTTTTAACTTTACCATAGCGTCTTCCACCTTTGCGGTAGAAATCGGGTCCAGGCCTGAGCATGGCTCGTCAAATAAAATAACATCAGGTCCTACCGCGAGAGTCCTCGCTATGCACAAGCGCTGCTGCTGGCCTCCTGATAATTTAAATGCGGAATCATTCAATCTATCTTTTACCTCTTCCCATAAATACGCGCGCTTCAACGCGTCTTCCACGCTTTCTTTAATTACCTTTTTATCGCTCTCTCCGGACATCCTTATACCATAAGCCACATTATCAAATATAGACAAAGGAAGCGGCAGGGGCAGGGCAAATACCATACCTATTTTTCTGCGTAAAAGCTCGATATCTATATCCTTTATATCCTTACCGTCTAATTGCGCTTCTCCGCTTATTTTAATATTGGAATTCAGTTCATTTAAACGGTTAAGCATCCTTAAAAAAGTTGTTTTGCCGCTATTGGAAGGCCCTATAATGCTTAATATCTCATTAGACCGAATATCCAGGTCTATCTGCTTCAAGGCGTAGGCAGTCCCAAATAAAATATCGAGTTTCCTTATGCGGAATTTTACCATTTTTTATTTTTCCTGAATTTATAACGTATGATTATTGCCACTAAGTTCATAAATAAAACCAGCGCCAATAAAACAAAAGCTGTCCCGTATCGTATCTTTTCGTCCACATTAGGGACCTGTGTCGATATGACATACAAATGATACGGCAAGGCCATAGCCTGATCGAATATAGAAGCCGGAAGCTGCGGCAGATAAAATGCAGCCACTGTAAAAAGGATAGGCGCTGTTTCCCCGGCTGCCCTGCCAAGGCCCAGGATAGTTCCTGTCAATATCCCTGGTATGGCATTCGGCAGCACTATGTGTCTTATTGTCTGCCACTTGCTTGCCCCCAAAGAAAGGCTTACCTCTCGGAATGATTGGGGAACGCTTTCTAATGCCTCCCGCGAAGTTGTAATGACTATGGGAAGGATCATTATGCCTAAAGTAAGAGACCCTGAAAGTATGGACGCTCCGAATTTGAAAAATATTACAAATAAAGCTAAACCAAAAAGCCCATAAACTACAGACGGAACCCCTGCCAGATTTACAATAGCTAGCTTTATAACCCGGTTTAATAAATTATCCTTTGAATATTCGCTTAGATATATCGCGGCTAAAAGCCCTATAGGCAGGGCAAATATTATTGCGCCTGTGACCAAATACACCGTGCCTATAATCGCCGGAAAAATCCCGCCCGCGCGCATGCCTTGACGCGGTATATCAGAAAGGAATTGCCAGTTTATGGCAGGAAGCCCTTTCTGAATGATTATGACCACAATCAATCCGACCGGCACCACTATTAAAAGCGTTGCCGATAGTAAAAAGAAAAACGCTATTTTTTGGGTCCTGTGAGAATTTTTCATTTATGGTCTATTGCCTTTTATGTAAAAATAAATCCGCTGTAACGTTAATAGCAAAACTGATGACAAATAAAACTATGCCTATCGCAAAAAGCGCGAAGTAATGTTCGCTTCCTACAACCGCCTCTCCCATCTCAGCCGCGATTGTAGCTGTAAGGGTCCTGACCGGGACAAGAATACTTTGCGGCAGAACAGCCGCATTCCCCGTAATCATCATAACAGCCATTGTCTAGCCTATCACCCTTCCGATGCCGAGCATGACTGCCGCCAGTATGCCGCTGGAAGCCGCAGGAAGCATGACTCTATATATAGTCTGCCAGTGCGTCGCTCCAAGCGCAAAAGAACCTTCTTTATAATTCTTCGGCACAGAATAAAGCGCGTCCTCCGCAATAGAAACTATTGTGGGCATGGCCATAAACGCCAGCATTATGGAGCCTGATAAAGCGGTTAAGCCCGTGGGCAAGTGAAAAATATTTTTGACCAAAGGCACGAGCGTTACCATTCCTATAAAACCCAGGACAACGCTAGGTATGGCAGCCAATAGCTCTATGCCTGCTTTTAAGACCTCTTTTATTTTTAAAGGAGCTACTTCTGCTATATATATAGCGCATCCCACGCCTATCGGGATAGAGATAATCGCGGCTCCCAGCGTAACAAGGAAAGATCCTAATATCAGAGGTAATATTCCTAACTGCGGAGGTTCTGAAATAGGATACCAGCTTTTGCCGAATAAAAATTGAAAAGGGCTCACGATATTAAATACCGCAAGCCCTTCTTTCAGTAGAAATAGAAAAATCAGCGCTACAAAAAATATAGACGCTATCCCGCATATAAGAATAAGCTTTTCTATTATAAACTCTTTGAATTTACGCATGTAATTTATTTCTTAACAGGGACGAAATCGGTGGCTAAAACTATTTTCTGGCCTTCTTCTGAAAGCGTAAAATCTACAAACTTCTTTATCAGGCCCTGAGGCAAGCCATTCGTATAAAGGAATAACGGCCTTGATATAGGGTATTTATTGTTTATGACATTTTCTATAGCGGGTTCCACGTATTCCGATGCCTCATCTTTGGCTATAGCGACAGGTTTTTGCTTAGCTGAAATATACCCCATGCCGTAATAGCCTATGGCGGAAGAGTTCCCTGCTACTTCATCAGCGATAGCCTGGGACGATGAAAGCATCAAGGCGCCTGGCGAAAACTCCTCTTTGGAATTCGGGTCAAGTTTTCTCAACACATGCTCTTTGAAATAAACGTGCGTGCCTGAATTCACTTCCCGTGAAAGCAAAACTATCTTTTCATCTTTGCCGCCGAGGTCTCTCCAATTAGAAATCCTGCCTGTAAAAATACCCGCAAGCTGGTCCAATGTAAGCTTACTCACAGGATTAGACGGATTCACCACAACTGCCAGACCGTCCAAAGCAACTATTATCTCGTTAGGATTCACGCCTTTTTGTTTGGCAAGAGCAATTTCTTTATCCTTTATATTTCTGGAACTCATAGTTATATCGCAAGTAGCGCTTATAAGACTGGAAAGCCCTGTCCCGGATCCCCCGCCTGTAACCGCTATGAAATCTCCGGGATTTTTCTCCATGTATTTTTCCGCCCAGGCCTGGCCCAGATTTACCATGGTATCCGAACCCTTAATCTGTATGGAATTCTTTGAGCTTGCAGCCATAATGGATGCTAAAAACACGATACCTAATAAAATGTATAAAAATCTTCTCAGATTAACCATAGCAGCTAATTATATCCCTAAAAGCAAAAAATCCCAAGCAAATTCTGCTTGGGATTTTCTGGCCTTATCTGCATCAAAGTTATATCTTTCTTACGTTTGTTGCCTGAGGACCTTTTGGGCCTTCTCCGATTTCGAATTCTACCTCTTGTCCTTCGCTTAAAGACTTGAAGCCTTCGCCCTGAATTGCATTATGATGAACAAAACAATCCTTGCTTCCATCATCCGGCGTTATGAATCCATAACCTTTTTGGTCGTTGAACCACTTTACTTTTCCTTTTGCCATTATCCGCTACCTCCTTCCAATAAAATTTTAGTAAATAACGGCAGAAAGAAAAACCGCAAGGCGAATTATCTTTTACCTTGCGGTCTAAAACTCTTACTCACCTAATTTACTATTTGGTTTATTATACTTTAATTCTCTCTGCTTGTCAATAAAATTAAACAAGGGTGCTAACGCTGGCTTTTAACGGCCGGCATCCTTGCGCTTTGAGAAACACTCTTTGCAGTATACCGGACGATCTCCGCTGGGTTTGAAAGGTACTTCGCATTCCTTCTTGCATTCTGAACAAGTTACCTTGTGCATCTCCCTCGGCCGCCCGCCGAACCCACCACCACGTTCCTGAAATGCCATGCTGCCTCCTTTTTAGTTTTAGTTATTGCTGGATTTTCTTATCCTATCCCTTATTAGCAATTCTTATTATACCGATACATAAAGCGAAAATCAAGTCAGTAATTTCTACGCGCGGCATAAGTGAAATGCGAAAAGTAGTTCCGCCATAAGCTTTCAGTGGACATAAACTGGTTTGTTCCGAAGAAGTAATCCACAATAGCCTCTCTCAAGCGTGTAATTTCTTTTAAATGAGCAAAATTTACGGTGCTTTCTAAGGTCAGATCGATCAACTCAAGAATCCGCTC
Source organism: Candidatus Omnitrophota bacterium (assembly GCA_026387235.1). Taxonomy (GTDB): domain Bacteria; phylum Omnitrophota; class Gorgyraeia; order Gorgyraeales; family Gorgyraeaceae; genus UBA10183. The sequence goes on from JAPLMD010000039.1 coordinate 36,771, forward strand.
AAACGCCTTTTGAGCATAACCGGCATTATTTTTCGTTCGCCAATTAAGGGCACGCTCAACTTCGCTTCCTATATTTGCCATTTGCTCTAAAAAAGACAGCTTTCCCCAATGGCCTCCGGCAAGATTTTTATGCTGATAACTCATCCCTTAATCCTTTTTGCAACAATTCCAATGATCTGCCTGCGTATTTCTTCATTTTCTATGCCGCGGCTTCTATTGCCCTGCGACGGACGCATATTAATCATAGAATCAAACTCAATAAATTCATCGCCATGCATTTCCGGATAGAAATTGATACCCCAAAGGCTTCTCTGTCTTGAGCCATCCTCTAAAAGCAGAGCCTCTAAATCAGAATGAAGCTCGGCATCAACCGCAATAAGTTCTCTATCAATATCAATGACTGCCTTTATCAAATTTCCAAAGGTGGCAGCGGCCATCTGTTTAAGTTCGTCGAGCGATAATGTTTCTGTTATTATTTTCATGCGGTTGATTATATCTCAAAAAAAAGCCTTCTGCAAGTATTTTACCGCAAGGAGAAGGTAAATGATGACGTCTTATACTTTCTGCTGCGCTTCTTTCTTCAATGGCAATATCCCCGCCATTTCGCCGATCACATTCACCAATTCCGTATTCGCAGGAATCACAATCTTCGCGTTATTGGCTAAAGATTTCTCCACTGCTTCAAGTTTACGCAATACCTGGGCATTGCCGATAAAATACTTTTCCGCTGCTTCGTTTAACAGGCGGATTGCCTCTGCCTCGCCCTCTGCCTCCAGAATCCTCGCCTGCCTGAAACCTTCTGCTTTTTTAATCTCCGCTCTTTTCTGTCCGTCGGCTGCGGTTTCCGTGGCAGTAGCAAAATCCACCGCTGCGATTTTTTCATTTTCCGCCTTAACCACCTTGTTCATTGTTTCCTGCACATCCTTGGGCGGATCGATCTCTTTTAATTCTGTGCGCACAATTTCAATACCCCAGCTCGAAGTCTCATCCATTAAAGTTTTATGCAGCTCCGCATTAATCTTACCCCGCTCGCTATTTGCGGATTTTAAAGTCATAGTGCCTATAATATTCCTCAGGGTAGTCCTGGCCAGGTTTACAATCTGGTATTGGTAATTAAAAACATTGTACTGGCAGCTTTTGACACTTTCCTGATCTGCCTTCACTTTAAAATATACCTGGGCATCCACCTTGGCATTAAGATTATCGTTGGTGATAATCTCCTGAGGCTCAGCATCCACCATTTTTTCGGTAATGTTTATCTGGTACAGCTTATCTATACCTGGGATAATCCAGTTAAAGCCGGCATTAGCAAAAGTGCGGTATTTTCCTAATCTCTCAATTAACCCGCGATGAGTAGGCCTGACAATCCTTATACCTGCAAAAAATATCACAATCACCGCCATACCAAGTAAATAAAAAATATTCATCTTGCTCCTCCTTTTTGGGGTTTACGGTTCTGGCATCTCTTTTAAACTTTCTTTATCTCTTAACATCGGTACAAATCTTACTGGAATAACGCTTTTGGATGTAATTTTTCCTTCTATTTTCTTGAGCCGCTTCAACTCCTGCCAGTGTGTTCCTACAGGGATAACTAAACTCCCGCCTTCGGCTAATTGCTCAAGTAAAGCAGGAGGAACTTCTTCCGGCGCGCAGGTAACAATTATGGCATCAAAAGGAGCGTATTCCGGCCAACCTAAAAAGCCGTCTCCGTGTTTAACCTTAATATTTTCGTAACCTAATTCTTTAAGTAATTTCTGGGAGCGCTCTGCCAACGGCTCCAGTATCTCTATAGTATACACCTCTTTTACTAACTCTGCTAAAATTGCTGCTTGATAGCCTGAACCTGTTCCTATTTCCAAAACCTTCTCGCCTCCTTTTAATTCTAACAACTCTGTCATCAAAGCAACAATATAAGGTTGGGAAATAGTCTGCCCTTCGCCGATAGGCAGAGGATAGTCTTCATAGGAAAGGTGCCTATACATAAGCGGAACAAACAAGTGCCTTTCCACTTTATGCATCGCCTTGAGTACACGCTCATCAGTTACGCCCCTTGCCTTTATCTGTGAATTAATCATATTTTCTTTGCGCGCGTAAAATCTTTCCTCTGAATAACCTGCTCCCAAAAGAAACAGCCCTGTGATTACTAAAAGTATCCTAAGGAACATTATCGCTTGTCCTAAAGTTTTTCTATAAACGTACTGATTGAAGAAATATACGAGCGCTGAAAACTCAAGAAAGCATTATTGTGATCTCCTTGGATCTCTAAAAATTCCTTTGGCCCTTTGGCATGATCATAAAGCTTCTTAGCCAGATTAAAAGGCGCTATTTCATCATCTCGGCTGTGTATAAATAATTTTGGCGCATTAATTTCTTTAATCTTTGTCAAAGAATCAAAGCTATTAGAAAAAATAAATCTAGGCAAGAAAGGATAAATTTTAACCGCCATATCCCGGCCGCAGGAGAAAGCGCCTTCTAATATTAATGCCTTAACTTTTCTATGAAGAGCAAGGTCTACAGCTACAGCAGTTCCCAATGACTCCCCATAAAGAATAATCTGCTCTGGTTTAATATCTATCATATTTAGCAAATAATCATAAGCTGCAAATGCATCGCGGTAAAAACCAGGCTCTGATGGCCTTCCTTGGCTTTTACCAAACCCTCTGTAGTCAATAATAAAAATATTAAGGCCTGCCTGGTAAAGAAGCTGCAATTTATCAATCCTGTCTCCGATATTACCCGCATTCCCATGAAAGAAAAGAAGTGTGTATTTAGCTTTGGGGTTTGATATAAACCAGCCATTTATTTTGACATTGTCTTCTGTGGTTATGTATATATCCTTAAAAGAAATTCTGACCGAGGAAGGATAAATCAATATCTCTTTAGTGGGATAATATACTCCTTTATACTCAAGGTATTTAACATAAGCAAAGATTAAACCAAGCCCTATCAGAATGTTTAAAAAAACTCTCATATTAATAACCCACTGGAATAATGTATAGAGGTTCATGGTTTATTGGTAAGGATAATATTTTTTTGACTTCCCCATCATTAAAGGCCCCTATGGGAACGGAACCTAAACCTAAAGCCACTG
>JAPLMD010000040.1 GCA_026387235.1 Candidatus Omnitrophota bacterium
AGGCGGCTCAGACGAGTCAGTAATTAATTATTACAGTTCTTCTGAAGGTAGCAGCAGCGATGGCGGCAGTGATTCAGGGAGCTGGGATTCAGGAAGCGGCTCTAGCAATGGTGCAGAAGGCCACCCTAACCCGGAGCCGGCGAGTTTAGCTTTATTAGGGGCAGGGTTAGCAGGTTTATTGGGAGCGAAACTTAGGAAAAATAAAAAAAGGGGATAAAGAGCATGTTAAAGAAAACCGCCATACTTTTATTTATAGTAATTTCAATAAGTACCTTCCCTAATATTGCTCACGCATTTACTATAAATACTGCGGATGGTGGTAACCTGCTCGATTGGGGCGTTACCCCCAGCAGTGATGCAATTACTGAACATTGGGAGCCGTATCCGGGGATTTTTCATGAAGTAGAAGATTATGTTAGCCCAGGAGGACAGGTATATCCAGGCTGGGGCGGTCAGCAGTTTGACGCAGAGGCGCTTTACCTTAACTGGAATGATACAACTCTTTATTTAGCGCTTGTAACTGGTTTTCCAAATACAACTACAACTGCTCCTGGGTATAATCATTCAGCAGGAGATATTGCCATAGATTTCGGGGCTAATGGAACATATGAGTATGGGATAGAAATAGGCGGCCATAAGGGTGGTTCTTATAGCGGATTGGCAGGAATCCCAGGCCAGGTATATGAAGGAATAGACTGGAAGGCAGATGATTTATGGAACGGAGTGAGCACTCCTTTATATATGAAAACTGCTACTGATACTGGATATGGGGCTGGGGCAAATTTTATATATACACTAAAATATGATAACGAAGGCTCTGGCTACGATCATTATGTGGTAGAAATGTCTGTTCCGAGAATTGCATTTGGAAGCGACTGGAATGATTACATGAGGGTGCATTGGACGCAGAGCTGCGGGAATGATAATATAAATGTTACTACAGTACCAGAGCCAATGAGTATGTCGCTTTTGGGATTGGGTTTATTAGGAGTGATAGGGCTAGGGATAAGGAGAAGAAAATAACACAGGTGAATTAATGTATTCCAGGGACAATCTGGCTAAGGTTGAATTTTTAAGGGGAGATTGAAAAATCTCCCCTTTTTACTAAAAAAAACTTTTTAATTGACTTATAAAATATATATGATATGATACTATACATTAACTTGACCACCAGTCATGAAATAATGACCAATAGACATATCTGAATGTATGAAAGAGACAAAAAAAGCTCCTATTATAGGCGTTATCTGGAAAGTTGTTTTCAACGCTTTACAGAAACACCCTTCCATAGCAGCCCCATTCTTCATATCAGGATGCATTAAGCTCTTCGGGATAGCTGTCATATTCTTTTCAATATTTTATCCGCTATCAATAGTATTCGGCCCTCTTATAAAGTCGCTGTGGGGCGAGGCGTTTTTACACTATCCGTTTAATTTCTCGCTCATGCCAAAGCTTTTTTATTACGTTCAGATAACTGTGTATATTTTCCTGGAAGGTTTTTTAACCAGCATGGCTGTATGGATGGTGTTTCGGGTGAACGAGGGTAAGAAGCCCAGCCTTCGGGAATCAGCAGGGAAGGCATTGCCTAAATACGTAGCAGTCATGGCGCTCTTAGCATCAATATTCCTTATAGTATATCTTTTAAATTACATAGAGATGTTCGCGATAAAAAAATTCCTCATAAAATTTAAGTTTATGGAGATTCTCGTTAAGAAAAACCTCCTGGAGTTCATACTGGTATGCGTGAACTTTCTCATAGTAGCGCTTTTAGAAAGCGTATTAGCGTTTGCCATACCTTTTATAGAGCTGGAGAATAAAAAGTTTTTTAAGGCGATTGGTTCAAGCTTTTCTCTGGCGCGCAGGAATTTCGGAAGTGTTTTTATGCTCATACTCGCGCCTACGCTTTTTGTCCTGCCGTTTACACTATTAGGGGCGGGATTACCTATTTTAACGAATAAGACGTTTCCGGAGATTACGTTTATAGTTTTAGGAGGAAGCGTTATTGTAGGGTTTCTCGCGGACTGCATGGTAACGCTGTCTTTAACGTTTTTATTTTTATCAAAAAGAGATGAAGGGGTTGAAAAATATGCGTAAGATACAATGCGTCATATCGATCCTCATGTTAATAGGCATCCTCGGGTGCAGCCGCGAGTATCAGGCGGAGAGAAGCTTTCATAAAGCTGTCCGGCTTTCCAAGGATATAATAGCAACCCCTGACGCGGTCCCTCCCAGCCAGTTTAATAAAGCTATAGAAGCGTATACTTTTGTGTTTGAAAAATATCCTGATACCTTGATCGGCCGAAAAGCCCGCATGGCAATGGGCTCGCTCTATGTCGCCAAAAAAGAATACGCGAAATCGCGGGAGGTGTTTAAGAAGACATTTGAGCTGTATCCTGACGACAAGGCAGTAGCGATTGAGGCGCGTTTTTCCATAGGCAAGACGTATGAGCTGGAGGGATTGTGGGACAAAGCCCTGGCAGAGTATACCGGGATTATAAGAAAATATCCTGATACGCAGGCAGGCTTTGACCTGCCTTTCTACATAGCGCGCTATTATGAAAAACAAAAAGATATTCCCGCGAGAAACGCCGCTTACCTTAAAGCAGTAGAGCATTATAGATATTTGGCGGGAAAATACCCAAATACGGATATGGGGTTTCTGGCCGAGAGCCTGATAGTGACCTGTTATATGAATCAGGAGAACTGGGTTACGGCGCTGGATAGCCTGGAGAAACTCCTGGCTGATTATCCCATGGCAAAGACCGTGGTGTTAAGCCTCAGGACAGCGGCTGATATAAGCGTCCGCCAGCTCAAGGATCCGCAGAGGGCCATAGATATATTTAACAGATTCATGGAAAAGAACCCAAAACACCCTTTGAACGAAAGCATCAAAAAGGGTCTAGAAGCGTTTAAAAATGTTCCTGCAAACAAAAACTGAAAAAGATATGAGTAAGATCGAACAATTAAGCGAAATTATGGACGCTATCTCCGCCAGCCGGGACATAAGAGAGCTTTTACAGGCGAGCTTGAAT
>JAPLMD010000031.1 GCA_026387235.1 Candidatus Omnitrophota bacterium
TGGAGATGTTTAGCAAGGCTGTTGAACTCAACCCTCGCATGGAAGACGCCTATCACGAGATAGGAAATATATATACCAATAGATTGTTGTATGATAAGGCCATGCCTTATTATGAAAAGGCTTTAAAGATTAATTCTAACATGGTTGTTACAATTGATAGGATTGGCTATTGCATGATGAGGAAAGGCAGACATGTAGAAGCTGTTGAAAAATTTAAAGAGGCAACAAGCCTTGATCCGAGAGAGGTTAGCGCTTATAAAGACCTTATAGAGGCTTATCTTTATCTGGAAAGGTACAATGAGATTGATGAAATCCACAGGAAATTGAGGGAACTGGAATTGATAGATAAAGATGTCAATATAAGGTATCTTTTAGTAAAGGCAAAGATCTACAGCAGCCATAGAGCCTATCTGGAAAAAGGGAAAGGTTTTTCACCGCTGGTATCAGATATATATAAAGCTATAGGCCTGGGTGATTATGTGTCTAAAGATATAAAATCGGTTTTAGGATTCTTGACCAGAGATTTTTTGTCAGAAGGTAATTACCTGAGGGCAAAAGACGAAAATCAAACAGCTTTGTTAAGATATGAAAGCGTGTTAGATATAGATCCCGGCAATGAGAAGGCAATAGAGGGAGTGTATTTCGTAAAGAAATTTTTGCATTTATCAGAGAGGCCGCATTTCTGCGCCCTTAGCATTGTTTTTAGATGCATGATGAGATGCAAGATGTGCAGGATATGGAAGGATAAGGCGACAGATGAATTACCTATTGAATCGTGGAAGCGTATTATAGATGAACTTGCCGAATTTATGGATAAGAATAAGACAATAAACTTTGCAGGAGGAGAGCCGCTTTTAAAAGAGGGGTTAATAGATTTGATAAGTTATGCGCGTAAGAAAGGGTTTGAGCCTGCAATATGCACAAATGGATGGCTAATAGACGAGGATATGGCAAAGAGGCTCGTGGATTCAGGAATTGATATAGTAGCTATATCTCTGGATAGTTTAAATGGGAAGATACATGATTATTTAAGAGGTGTTAGAGGGTCTCACAAGAGGGTAATGGATGCCATAGGATATTTAAATAAGCATAATAAGGATAAAAAGATCAGGATCCATGTCCAGCCAATTATTTCCGAGGTAAATCTAGAAGACCTAATGGAACTAACGCATTGGGTCAATAGACACGAAGGGATTGGGGATATAACTTTTCTTGCCATTATACAGCCTCCTAATACAAATAGCGATTATCAAGAGTGGTATAAAAAGAGAGAGTTTAAGATACTATGGCCAAAGAATATAGACAGAGTAGATTCTGTCATGAGCGAGTTAGCGAGATTAAAGAAAAGCGATGCCATAAGAGGCTACAAGATAGGTAATCAGGTGTTCCAGTTCGAGGCATATAAAGAGTATTTCAGAAACCCAGCAGGATTTTATAAAAGGAAGGTCCAGTGCAATATCGGGACGCAATTTATCAATATCCATACAAATGGAGATGTGAAATTATGCCATTATTCGGATATTGTCATAGGTAATGTTGCTAAACAGAAGATTCAGGATATATGGAATTCAGAATTAGCCAATTCTGTGAGGGATAAAATCAAGCTGTGCGATAAAAAATGCCACCAGATATTAAACTGCATAAAAGATGAAGACCCGTATTTATAAATTGATGCATGCAGTTAGATAGGTTTTTAATTAGGTTTATTCCCGGGAAAGAGCACGGATCTAAAACCAGATATTTTTGTGCTATACATGGGAATGTCTTGGCAATATAAAGGAGCATGATTTAAAAGATAGATGGTATTCAGAAAACGCCGCCGAAGTAAGAGAGAAGATAGCGGCATGTAAAAATAATTGTCACTTTCTTTTGAATTGTTTTGATGAATTCGAAAGTGACTATATAGGCTGAAGTAAGGAAAAAATGAAGTTAGAAAGAAAGATATTATTAATCATTATAATTATATTATGTTTTCATATTCTGATAAATTTTTATATTTTGTATAACAGTAAAATAATTCGAGAAGGCGATGACGCAAACTATATTAGCGACAGTTTTCGTTTTAATTTGGCTTTGTCAAACGAAGGATATAAAGGTGTAATGCAACAATTTTTAAATATAGGTGGGATGGGTCATCCGAAATTTTTTTCTTTGATCGCAAGCTTTATATGCGAGAGCCTAAAAAAAATTAGATTAGAAAGTATAAATTCTTTGATTCTGTTTACTAACGCCTTTTTTCTTTTTATTCTGTTAATAAGCGTGTATGGAATAGGTTCTATTCTGTATGGCAAAAAAATAGGATTACTTGCAGCTATTTTGCTTTCTTTTTCCCCTGTGATTTTTAGTTTTTCAAGAATGTTTATATTAGACTTTCCTTTAGCAGCGATGATTTCATTGTCTTTTTTGGCTTTATTAAAAACTAAGAATTTCAGTTCTTTGTTTTTCAGCGTACTTACAGGTATTTTATTCAGCATAGCTCAGTTCACCAAGGAAACAGCTATTATTTTTATTCTACCACCATTTTTATATTATTCTTTTAGCTCATTATATATTAAAGAAAAAACAAAAGAAAGGCGCATAAATTTTAGTATTACACTTTTTCTATTCTTAATTTTTGTAAGCGTGGTTTATTTCAATGCGTATAATAAGGAATTAGTTAAAATATTGCATGGAAAACTTTTAGTATGCACTAATTCTGATTTTTTTTATTACGTGAGACGTTTTCCCTTGTGTTATCTTTATTTGGGGAATATTTTTTCAATAGTCATATTACCGTTGGTTTTAAGTTATATAGTTAACATTAAGAAAAGAAATATTTTTCTAGCCCTTTATTTATTTTCTCCTTTTTTAATTTTTTCTTTCGTACCCAATAAAACTCCTCGGCTCTTAATGCCTGCTCTGCCTCCTTTATTTTTACTTTTAGCTTCCGAAGTATTTAGTCTTAGACATAGAAAGATTAGAAAAATGTATATAGGAATTCTAATTTTTTCTGTTGTTTTTCAATATGTGAGATTTAATTTCTCTCCTAAGATTCCCACCAAATACGACATGCACGGGACGGGGTTATTAAATATAGTTGAAGATAAAGATTTTTATATAATAGAAAAATTACTAAACTTTTTTAAAAATGAAAAACTACCGTTTGACAGGTCCTATCTCGTTGTATTTACTTTTCGAAGAATCAACTGTGTTTTAAATTGTGAGTTTTTGTTAAGAAATATGTTATTTGTTGCAGAGTGCCCGTTAGATTCAGATGTAGTAAATGCGCCGCCTCCTGGAGAGGTAAATTGGAAGGAATATTTATTAACCGCTGATTATGTGGTTGATAAGACAGGCGATATAAAAAAGAGAGGTGTTTTAGAAGATATTACTGGAGAATTTAAGAAGTCTTTAGAAGAAAATGCCCATTTTTTTAAAAAGGTGTATAGTTGTAGAGATTCAAATGGAGATTTTATATTTGTGTATAAAAATGTCAAGAAAATCATTTAAGCGAAGATAATCGATTCTGCTGGTTCAGCGGCAGATGAGGTCCATAATATTCAAATGCCGATGGGGAGCCCTTCAGACTAGGGCTAAATAGACATAGAACTGCGTTTAAATCAGACCTTGCCTACCTTTTCTGTGGCTTATCTGAAATACCACGCAAGCAGAGATGACAGGGTCTTGGTAGACTATTATAAGACAGGGCCAGAAGACTATTTTATTGTCTTCTGGTTTGCCAGAGGGTAATATGAAGTTATTGCATAATGAAAGCCAGAAGGAGATCCTGGAATACATAGAAAAGGAAAATCCAAAATATATAATCCGTTCAGAAGATGGAATTATTAGTCAAGATGTTATAGATCGTTTATCTTCTAGATTAATCAAGATCTTGGAGACGGGTATATACACAGTTTATCAGCTGACAAAGGGTTAATATGAGATTAAAGATTATCAGGATGCCTGCATTTTTACAGAGACACGAGAGGCTCTCTTTGGGGCTCAATAGCTCACTTTTACCCCCGCTTGCCCTTGGCAATATAACGTCGTATTTGAGGCAGAATGGGATTCAAATAGACCAGGATGATTTGAATATAAAGGTTCATTATGACAATGCATTCTCAAGAGACCCTTATAAGAAGATAGAATGTGAGATATTCCTCGACGAACCAAGAGTTGTTGATTATCTTAACGGCAATAAAGATCCTGAGGTGCAGAAAGAGGTTGAGAAGATAGCTTCCAAGAGTGATTTTAAAAATTACGATACGATTTTATTTTCTATACCTGACAACAGGAATTCCAGCCATATCCTGATATCTCTTTGCATAGCTAAATATCTTAAAGAAACTACTAATCCGATTATTATTGTCGGAGGCATCTTTTATTCTATAGATTCGCTGGGTTATGCGTATAGCGATCGCCATATTGATTTTAAGATATTCGGCCCAGGCGAGTCAGTGCTCATGGAGCTCCTGAAAAATATTTCAGACAATAGCGGGGATATCTCCGGTATTAAAGAGAGGACCTTATACGGCAATTATCACAGCCTTGTAAGGCCGGATTTTGACGGCCTGCCGTTAGAGCAATATAGATATAAAAGCATATGCTCAGATTATTCGCATTATTCTGAAGACATGGCAGGCATAATGAAGGGGTTTGATAATTCAAACCTGTCAGTATTTCCGTTAAAGTTTATAAGAGGATGTCCTTTTAGCTGTATATTCTGCACGTCGTCCGGAGACAATAAGATGCGGGCCGCAGCGCCTAGCCAGGTAGCGGATTATATAGAAGGACTTCAGGATAAATACGGCGCGGAAAATTTTTTCTTTCTCAGCGATACAATAAATTTTTCCAGAGGGTTTATTAACAGGTTATGCGACGAGATCATAAAAAGAGGCCTGCGTATTCAGTGGACAGATTGCGCAAGGATTAATAAGATGGACGGGGCATTGCTGCAGAAAATGAGACAGGCAGGTTGCATACGGCTGATTTACGGGATGGAGACAGCGAGCCAGAATCTCTTAAACTATATTCAGAAAAATATAGACTTGGATGAAATGGGCAGGGTTTTGAAACTTACGCATGAAGCCGGTATCTGGTGCGGCGTTGAAGTCATATCAGGGCTTCCTTATGAGCGGGAAGAGGATATTGACGCCACGATAGACTTTATAAATTCTAGGAGAGAATTTATTGACAGGGTTTACATAGAGCCTTTTACAGTGAGGGATTGGAGCAGGTTGCTGCTTTATCCTGAACAGTTCGGAATCGCTAACATCAAGAGGGTTGACCAGTACGCAAAGGATAAAAAAAATGAAAGCTCTCTGGACAGATACTTTGTGAAATATGGTTTTGATGAGATCAATGGGTTAGATTGGGAAAAGAAGAAAGAGCAGATAAACCATTCGTTTCAGAAGACAGAATACCTCTTGGAACAGGGGCAATTTCCGCATTATGAAGAAGAACATTTCCTGTTTTATCTATATTCGTCCTTTAAAGATAAAACGACCATAAGGAAAATATATAACAATGCAAGGGCTCAGAGATTCAGCCTTATAAACAGGAGGCAGCAATGAGTATTGAGTGTCAAATTAAGATAGAAGATTTGATAAGCCCGAAGAACTTAAGGATAGGCGTAGATCAGTATTTCTTTGCTGACGATGCGGAGCTGCACGACAGGGTATCCGGGGAAGAGGGGGATTTCGAAAGAGTCAGGGCTAGTTTCGACAAATCCCATCCTCTTAAAATCGGCGTGTCCCGTTATAATTTTTACTGTTTAGAGAAGGTTTTAAGATATGGCGCTTCTATTTTTGGTGATTCCATAGATGTCGGGCTTTTAAAACTGGATATCTTCCCGGTGGATGGATTGTACGGAAGGTTCATAGACTATTTAAAAAAAGTAAAAGAAGCGGCTCTGTCTTCAAATACTGAACTCGTGCTTTATGATAAAGAGCTGGGCGAGATATTGGAGAAGATATCAAGATATGCAAAGGAACAGATAGTGCCGGAGAAAGAACTGGTCAGATTTTTAGGAATAATAAGCGAGGAGGTTTTTGTAGGCCCGCAGACCATAGTATTTGACCCCTATCACAGGTGTAATTCAGATTGTTTGCACTGCTGGGTGCATACGCCTTCCATAAAACATCCCCAGGAATTTCTGGACCGCTGTTTTGATTTTGAGATATTCAAAAGAATAATAGATGATGCGTCTGACATGATGGTGGATGGTATAATACTGCAGGGGGACGGAGAACCTCTTATATATGACAAGTTTATAGATATGCTGCGTTACGCCAGAGGCAAAGGCCTGGGGATACTTTTTTTTACTAACGGCATATTGCTGAATGAAAAGGTGGCGCGCGAGATTATAGATTTAGAAGTAAATGAGATATACTGCAGTTTTCCTGCAGGGACAGCTTCGATATATTCTAAGATTTGCCCTAAGCAGTCCGAAAAGACTTTTTACATTATTACAGAGAATATGCGAAGATTAATGGAGTTACGCAGGGCCGCTGGTAAATCAAAGCCGAGGCTGATTATGAGCCATGTGATACATAATATGAATTATCACGAATTGATAGAGATGGCCTTGAATGATTCTAAGATTAAGCCTGACGCGGTGAGGTATTATCTTATCCGCCTGGATGTGATGAACAGGTTTTTGCAGCTCGAGCCGGAACATATAGAATCCATAAGAAAAATGGTTCCCCAGATTGCAGATATCCTTCATAAAAATGAGATAGATTTTGTGGACAACTTTGAATTTCAGCTTGGAAATTATGATGAAAAAACAGGGGCATGGTCCAAGGATTTCTTTTTAAAACACGGCTGTACCATCGGATGGTATTTCAATTTGATACCTGCCAAGTATGATATGAGTTTTTGCTGCCATTTGCGGACGGTGGGCCATGTGGATAAAAAATCTTATAAAGATGTATGGTTCTCCAAGGAGTATAAACGATGGAGGCGGCAGGCGAAATATTTAAGAAATAATGCCGGAGCTAAATTTTTAAACGGACAGGTGTTATATGATGAACATTGCGACCATTGCGATAACCATCAGACGCTTTTAAATAATATAAAAAGGTTAAGAGAATTAGATCTGGATAGGTATTTATGACGCAATATAAAGGCAGGATAGACCTGCGGGTAGAAGGAAATAAGTTTAACCTATCGCATGTCAAGGCCGGCGGCACAATGCCTGGGTTTCTTCTATTTAAAGCAACCTGGCTTTTATCAGAAGATCAGGAAAAACACTGGGTAGTTTCAGGAGATATGGCAGAAGACTGGAAAGAGGTTTACATTGAATTTATAGCAGGCGGAACAGGAAGGGTCCGTCTTGAATTTCGCGGATGTTATTTTGATGACTTGGATACAAATCACCATGAAGTCTGGCTTGACGATGTGAGTCTGGAAGGAGGAGATCTCATTAATGGAAGTTTTGAAGAGACAGATGCTGACGGTGGAGTAGCAGGATGGAGCGGTATAACTGCCGTTAACCGTGGAGATGTAAAAGCCAGGACAGGGGCAAGGTGTGTTTTGGTGTGGCATGATGAGCCTGCTGTGCAGTCTATTTCTGTAGCAGCCGGCAAGAGGTATAAGGTAAGCGCCTACTTCCAGCCGAATATTATAAAATATTGAGACGAGCAGATGGTACAACTTATAGGGGCAGGTCAGCACTTATAATAGGGCCATCCGGTTCGGTATATAGATGCCACAGCGATTTATATGAATCAAGAAAGCCGATAGGGAGTATTCTGGATTCAGATTTTGAGATTAAATATGAATTTTTGCCCGCGGACAATTTGGTTTTTGCAACCCATGCGACATAAAGATAAAAACAAACAGATTTCAACAGTTTAGGCATACATCCGTTGATTTAATTTTAAAGTAGATAAATCAGCCAGGCTGTTTAAGGCAAAGCGGTTTAGTCATATGGCATATAGAATTATCAATGTCAGATTAATGCGAATTCTAATCACGGCAGTTTTACTGATGCTTTCTATTTTATCAGAGTGCTATCTTTGGATTTTAAAAAAGGCCAGGGGCATTATTATCTTTCCGGGAAATTAAATTTATGAAAATATTGATGGTCATCCTTATATGGAAAAAGATAATGGCGTAAAAAGTATTTCTGTAATTTTTTTATGTTACAATGACGAGAAGACGATAGGCGGCCTTGTAGAAGAAGCGGTAAACATTCTTCAAGATTTAGTTAGCGACTATGAAGTGATAGTAGTTAACGACGGAAGCACAGATGGTTCTTATCGTATATTAGAAAATCTAGCAGGAAGGTATTTGAAGTTCAAGGCGGTTCATCATGCAAAAAATAGAGGTTATGGCGCAGCCATTAAAAGCGGTTTTAGGGCAAGTACAAAGGAATTGATTTTTTATACTGATGGAGATGGGCAGTATGATGTGAAAGAAGTCGTAAAGCTTTTAACCGTTATTGATGAGGCAGATGTTGTTAATGGATTTTTATATAGACGCGCAGATCCTGTTTATAGAATTATCCTAGGAAAAATATATCAGGCATTATTGTATGGATTATTAAAGATAAAGGTGAGGTATGTTGATTGCGATTTCAGGCTTTTTAAAAAGAAGGTAATAGATGCTATAGATTTAGAAAATGACGGCGGTTTTATTTGCGCTGAAATGATAAAGAAAATCGCTGATAAAGGCTACAAAATCAAAGAAATTCCCGTTCAACATTATAGAAGAAAAAATGGAAGATCCAGGTTTTTTAATATTAAAAATATTTATGGGCTCATTACTAGTTTTATAAAATTTTATGCGACCTACAGATAGGGTTTTACTGATAATGGAACGCCCTGAACATAAGAGGTTCTATATAAATACATTGCCGCCCATGGGGTTGTTAAGCATAGCGTCATATCTAGAGAAGAGACATATATCGGCCGATATAGTAGATTATAATGTTGAAGACGTAAATATGGATTTCAAAGAATATCAATTCATAGGTTTCAGCGTTTATCTGTCTAACATCGAAAGATCATTAAGAAGAATAAAGTCAGCCAAGAAAATTAATCCTTGCGCCAAAATAATTATAGGCGGCCCTTCCTGTATTGCAAACCCTGAACATTTTATGCAAAACAAAGATATAGACGCTATTTGTTTTTGTGAAGGCGAAGAGGCCTTATATGAATATATAGTTTCAAAGGATAAAACCGGAATAAAAGGGTTTCTTATCAAAGATAGCGATGTGTGGATGAATACAGGAGAGAGAGATTGGATTAAAAATCTCGATGCATTGCCGTTTCCTAGTTTAAATAAAGTCAGGCTTAATAAATACGACCTCTCTATAAGAAAGACCAAGCCAATTTCCAGCATAATTACCTCAAGAGGCTGTCCTTATTCCTGCATTTTTTGTTTTCATTCTCTTGGTAAACAGTGGAGGGCTTGTTCTTCTGAACGCGTAGTAGAAGAAATTGAATGGCAGGTTAATAGATTTGGAGTAAAGGAGTTATGCATATATGATGATAATTTTACTTTAGACGTCAACAGGGCTAAAGATATATGCGATTTAATAATAAAAAAGAAAATCAAAGTCAAATTTCAATTAAGAAATGCAATAAGAGCTGATAAGATTGATTATGATTTATGCGAAAAAATGCATAAGGCTGGCGTGTGGCTTTTGGGTGTTTCACCAGAAACAGGGTCAGAGAGGACTTTAAAGAATATAAGAAAAGAAATAAACTTGGACGATGTAACAAAAGTGGTAAGGCAGTGTAAGGAAATAGGCTTGGCCACCTTCTCCTGTTTTATGATAGGATTTCCTTTTGAAACTTTAAAAGATGTGCAAGATACAATTAGATATGCCGTTAATCTTAATACAGATATCATGCAGTGTTCACGCGTAGTCCCATTTCCGCATACGGAACTGTTTAAATATACAAAACCTGTTCATGAAATAAATATTGAAATTGAAAAAGATAAAGGTTTATTCTATGGAATTTATGGGGAAGTAGAGTATAAAAAAAGCATTTTAACGCAGAGTGATTTTAAAAAATTGATAAAAGAACTTTATAGAAAGTATTATTTAAAACCAAGCCGGATTTTTAAGTTGATTAGATTATTGCAGCCTAATTTATTGGCAAGACTTTTTCTTTATTCTGTCAGCACGGGCAACTTGTAGTAAGTTTATACATTTTTTTGAGATAAATATATGGATTATGCTAATCTTTATAGAAATAAAAAAGTTATTATTACGGGGGGATTGGGTTTTATTGGAAGTAATTTAGCCCGGAGATTGGCGGGTTTAGGGGCAGATATTACTCTGGTGGATTCTTTGATTCCTAGCTACGGAGGAAATCTTTATAATATCAAGGATATTGAAAGCAAGGTAACTGTTAATATAGCAGATGTCAGAGATGCTTTTAGCATGAATTATCTTATTAGGGGAAAGGATTATTTATTTAATCTGGCAGGCACCCTTAGTCACATAGATAGTATGGAGGATCCATATACAGATCTTGAGATAAATTGCAGGTCTCAGCTAAGTATACTGGAGGCATGCAGGAATAACAATAGTGATATTAAGATTGTCTTTGCAGGCACGCGGGGGCAATACGGGAAAGTAGATTACCTGCCGGTAAACGAGAAGCATCTTATGCACCCGTCTGATATTAACGGTATTAATAATATAGCCGGAGAGATGTATCACATGCTTTATAACGATATTTATAGTATCAGGGCAGTTTCTTTGCGTCTTACTAACACATACGGGCCTCGTCATCAGATGAGACATCCAAGGCAGGGCTTTCTAAATTGGTTCATTCGCTTGGCAATAGATGACCAAACTATCGAAATCTATGGAGATGGGAAGCAGTTGAGAGATTTTAATTATGCGGATGATGTCGTAGAGGCTATATTGCTTGCGGGCGCGAATGATAAAGCCAATGGAGAGGTTTTTAATCTAGGCAGCGGTAATCCAATAAGTGTAGTTGACACTGCAGAAAAAATTATTCAGTTAACAGGAAAAGGCAGATATAAGTTTGTGTTGTTCCCTGATGACAAGAAAAAGATAGAGGTAGGGGATTATTATGCGGATTATTCAAAGATTAAGGTTTTACTTGGATGGGAGCCAAAGGTGAACATGAAAGAAGGATTGATGAAAACAATAGATTTCTATATAAAAAATAAGAAGTATTATTGGGCATAACTTATGAAGATTTTATTAGTTACGCCGCCGCAGCCAGGAATAAAGAAAGCAGGCAATAGTAAAATTTTAAGGGGGCTATTGCCTCCTCTTGGTATGGGGTATGTTGCGGCCGTGCTGGAGAAAGAAGGCCATTCAGTAAAAATAATAGATTCGCCGGTATTAGCGTATGAGATTAAAGATATAATAGAGAGCGCGTCTATATTTAAACCAGAAATATTAGGCATTTCGACCTTATCCCCGCTTGCGGAAGAAGCATATAAATTGTCAAAGGCTTTTAAACGCTGCTTTCCGCTCACAAAAATAGTTTTGGGCGGCGCTCACCCTACGTGTTTCCCGGAAGAAGCCATTAATGCCGCTCCAGAGATAGATATCATTGTAATAGGCGAAGGTGAGTATATTATGCTGGATGTTGTCAGGGCGCTGTCAAACGGCAAGGAGGAACTGTCCGGCGTAAAAGGTATATATTACAGGGATAAAAATAATCAAATTGTTAAAAATCAAAAAAGAGACGAGGTAATAGATTTGAAAGATCTGCCTTTCCCGTCAAGGCACCTTTATTCCATCTTAAGATATGCGCCTGAACCCTTTGAGAACAGGATGCTGCCGTCTACAAATTTGATAGCTTCAAGAGGCTGCACATACGCCAGGTGTACGTTCTGTTACAGGTCCGGGAGGATGAAGAGAGAGTACAGGGTGCAGCCTGTACAAAAAACCATAGAGGAAATCAGATCCCTTGTAAAGAAGTACAGGATAAAAGAATTGATTTTTTATGACGATGATCTGCTGTCCAATAAAAAATGGGTGATGGATTTTTGTGATGCGTTACTTAAGGAGCCGTATAGATTACAATGGTCTTTCAGGGGCAGATGTGACACTGCGAGTTACGAAGTGTTAAAGGCAGCTAAAGAGGCGGGCTGCTGGAGCGTATCGTATGGTTTCGAATCCGGCAATCAGGATTTATTGGACAATATCAAGAAAGGTATCACGCTAGAACAGAGCAGAAAGGTATCAGAATGGGCTCACAAGCTTGACTTGGAACTTGTAGGGACTTTTATGTTAGGTTTGCCGGGAGAAACTCCGGAAAAAGGAGAGAAGACCATAGATTTTGCCATTGAGCTGGATTGCACATACGCGGCATTTATACCAACGCATCCATTTGTCGGAACAGAATTATATGAATACGCAGTAAAAAAAGGAAAGTTTGTAGATATGCCTTATTCAGGCAGGATGCTGGCGACTAGGTTCATGCCGAAGATTTCTTATGTCCCAGATGGTTATAGAGGAGTCAAAGCTATAGAAGAACTGTGTAAGAAGGCATACAGGAAATTTTATCTGAGGCCCTGCTATATACTGAAACATCTAAGAAAGATAAAGAATATTAATGATGTGAGGAGATATTATGAAGGAATCAAGTTTATGTTTGGGTTATGCTAACTTTTCTTTTCAAATAAATTTATGAAAATACTAATGGTCCATCCTCATGACATATTTTCCAGAGAAGAACCGTGGACGGTCCGCATTAGAAGCCTGGCTTTAGAATTCGTTAAAAAAGGGCATCAGGTAAGACTTGTGTATTTTCCGTTAAATGCCAGAGACGCCTCAAAGAAGATTAACTGGAAAGGGATAGAGGTTTTTTCGCTTTCAAGGAAACTCGGTGTAGGCAATTTCTTTAAGAATATATTATTTCTTAGGCGGTTGGCAGGCTGGGCAGATGTAGTGCATTTTCAGAAATGCTTCTATTACGCGGCATTGCCTGCGTTAATAGCAGGGCTAGTCAGGGGCAGGCATATTCATTATGATTGGGATGATTGGGAGATAAAGATATATTTTTACTCAAGAGGTCAGAATTACCTGATGGGCATGTTTTTGTGGCTGCTGGAAAGGGCGATGCCTTTTTTGGCAGACACTGTTTCCGTCTCAAGCGAGAGGCTGAGGAGAGAATGCCTTAGATATGGTTTACCTTCCAATAGGATATTTGAGGGTCATGTAGGGGCGGATCTTGAGAGGTTTAATCCTGAAAACAAAGGAGGGTATATAAAACAAAGATATGGAATAAACGGACCATTGGTTATATATATAGGTCAGTTGCATGGAGGGCAGTATGTGGAGTTATTTATAGATGCCGCTGAGAAGCTTTCCAAGAAGATTCCAGGTGTGACTTTTATGATAGCCGGGGGCGGGTACAGGCTGGAGGATTTAAAAAAATATTCCGATTCTCTGGGGCTTAACGGAAAGCTGTTATTCACAGAGCATATACCGCACGATGAAATCCCTTCATATATAGCCGCGGCTGATATTTGCGTTGCCTGCTTTGAAAAAAATGATATTACAGAGTGCAAGAGCCCCTTGAAGATCGTAGAATATCTTGCGTCAGGAAAACCTATAGTTGCAAGTAATGTGGGTGAGATTCAACGCATGGTAGGCGAGGCAGGCATATTAACCGAACCAGGAGATTCCGCTTCTCTTGCTGAGGGAATAGAAAGGCTGCTGAAAGACAGGGTATTGGCCCAGGAATTATCAAAGAAGGCAAGATTGCAGGCTGAGCGTAAGTATAATTGGTCGAATACGGCTGAAAATTTACTTGACGCATACCGTTCTTATGCGCATAGAGGGTCTAAATGAAGGTAATATTTGTGACAAGAGAGGGTTATAATCTTCCAGGCGCGCGCATAAGAGGTTATGGTTTTGCAAAGGAGCTGGTCCGGCGCGGAGTAGATGCAGAAGTGCTGTCTTACGCCGATAATCTTGGCGCAAAGGACGGAAAGCAGGAAGGATCAATGGGTTTACTGGAAAAAATCAAGCATAACATAGAAGCCTATAAAAAGTTATCAAAGGAGAAGAACGCTATAATAATTCTGCAGCGTGTTAATTATCATTCATTCGGGCCGCTTTTTAGCCGCATTATCAGAAGAAACCGCCTTGTCTTAGATATGGACGATTGGGAAATAAGAGAGGATCCTGGATATATGTTAGGATTTTATCCAACCTCAAAGGCAGAGTATCTTACAAGAAAAATTGCCTCGCTGTCAGACTTCTGCATAGCCGGAAGCCAATACCTGGCTGATTACTTATCAAAGTTTAACAGGAAAATTTACTATATACCATCCTGCGTTGATGCATATCTATTCAGGCCTAATGGACAGTTAAAAGATTCAAATACAACAAAGTTTATCTGGACAGGCACCTTTCACAGAAAAGATGATGTAGAAAATGTGAAATTTATTATTGATTGTTTTGAAGAGGCAAAAAAAGAGATAAAAGATATATGTATGGATATTGTTGGCGATGGGATATATGGGAAAGAGATATCGCGATATATTTTAAATTCCGAATCAAAAGATTCTATAAATTTTATTGGATGGATTCATCCCGACAAGGTTCCAGCATATCTTGAGCGCGCTGACATAGGATTATTTCCTTTAACGCAGAGTACCCGGTTCAATAATGCCAAAAGCCCTACAAAATTATTCGAGTATATGGCAATGGGTAAGGCGGTTGTTTCTTCTAATATAGGAGAGGCGGCGAATATAATTGAAGACGGAAAAGATGGTTTTTTGGCAGGAGACAGAAAAACATTTGTCGGAAAAATGGAAATTCTGATTAAAGATGAGCGGTTAAGAAAAGAAATTGGCGCAAACGCTAGAAGAAAAATAGAACAACGCTATTCTATGGAAATTGCCGGGGACAGATTTTTTTCTGTTTTGTCAAATGCATATGACATAAGATAAGAAAGAAGTAAAATTCAAAACTTTTGAATAGGGGCATAAAGAATGAAAGTTAATTCCATTAAGTTGATATCTATTATTATAGTTGGTTATAATGCAGGGAGGCATTTGCCATTATGCCTTGATTCTATTTACAGCCAGACTTGTAAAGATTTTGAAGTAATTTTTGTTGATAATGGCTCTATTGATAATTCGATTTCTATTCTAGAGTTTTACCCGGATGTTAAAGTAATATATAATTATGAGAACAAGGGATTTTGTTTTGCCAATAACCAGGCTATTAAGATAGCCAGAGGCGAATATGTGCTTACTTTGAATAGCGACATAGTGCTGGATAAGCAATTTTTGGCAAAAGTAAAAGAGGCCGCTTATATAAGCGGCGCAGGCCTATTTGGAGTTAAGATTTTAAGAAAAGAAGGCAAGGTTATAGATTCCACAGGTCTTTTAGTGTCGCGTTTTTATAGATTTTTAGATAGGGGTGCCGGAGAGATTGACAGGGGGCAGTATGATAATGAGGCTGATATATTCGGCCCTTGCGCGGCAGCAGCTTTATACAGGAAAGAGATGCTTGATGATATAAAATACAATGGCGAATATTTTGACGAGAATTTTTTCTTTCTTGGCGAGGATTTTGATATAGCGTGGCGGGCTAAAAGAAAAGGCTGGAAAGCGGTATTTGTGCCTGAGGCCTTGTGCTATCACGCAAGAAACAGCACTAATTTTTATAGAAAATTCAGGCAGTATCTTTCGTTCAGAAACAGGTATTTTCTTTTGATAAAAAACTCAAGCTTTAAAATAAGCTACCTCATTGTTTTTTTCTTATACGATGTTCCAAGATTATGTTATATGCTTTTTACCAACCCGTATACATTCAAGATGTTGTATGAGTCGATAAAATATACGCCAAGGATGCGGAGAAAAAGATTAGATAATGCCGAAAAGATATAAGATACTTATAATTTTTTTAATATTTTTTGTTTTTCCTGTTTCCGGTGTTTTTTCTGAAGAGAAAAAAGATCCTTTTAATGTGGCGATACTTAAAGAAGAAGGCCTTAAATACGCAGGACTTCCAGATGGATTAAATGCCGAATGGATAGGCAACGTACTTAAAGACGAATACAGTGTTATATTTTTAAATATAGAGCAATTAAAAGACAGGACGTTGTTTAACGCTGATAATGTTGATTTATTGATACTTCCTTATGGGGATATGGCGCCGGAAGAGGTATCTCCTGAGATAGTTGACTTTATAAGAAGCGGCGGCGGGCTCTTTACGGCCGGGGGAAGGCCTTTTAGCGGAAAATATCTATTGCAGCTCGGGATAAGTTATTATATAGTCAATAGCATAGATATAGCTTCTTTAGATACAAAAGGAGACATATTGAAACTTGAGTTTGAAATGAAGCAGCCTTTTATTAATCAATATGGCTTGTGCGTAAAGACTTCGGAAAGAATCCATAATATAGTTCCCACTATAGGCAATGTTTTTCCTTTCAGAATACCTGCCAGAGACTTTATGAACCCTGTTATTATGCTGGATAAAGAAGGTAATTACATAGGCGCCTCTATAACGCTTGTCAAGAGCTGGAGCAACCCTTATAAGGACACAAGGAAGACTCCTAACAAGTGGTGTCTCATTGGGTCTATGGGCGATAACCATCCTTTGAACCCTAAATACGAATCTTCCAAAAAAAGGCTGAAAGACATATTAAAATTTTTAAGCGCAAAAGTTATCCTTAAATATGTGGATACGGAATATGCATCTTATAGAAACGGGGAAGCAGTTAATCTAAATATAGAGGTCTTGAATTATGGCGATGAAAAAAAGGATGCTATTCTGGACATATCTATTGAAGAAGGCGGGAGAAATTTATTTAAAGTCATAAAAAATATTTCAATGTCTCCCGGAGAAACTGTAAAAATCAATACTATATGGAATCCTGTTGCACTGGATGGAGATTTTTATGAAGTAAGCGCGGTTTTGAGATTAGGCGGCCAGGTTATTGACGAAGGCCGGAATGCCTTTACGGTATGGCACAGGGATAAACTCATAAACTTTCCGGAATTGGCAATAAAGGGGAGACGCTTTTATCAGAATGGCTTACCGGTTTACCTGCATGGCATTAATTACTATGAGAGTAAAAGAGGCGCTCTTATGTGGGCCAGACCGAATATACTTGATATTGAAAAAGATCTGAGGCTTATGTCTAAGGCAGGTATAAATTTTTTGAGGGCGCATTATCATCATCCAGGCTGGTTCAAGGATTATTTTGAGGCAGTTGGCTTGCCAGTCCCGGCTTATTTTGAAAATACAGAAAATATTGAAAGATCTCTGAGGATAATGGATGCATTTATAATCTTATGCAACAGGCATGGTATTTATTTCCAGCCAGATATATTTACTCTTGTGCCGAGCGGGATGGGGGATCCTAAGGGGTGGATCGGGGATATAGAAAGATGCAGGGATAAAGAAAAGATAGAGGCGCAGAAGAAATTCATAGATATTTTAGCTGCAAGATATAAAGATATTCCTAATATTACCTGGGATTTATGGAATGAACCATTTTTAGGGAAAGAGAATATAGAAATTTTGAGGCTCTGGGTAGAAAAGATCCGGGATTGTTTTAAACAGAATAAGGACACCCATCTTATAACGCTCGGTTCAGATGAGAGTATTGAGTTAGCCGGCGGCCTGGATTTTTTATGCGGACATAGCCACGATGTAGAAATCCCTGAGACAGATAAGCCATTTATAATGCAGGAGGTATGGAACGAGTCAGATCTGAGTCCGGAAAGAGAAATAGCCCAGAAAGAGAAATTAAAGAAGGGTTTTCTTGAGTGTATCAAAAAGGGCGGCGCAGGCTTTGCGCCATGGCAGTGGACGCGGCAGTCTTGTCTGTGGGATGACGCGAGCGATCCTGAAAAATGGGACAATGAGCTTGGGCTGTGCGTTCGCGAGGACGGAAGCCTGAAGCCTGCAGGGAAGATGTATAAGAATTTGATAAAAGAGGCAAGATGAAAATAGTAATTGCAAATTCAATAGGCGTTGATTCAAGAGGGTATTATATCATCCATTCTCCAAGCCGGTGGTCAGAGGGGATAAAGAATAAGGATAGCTGGTTTGCGTATTATCCCTGGGAACTGGCTTACTGCTCCTCGCTTTTAAAGAAATATACGGATCACGAGGTTAAATTAGTGGACGGATGCCTAGAGCGCTTAAGTTATAAAGCCTATCTTGAGAAGATAAAGAGAGAATCTCCTGATTGGCTGATAATGGAAAGCGCAACCAGGATGATAGACGAAAATCTGAGATTGGCAAATGAGCTTAAAAAGGAATCGGGCGCTAGGATTGTTTTTGTGGGCCATCACGCAAGCGCCTTTCCGGAATACCTGTTAAAAAACAGAGTTGATTTTGTCTGCGTCGGTGAATATGAATATACAGCGTTAGAATTGATACAAGGCAAGGATCCCGAGTTTATCCCAGGGCTTTATCCGAATAAAAGAAGGCCCCTTTTAGATATAAATAGCCTTCCCTGGCCTGAGGACGAGGATGTCAGCCGTTTAAACTATGGGATGCCAGGCGAGCCAAGCTCTGAATATCTGGAGATTCAGATGTATGCGTCAAGGGGATGCCGAAGGTCTTGCGACTTTTGTGTCGCAGGAAATGTTTATTACGCCCAGCCCAATTGGAGACAGAGGCAGATTGATGATATTATAAGTGAGTTAAAATACCTTAGAAATAAATATCCGAAGATGGAGGGTGTATTTTTTGACGAAGAAGAACACAATGCGAGCAAAGATTTTATCTTAAAATTGACCGATACCATTGTTAACGCTGGATTAAACGATTTGCATTATGAAGCCATGTGCGATGTAAGGTCATTAGATAAAGAGACCATGAAGGCAATGCATAAAGCAGGCTATTACAAGGTAAGGATAGGAATAGAAACAACCAGCTTGGAAGTATTATGCAATAACAGGAAACCTTTGGATATTAACAGGATCGGAAAAACGTTAGAGGAAGCAAAAGAAATCGGATTAAAAACATACGGCACATTTATGATAGGTATGCCTGGTTCTTCAAGAGATGCAGACCTTAATACAGTGAAATATATTGAGAAAATGATTCTGGTAGGATTATTAGATAATGTCCAGATATCTATTTGCACGCCTCAGCCCGGAACACCTTTTTACGAACAGGTGAATAATAAGGGGTATCTAATTAGCCGGGACTTTATGGACTATGACGGAGGCAGGCGGGCAGTGGTTAGTTATCCTGGTTATAGTAACAACTCTATAGAGTCAGTTATGGCTTTTGCATTCAGAAGTCGGGAGCATGCCTCTTTTCTTAGAAAACTCAGAGAAAGAAAAATATTGAGCTGGGCAGTGAGGACTTATAGAAAATACGGATTCTTGGCAGCAACTCTTAAATTACTAAAGCGCCTGCGGCTCGAATTGCTGCATTTTTTACCGAGAAAGACACAAAAGAAGAATCCGCAAGGCACATCTTTGAGTATTTAAGTAAAAGGGATATATCCGGCCATAGGCGCCAACGATCATAAAAGTTGAATACAACTTATAGGGGCAGGTCAGTTTCGTTTAAAAAATATGAAAATAGCATTAATACATTGTCCATTTGGCCATAGGATTTTTTCTGAAAACTTGAAGGTTGTAGATGAAGAATTTTGTTTGGCGCCGCCGATAATTTTGGCATATGTCGCCGCAATATTGGAAAAGGCCGGACACCAGGTAATTTTAATAGACGCAAATGCTCTCAGGCTTACCAAGGAAAAAACGTTAAAGATTTTAAAAGAATTCAAGCCGGATATTGTCGGTTTCCGCGCCGATACTTACTGGTTTCATAGAGTTGTGGAGTGGGCAGATTATTTTAAAAATAATATGAATGTCATTATTATAGTGGGAGGTATTAATATAACCCTATATCCTCGGGAATCTCTCTCGCATAGATGCTTTGATTATGGGATTACCGGGGAAGCGAATGAATCTCTTCTGAAACTCATTTTGGCAGTAGAAAATAAAAGAAACGTGAAAGGTGTTCAGGGTGTCGTCTACAGGGAAAACGGTATTGTGATATGCAATCCTGCATCGGAAAATATTGTTGCATTTGATGATTACCCTTTTCCCGCGCGGCATCTCTTGCCAAATAAACTTTACTATTCATTTACCTCCCAATTAAAGAACTTTACTATTATGATTACAAGTACGGGGTGTCCTTTTAAATGCTCATTTTGCGCGATATCCAGGCTAGCTTATCGAGAAAGAAACCCTATAAATGTAGTTGATGAGATAGAAGAATGCTATAGGAAATTTAATGTACGCGAGATAGATTTTTTTGACGCTACCTTTTTTATAAATAAAAAAAGATCCATAGCCATTTGTGAAGAAATACTGAAGCGCGGAATAAAGATAGAATGGTCGTGCCGTTCCAGAGCTGATGTTGTAGATGATGATATTCTGCGCATGGCTTCACAGGCTGGCTGTAGAAAGATTTACTACGGCATAGAGTCGGTTGCTGATGAAGTTTTAAAAAATGTTAATAAAAAAGTTGACGCAGGACAGATAATCCGCGCTATAAATCTGGCACATAAGTATGGCATTAATACCCTGGGGTTTTTTATGGTAGGGAATCCATCTGATAATAGGGATAGCATTTTATCTTCAATAAAATTTGCAAAAAAAATAAAGTTAGATTTCATCCAGGTGTGCAGGACAATTGCCAAGCCTAATACAGAATTAAACGACTATTTAATTAAGATGCACGGTGTTGACTATTGGAGAGAATACATACTTGGGAAAAGGGCAGAGGGGCGTTTACCAACGCCATGGTCGGAGTTATCGGAAGATGAAGCAGAACGATACCTAAGAAAGTTTTACAGAGATTTTTATTTCCGCCCTTCATACATAATTAAGCGAATTTTTAGAATAAGGTCACTAGTCGAGCTCGTAAGATATATCAAAGCTGCTATGCGATGGTCCTTTTCAAATTACAGCGACGTAAAAAAGGAGTTCAAAATCTTGCCCCAGCATAATCGTTGAGGCATTTTACTGTATTGAAGCTTAGTTTTTTCGACATATGGAACCTGCATAAAATTTCCTCTTGTCATAATATATTCTAGATGATATAATTACTGTCTCACGGGCCCATAGCTCAGTTGGTTAGAGCACCTGACTCATAATCAGGTGGTCCAAGGTTCAAGTCCTTGTGGGCCCACCGTGGGCGATTAGCTCAGCTGGTTAGAGTGCTGCCCTCACATGGCAGAGGTCACTGGTTCGAGCCCAGTATCGCCCACCGAAATTCTGCCGAATAGGCAGAATGAGTCCCGAGCGACCAGCGAGCTCAGATATATGTCGCGAGGGGCAAAATAGATAGAGTAGGGTGATAGGTTTCCCTCGAATAGGCAGAATGAGTCCCGAGCGACCAGCGAGCTCAGATATATGTCGCGAGGGGCAAAAGGAGATAATTTGGAACAAAAACCCATTAAAGAACAAATAGTATTATTGATAGATCTCCAGGGTATTGACAGCGAGATATATGCCCTGAACAAGGAAAAATCAGCCATCCCAGGCAGGCTTAAATCAATAGAAGACATGCTGGATGCTAAAAAAACAGGCATAAAACAGGCAGAAGATAATTTTAAAAATATCCAGTTAAAATTAAGAGAGAAAGAAGGAAACCTGCAGCAGAAAGAAGAGCAGATAAAAAAACTGCAGGGGCAGCTTTATACATTAAAGACAAATAAAGAATATTCCACCATGCTTACAGAGATAGAGGGCGTTAAAACAGATAATTCTTTGATAGAAGAAGATATTATTAAGTTTATGGACGAGACAGAATTCATAAAGAAGAAGATATTAGAAGAAAAAGAGCTTTTTAAATTAGAAGAGGCAAAGGCTCAGAAGGGAAAAGAAAGTATGGATCTAAAAGCCAAAGAGATAGAGGCAAAACTTGCGGAACTCAACGAGAAGAGAAACGGCATAGCCCCTGATATAGAAAAGCAAATTATTGCCAGATATGAAAAGATCCTGAAAAATAAAGACGGTTTGGCAATAGCGCATATTAAAGATGGTTCTTGCGGCGGATGCCACATGAATCTTCCGCCTCAGGTCATAAGCGATGTGAAGTTAAGAGAAGATATAGTTGTCTGCGGAAGTTGCTTAAGAATACTTTATATAGAAGACAATGTCGAAATCAATTAATATATTTATAGACGGCGCATCAAGAGGGAACCCTGGGCCCTCTGGCATAGGCATAGTGTTTTGCGACGATCAGGATAAGACCGTTAAAAAATTATTTAAATTTATAGGAAATGCTACCAATAATGTCGCAGAGTACTCAGCGCTTATATACGCTATGCAGGAAGCGCTGATAGACAGGTATGATGATGTTAAGGTAAAATCCGACAGCGAACTTTTGACAAAGCAGCTGACAGGAGAATATAAAGTAAAGAATGAAAACCTCAGGCCTTATTACGATATGTTTCAGCATATTGCGAGAGGTTTTAATAGAATCGAAGTCATTTCTATAGACAGAGAGAAAAATTCTATTGCGGATAAACTTGCAAATAAGGCGATAGATTCCAGATTTGACAGTTCTTTAAAAACAGAATAGGCGCAGGCTGGATGGTCGCCTCTGCGTTTTGCAGCAGGGGAGGAAAGTCCGGGCTCCATAGGGCAGCGTAGCGGGTAACGCCCGCCCGAGGAGTGTTTTACTTTTCGAGGATCATCCCTCGCAACCAGTTATTAAACAAGGGTTGCTCGGGATCCCGAGCGTCAAGTTTCTCAGAAATGAGACGCGAGGGAGAGCAACAGAGACGAGTTTGAGGAGCGCATTAGTAACATACTAAGCTTAAGCATGTGTTACTGCTTCTCAAGGTGAAACGCGGCAATCTCTACGCGGAGCAAGACTAAATAGGTCCGGCTGAAAGAGCTGCCCGCTCGCAATAGCCGGACGGGTAGGTCGCATGATTCTGGCAGCAATGCCAGGACATAGATAGATGATCATCACCCTTTTTAAAGGGGCCAGAACCCGGCTTACAGGCCTGCGCCTATACTATAAAATTATGAAAAAGATAATATTAATTTCAATGCTAGTTTTTATTTCAACTACTCTTTACGCCGATATGGTTATTTTGAAAAACAAGACAAAGGTGAAAGGGCTTGTGGTGGATGAGTATATTGACAGGATTGCCTTGAGCACCGTTGAAGGGGAAAAGCATATCTTGCGTAAGGATATAGACAGGATTGAGTATGATACTCCTGAGCAGAATTTTGTGCAGCTGGGGAGGGCATATGACGAAAAAGGCTGGTATGACAAGGCTGCGTTTTATTACAAGAAGGCAATGGATATAAACCCTGATTATAAGGAAGCCAGGGACGCTTATGTTGCTAGCCACGCAAAGATGTGGCATGAAGAAGAAAAAAGGACAAAGAAAGATATAGAGCTTCATAATATGGCCATAGAATGGCAGGCGAGGAAGAATAAGAAAATGCCGGTTGTTGTAAAGAGCAAAGAAAGTTTAGTTAAAGAAAGCTTAGGAATAGCTCTTATAGAGCGCGGAGGTGTTTTTAAGATAGACGAGGTCGCAGCTAATTCAAGCGCAGCCAAAGCAGGTATTCAAAAAGGCGATTTTCTTATAGGTATATGGGGCAGGCTTATACGTTATAGCAAATTAGAAGATATACTGGGTGAATTAATCGGCCCAAAATATTCTGAAGTAAAAGTTTTAATAGAGAGAGACCTTTCTGTCCCAGTAGAATCAGGAATAAATTTGTATAAAGAATTAGGGATATCTCTTGGTTTTGAATATGAAGGGCTTGTGATAAAAGATGTTGTATCAGGTAAAAAAGGAGAATTGGTGGGTTTTCAGAAAGGGGATTTTGTAATAGCTATAGATAAGAATGTTACAAGATACCTGCCCATGGACACCGTTATTGCTCTGGTAAACAATTCTAAGAATGATAAAATAGTTTTTACAGTTAGAAGAAATATAAATTTAAGACGAGAGGGGGAGTAATGCCAAGACCTATATTAAGAAGGCGGCAATACATAATAAAGAAGGGCCTGCAGTTTCGTTATATAGGCCTTGTTTTTGGCCTGGCCTTGATAGCATCTTTTGTCACAGGGTGGACTGTATTTGCTACAGGCTGGCATTTTCTTGGTGAAAAACTCGCCAGCGTTTATCCTCAAGGGAGGCTTGTATATGTCCTGAGGGCTACAAATCTGGCGCTCGTGCGCAATCTACTTCTGATTTCGCCGCTGATTTTTATACTAGGGCTTTTGTTTTCTCACAGGATAGCAGGCCCTGTTTACAGGATTGGTAAGACGCTGGAAGATATTACAAAAGGAAACCTTGGCCTTAGAATAAGGCTAAGAGAGGGCGATGAACTGGTAGATCTCGCAGATACGATAAATAACCTGACAGGGAATTTCAATAAGACCATAATATTGGATAAAGATATAGCGATAAAAATAGAGAAAGATCTGGAAGAGATAAAAAAGCTTTCTTCCAGTCAGCCATGCGATTGTGCGAAGATAGGTGCTCTTATAAGCTCCCTTCAAGAAAAATCAAAAGAACTATCCGCATCATTTAACAAATGGACTGCATCATAAATAGCATGATTCTATTTTATATAATTTTATACTCTTTTATTTTAAGCCTTTTATTTATCCCTATTACAATGGGAATAAGCGCAAGGTTCAATATATTGAAGCCTGCGAAAAGTATTCAGGCTAAGCCTTGCATAGGAGGAGCAGGTATCTACGCGGCATTTTTTACAGCAGTGTTATCCAGCGCATTTTTTATTAAGTTACCTGCCGCGAAACTGTCAGCAATTTTATTGTCTTCTTTTATAATAATGCTTTTAGGCCTTATAGACGATATAAAAGACCTGAAACCTTTATTAAAAATAGCAGGGGAGCTGCTAGGCATATTTATTCTGATATATTCCGGCCTTTTCACTAAAATAGCATTTGTTCCCATCTGGGTCAATATCACCATCACGGCTATGTGGTTTTTATTTATAACAAACGCATTTAACCTGCTTGATATAATGGACGGCCTGACATCAGGCCTTGTTATTATAATATCTTCAAGTTTGTTGATAATAGCGTTTATAAATAAGGACATTCTTTCCTCTATTATTTTAGCGGCTCTTGTAGGCGCTCATTTAGGATTTTTAAGATATAACTATCCTCCTGCAAAGGTTTACATGGGAGATACAGGCAGCCTTGTTTCAGGATTTTTACTTGCGATGGCAGCTATAAATATCAGCTATGCTTCAATGGATAGAAAGGTCGCGCTGCTGACGCCAATTTTAATAATGAGCCTGCCTATTTATGATACAATATTTCTAATGATTATGCGGATCAAAAAGAAAAAGCATATTTTTAATAAAACGAGAGACCATTTTGCGCTGAGGCTGGTTATTATGGGGTGCAGCGTAAAAAAGAGTATATGGATAATGTATCTCTTCAGTATATTTCTCGCATTTTTGGCAATGATAGTAGTATTTAGTAAAAATTTTACCGGGTTGATCGCTATTGTGATTATAGTCCTGGTATTTGTTTTAATGGCTAAAAGAGTAGGGATGGTAGATACAGAAGATTAGTTTTAAAGTTTACCACCTCGGCTCACAGAGAAGAACTGCAGAGCCTCAGATTAGGAAGTTAAAAGTTAAGAGATTGAAATTATGAAAAGCGAAGAAATTGTAATATTAGGCGCTGGCCTAGCAGGCCTTAGCGCGGCATATCATTTGAAAAGCGGATATGCATTATTTGAGAAAGAAAATGAAACAGGAGGCATGGCAAGGTCAATATACAAAGATGGATACACATTTGATTACGATGGCCATCTCCTCCACTTCAGGAGCGAATACGTTTTTAATCTGGTTTCAGATATTTTAAACGGAAATCTGGCTCCTCATAAGCGTAATTCCTGGGTATATTCAAAAGGCATTTTTACCAGGTACCCTTTTCAGGCAAATTTTTACGGCCTGCCTAATTCTGCGATAAAGGATTGCCT
>JAPLMD010000012.1 GCA_026387235.1 Candidatus Omnitrophota bacterium
AGAGCATGACTGCCTATCCTTAAAAAATATTTTTCTTGTCTATTGCCACGCGCCTCAAACCTGATTATTGTATGTTCAGAGCCCATAAGATGTCTTATATTTTTCACAAAATCATACTCTGTGTTTGAAAATCTTACATATTTGCCTCTAATATATGGAGAATTTTCTAAGCTGCCGTCTGAATATAAACAACCTAGCACATAGGCCATTTGTTTAGACCAGCTTTTGAAAAAATCATAGTTAACTTTATATTTTATCCCCATATTGTCACAGAATAAAAAACGTGTAGCTTTTCTTAAACCACGCTACACGTTATTAGAAATACTTTTTCATTAAAACGGCGGCGCCCATTTACCCTTGGAAGCAGGCTGCCATTTTACATGGCCGCCTACAAACAATACATTGCCGCCCTGGCCCTTGTGATTCTCAGCCGCATCACAGGCTATCGGCGTATCTGAATCAGCTGACTCCGTAAGCCCTGCTTTATATAGATAATCTCCGCTGTCAGCGGTTGCAGGTATAATGCTGGAAGCTGACGGGCATTTAAAAATCTCAAGGTTATCGAGATAGCCTCCGTCCACAAGTTCCTGGAGCGTCTTTGGGAATCTTTCCATATTATCCGTAGCATATAAATGCGTCGCTATGCTTATCTGCTTTAAATTATTCATACAGCTCGTGCGCCTCGCCCTTTCCCTTGCCTGGCCTATAGCCGGCAAAAGCATGCCTGCCAATATGCCTATGATGGCTATGACAACTAACAACTCTATAAGGGTAAAACCGTGTTTCTTCAAGCTAACCTCCGCAGTTCATTTATTCTTTAAATACCACAATTCCTCTATTTTGTCAAGCAAAACATGGGCTATAAAAGCCTTATTTTTCTTCCTTATTTTTGTAACATCACCATTTTTATCTATTATATCTATATTTAACTTGTTGTCACCAAAAGGGTTATGATATTTTGTAAAACTGTTTGCCACAATTAAATCCAGATTTTTATTTTTTAGTTTAAGATACGAATTTCTTACCAGGTTTTCTGTTTCTAAGCTAAACCCTACGAATAAGTTATGTTTATGAAATTTACTCAATTCTCGCAATATATCTTTATTCGGGATAAGCTCAAGCCGCAATCCTTTTTTTCTTTTAATCTTTTTCGCGCTCGACCGTCTTACTCTAAAATCTCCTACTGCAGCGCACATGACCAGGCAATCTGCGTGACGCATTTCTCTCTTAAGTTCTTTCAATAAATCATCTGCTGTCTGTATAGAAATATTTTTATCCGCTTTAGGCGGGGCAATATCTGTGGGGCCGCTCACAAGAACAACTTTATGTTTTCTTTTAAGCGCTTCTTCTGCTATTCTACAGCCCATATATCCCGTGGACCTATTTGAAATAAACCTCACCGGATCTATGGGTTCCTGAGTTGGGCCTGCGGTTACTATAATCCTAATAAACTTTTCACTTCCTTTATTATAACTTGCGGGTCTTGTATATGGCCTATGCCTTCTGTGCCGCAGGCAAGGCGGCCTTTTACCGGGCCGGTAAAATGATAGCCGAGTTTCTTCAATCTGCCGACATTCTCTTGCACGATTTTATTGTTATACATATTTTCATTCATCGCAGGCGCCAATAAAACAGGAGCCCTCGTGGCGCAAACCGCGCACGTAAGCATGTCGTCGCATATGCCGGCAGCTATCTTGGCGATTATATTGGCGGTAGCAGGCGCAATTACTATGCAATCGGCCTTTTCTGCCAACGTTATATGAACGCTATCCCACTCTTCCGGCAATTTAAAAAGATCTGCCGTGATAATTTTATTGCCGGAAATTGTCTGGAACAAAATTGGCTTTATAAATTCTTCTGTTTCTTTTGTCAGAACTGCAGTTACATTGATGCCGAGAGAGCGAAGCCCGCTTATAACATCAAAGGCCTTGTAACAAGCAACGCTGGCGGTAACACCGATTATAACATTCTTGGATTTCATATTTAGGCTGCGTTAAGCTATTTTGCTTCTCTTATTTTGTAACTTACTTTCCCGGCAGCTATCTCTTCCAGGGCAATAGTGGAAAATTTGGTCGTGCTGGTATTTATTAATTTATTGGCTCCGTTATTCAATTCCACTGCTCTTCTGGCAGCAAGTATTGTGAGTTTGAATATGCTGCCTGAGTCCTTGAATATTTTTCCTACCGGCATATATGACATGTTGAGCTCTCCTCTGAATTTTGGTTAAGGAATCCGTTTAACTCTGCATCTTTCTGCGATAATAATAGCCCTGAGATTATCAAGGGCTGATTCCAACCTGTTATTTA
Source organism: Candidatus Omnitrophota bacterium (assembly GCA_026387235.1). Lineage (GTDB taxonomy): Bacteria > Omnitrophota > Gorgyraeia > Gorgyraeales > Gorgyraeaceae > UBA10183. The sequence goes on from JAPLMD010000012.1 coordinate 2,307, forward strand.
TGACCACATAATCGTATTTTTGGCTGCAGGATATCTCTTTTTTGGCGATATTCAGCCTTTCGTAAATTGCCTCTTTTGAATCTGTTGAACGATTAATAAGCCTCTCTTTGAGCATTGCGAGGGATGGCGGCAGTATGAACATATAAACAGCGTCTAATTTAAGCCTTTTTATCTTCATGGCTCCCTGCACATCTATGCTTAACAAAACATCGCTGCCTCTTTTCAGCATATGTATTATGTGTTTTTTGGGCGTGCCGTAATATTCTCCGAAAACCTTTGCCCATTCTAAAAATTCGTTTTTCTTCAGGCGCTTTATAAATTCCGGCTTTTCAATAAAGATGTAATCCATGCCGTCTCTTTCTCCCGGCCTGGGAGCCCTGGTGGTCATTGATATAGATCTGTATAAACTATCTACTGACTCCACCAATCTGGTGCAGAGCGTTGTTTTGCCTGAACCTGACGGAGCTGATATTATAAATAGTGTCCCTTTTCTCTTTGTCATTCTACGTTCTGCGCCTGCTCGCGCATCTTTTCCAACTCGCTTTTTACGTTTATTACTACCCTGGATATTTTTATGTCATTTGCTTTTGCGCCGAGCGTATTAATTTCTCTGTTTAATTCCTGCAATATAAAATCCAACTTCCTGCCTGCTTCTTCGCCTGTCTCCAGCGCTTTTCTGAAGCCTGCCAGATGGCTTTTAAAACGCGTGATTTCCTCTGATATGTCGCACTGTTTCGCGAATAAGGCCAATTCTGTTTCCAGCCTGGCCTCGTCTATGGTTTTGTTTTTCACAATATCTTTTATCCTGGAATCCAGCTTGCACTTATATTCTGCCACTACCGAAGGCGCCAATTCTGATACAACGTCAATATAGCCGGAAATTTTAGCTATCCTCGCAAAAAAATCTTTATATAGCACTTTTCCTTCTCGCTCTCTCATCTTGTTGCAATCAGAAGTTGCCATGGCTACTGCTTCTTTTATTGAGGCCCACATAGTATCCACATCGAAACTCTTCTCGTCATGGACAATAACGTCCGCGAAAGAAAGCACGTGAGACAATTTGATATCTTCTTTTATATCAAGCCTCTTTTTAATCTCTGCCAATATTTTGTAATATTTATCTATTGTCCGTTTATCAAACGTTACTAATTTCGCATCGTTTCCCGGAGAACGATGCGAAAGAAAGAGATTCACCTTGCCTCTTTTTATGTCTTTGCGCAGAAGATCTTTTATCCTGTCTTCCAGCAGCATAAGGCCATTGGGGATTTTGGAAGAAAGGTCGAAATACCTGTGGTTCACTGTGCGTATCTCGACAGTAAACACGCCTGTTTTGCTCTTTGCCTCGCCCTTACCGAATCCTGTCATGCTTTTTATCATTGCCGCAGTTTTATTTTTATGCCCAAACGCGTTTTTTATCCACAGTGACCTCAACTACTTTGGTCGGATATAAATCTACTATTATATCATCTGGTTGGAACCATAGCTTAATTTCTCTCTCTGCTTCTGACTCATTCGATGATGTATGAAGAACGTTTTCATAAAGCCCTTTTGTAGTAATCCTGCCGTATGCGCCTCTGATAGTTGTAGGGTCTGCTTCTTCGGGATTTGTCGATCCTGCAAGCTGCCTTATCTTTGCGATAGCGTCCTCGCCCCAATAGATCATTGCCATAACCTTGCGCCTGTCGTGCAATTCTCCCTGTATATATTGAATAAGTTCTTCAAAAAATGACTTGTCTTTCATGTGCTTATAATGCTCAGATGCAAGTTCTCTGGAAACCCTGACCATTTTAGCAGCTACTATCTCTAGCTTTGTCTCAGATAATCTTGCTAAAATATTCCCTGTTAAAGATTTTTTAAGCCCGTCCGGTTTAATTAAGATCAATGCTTGCTGATTCATGCCATTCCCTTTTTTATTAAAGTTACACTTTTGAATATTATTCTATCTATTTGATTTTAAAAGAGTTATAACTCTTGACAAATCTGTATCAGAATAAAATTCTATCTCTATCTTGCCGCCTTTTTTAGATTTTAAGATTTTAACCTTTGTCCCAAATATCTCTCTTAATTCCTGCTCTAGTGAATTAAGGTTTGGGTCTTTGTCAATTTTTTTAGATTTAGGCTTTTGAAGAGAAATATTTTTTGCGTAACTCTCTGTATCTCTTACAGATAGGTCATCTTTCATGACCTTAGTGCATAATCTTATTTGTTCTGATTCTTTATCTAAACTGAGTATTGCTCTGGCGTGACCCATTGAAATTGTTCCACGTGAAACATATTCCTGTATCTTAGCAGGAAGATTTAATAATCTGAGGATATTTGCTATTGTTGCCCTGTCTTTTCCTATAGTATCAGCTACCTTTTCCTGTGTCATATTAAACTCTTCTTGCAAGCGCTTATATGCTTTTGCCTGGTCAATTGGATTTAAGTCCTCTCTTTGGATGTTTTCTATAATGGAAATTTCCAGAGAATCCAAATCACTGGCTTCCTTAATAATAGCTGGGATTTCTTTATAACCAAGCTTTTTTGCGGCTCTGAGGCGTCTTTCTCCTGCTATAAGCTCATATTCATTATCTTTTGAGCGCACCAGAACAGGTTGTATAAACCCTTTTTCTCTTATAGAGTTTGCCAGGTCATCTAATGCTTCCTGATTAAAATCTTCTCTTGGTTGATATTTATTTGCCTTGATCTTCTCTATAGGAATATGCCTTACGCCTTGTTGTATATTTGATCCCAATATCTGCATGTTATCCGCTGTTTGTTTGTCAGGTATCAGGGCTGCTAAGCCTCTACCGAGAACTCTTTTTTCCAGATGCATAGTTCTCCTCTGAATTTTGCCCTAGCTGATTTGTTTTGCCAAGCAAAAGTACGGGCAAAATTAGCTAAGGAATTATCGTTTACTCCAATACTGTTTGCTGCATAGAAATCTGGTTTATATCCTCTACTACGCTCTCCCCAAGTATCTCATTAGCTAAAGAAAGATATGTCCTGGCGCCTATTGAATTCTTATCATAAAGATGTATTGGTTTGCCAAATCCCGGAGCTTCGCTTAATTTTATGCTGCGCGGTATAATTGTTTTAAACACCTTTTCTTTAAAAAATCTCTTTGCTTCATCTATAACCTCAGATGTAAGATTTGTTCTATAATCAGCCATTGTCAATAGAACGCCCTGTATTTCAAGATTCTGATTAAGATTCTCTTTTACTAAATTGATTGTATTTAATAGCTGACTCAAGCCTTCTAAAGCATAATATTCGCATTGTACCGGTATTAGCACAAAATCGCAGGCTGCAAGACTATTTATAGTCAAAATTCCAAGAGATGGGGGTGAGTCTATGAGTACAAAATCAAATTCATTGACAATATCTTTAAGCGCCTGCTTTAGCCTGTATTCTCTATTCATAAAACTTACTAATTCTACTTCAGCGCCAGTAAGATGAATATTCGACGGTATAAGTTTTAACTGAGGCATGTTTACTTCGTACATCGCCTCATTCGGTTTTAAATTATTGATCAATATATCGTATATGCTTTTTTCTATTTTTGATTTATCAAGCCCCAGGCCGCTGGTAGCGTTTGCCTGCGGGTCAAGATCTATAATCAATACATTTTTGCCTTTATGAGCAAGGTAATAACCAAGATTAACAACTGTTGTTGTTTTTCCAACACCGCCTTTTTGATTACAAACAGCTATTATTTTACCCATCAAATGAGTTCGCTAAAAGCGAACGAATTTGATCCCGAGCGACCACAGTCTTTTGAATCTAGTCGCGAGGGATAAGCGTATCAAACCGTATCATAACCGTATCATTTATATCTTTTCGTTACTCTAACTCTAGCTAACTTAGTGCCTTGCATACTAAACAAACCTTTATTCTCTTCTCTTAGAACAAATATCTCAACTTCTGATTTCTTGACATTCAATTTAGACAAAGCTATTTTTATTGCTTCTTGCGCGGTCTTTGCTTCTACTTCTATCTCGTTTTTATTTATTATATTAATTCTATTATTGTCCATATAATTACGCCACGGCTTTCTTAAACATAAAAAATTGCATAGAGCTTGTGACTAATGTGCTCGTAAGCCAGTATAGCACCAGCCCAGACGGTAAAGAATAAAATATGAACCCAAACATCACGGGCATAATATTTGTGATAAGCTTCTGCTGCTCTGACTGGCTGGAGCCTGTGGTAGATTGGGATATCTTCTGTTGTAATATCATAGCACCTATCATTAAAATTGGCAATAGATTTATAGCATTGCCCAAGAAAGGTATATTGGAACCTAAAGGAAAAAATGCATCGGGCATAGAGAGATCTTTTATCCATAAAAAAGGCGCGTTTTTAAGATCTACTGAGCGGGATAATGTATTATAAAGCGCTATAAAAACCGGCATCTGCAAAATCATAGGCAGGCATCCGCCCATCGGATTTACTTTATACCGTTTATAAAGCTCCATTATTTCTTTGTTCAGTTTAGTCGGGTTATCCTTGTTCTCCTGCCTGATTTTTTCCATATGAGGCTGCAGTTCCTGGAGTTTCTGCATTGACCTCAAACTCTTAAAAGTAAGAGGATATAAAAATAAATTGATGCAAATCGTTAGAAACAGTATTGATACGCCATAATTGTGTAAAAAGGAATAGAAGAATTGTAATATGCCCAATAAAATCAAGCTTATGCTCGTGAGAAAACCGAAATTCAATACTTTTGTAAAACTAAAATCCAGCCTTTCAAGCTCTTTGATTTCCATGGGTCCGATATAAAAATTTATTTTATACGCCCTTGTTTCCCCGGGTATAATCTTATCGTCTTCTACGATAAACCCCAGAACCGGCTCTCCAGCTATGTCTTTTGTAAATACGCCTTTTGAATCAAAATCAGGTTTTGCTATTATTGTATAGTACTTATTCTTAAACGCAATCCAATCTATATCATTTTTATATAACCTATTATAACTCGATAACTTATTGCCTGTTAACCTTTTTACAGTTCCATCTTTATAATGTATATCAAACTCTATGTATTTTGTTTCATACAGCTCTTTCAAGCCCGTATTTGTCTTCTAAAAAAGAAACGCGCTTTTCTAGTTTTAGATCGTTGTTTTCCAAGGAGAATGTTTGCGTATCATTATGTATTTGAAAGACTTGCGAAGACATACCTGACAGCATGCCTTTTCCGTCTATTGATAAAATGCCTGCTGAGCGGATAGCTTTTGTAACAAGAGCTATATCGCTTTTTCTTTTGGAGTCTTTTACCAATATCCTGCTGATAGATCCTCCTATATTGGTTACGTCTAAATCATATCTATCAGTAGAAAAATTCTCTGTCAACGCGCTTGAAGGCAGCGCATTTACAAGTTCTGTTTCTTTTGTTTGAACATCCATAGTTTTTTCTACAACTACTTGTTTTTCAACAACTTGTGGTCTTTGAATTGGGCTGGATAAATTAGGATTTATTTTGGCAAGTATCATCGGGTAAACTAATATTACGGCTATTGATAACGTAACTGCTAACAGAACCCTTTTTTCCATAAGTTTTTATTTATACGGGTCGTAACCGCCTGCTGAAAACGGATTACAACGCATAACCCTTCCTAGGCCTTTTAATAGGCCAAAAAAAATACCTTTATCCTCTATCGCCAGTAACGTATACTGAGAACAGGATGGATGAAATCTACATTGACATAACATTAATGAAGACAAGTGATTGTGATAAAAATTTATGCTATTTTTTAGTATATTTTTTAAAAACATCTATAACTTCTCTTTCTATCTCTGTAGATAGAGTATCCTTAGTAATATTGGTACCTATTATAACAATGTCATGCCCGGCTGGAAAAATATGCTTTGTTTTTCTATAGGCTTCTTTAAGGAGTCTTCTTACTCTGTTCCTTAATACAGATTTTTTTTGGTGCAGGGCTTTTTTGCAGATAAACGCTGCTTTGTTAATATCAGCGTCCTGCCTTTTAAGAATATATACGTTAATCGACTTTGACTTGCGGCAAACGCCATTATCAAGAACTGCTTTAATCGCGTCGTTTTTCTTTAGGCGCTCTTTTATTGAAAAAGAGTTTGCGCTCATTAGATTGTAAGCTTGTGTTTGCCCTTACGTCGTCGGCGTTTTAGAATTCTTCTACCTGTAGAAGAGGCCATCCTGGTTCTGAAACCGTGTTTGCGCTTTCCTTTTCTAAGACTTTTCCGGGTAAGATGTTTCTTCATTTTATCCTCGCTTTAAGTGTTTTATTATAACACAAAGCCTATTCTCGTCAAGGACAAAATATCGCGCCTGTGCTGATGAGCCAGGCTGGAGCCTGAGGCGCATCAGAAAGATTTCGGCACAGCCGAAGCAGGCTAAAAAAATGGCAAAAAGATTTATCTTGAAAAAAAACATGGAGATTGCTATAATGTGGAAAAATTGTGGATAGATTATGTCTTTTGATTTAGCCAATCTCTGGGATAAAATTCTCGAATATATAAAACAGGAAACAGGGGAGCAGGCTTTTGAAAACTGGTTCACCCAGACAAGCCTTGTTTCTGTAACGGAAGATAGTATAGTTATACAGGTGCCTTCAAATTTTTTTAAGGACTGGATCTACGACCATTACAGAGATATCCTGAATATCGCCATATTAAAAACCCTGGGTAAAGTCCTGCCTGTAAAGTTTGATATAAAAGAGCAGGCTTTCACAAAAACGGGGTCCGTAAGCCAGGCGCAGGCCGCGCCTCTTGAAAAATCTGTTCATAAAAAACCTTTTTATCTAAACCCAAAATACACGTTTGAAGGCTTTGTCGTAGGCTCTTCAAACAGGTTTGCGCACGCAGCAACGCTTGCTATAGCGGAAGCGCCAGCAAAGGCATATAACCCTTTATTTATATACGGCGGGGTAGGGCTCGGCAAAACTCATCTTATGCAGGCTGCCTGCCATTATATATCAGAAATGCACGGAAATCTGAAGTTGTTTTACACGACAAGCGAAAGCTTTACAAACGAATTAATAAATGGGATACAAAACAGGACCACTCAGAAATTCCGGGAAAAATACAGAAGCGTGGACGTGCTTTTGATAGACGATATACATTTTATAGCAGGCAAAGAAGCCACCCAGGAAGAATTTTTCCATACTTTCAACGCTCTTTACGACGGCCACAAACAAATAGTCTTGTCCAGCGATAAAGCCCCGAAAACCATCCCGGGCCTGGAAGAAAGGCTTATTTCCAGATTTGAGTGGGGGCTTGTTACAGATGTGCAGCTGCCGGATTTCGAGACCCGCATAGCCATACTGAAAAAAAAGGCGGAGCGCAACGGCACAAAACTCCCGGACGACATACTCTATTTTATCGCGGAGAATATAAAAACTAATATAAGAGAATTAGAAGGCGCGCTTATAAAATTAATCGCGTACTCCGTACTTGAGAATAAAAAAATAACCCTGGAACTGGCAAAAGACATCCTTAAAGATATCGGCGCTGAAAGCGCTAAAAAAATCACGATCGAGAGTATCCAGGAAAAGGTGGCTGACTATTTTGACATAAAGACGTCTGATATGAAGACAAAAAAAAGAACGAGGCAGGTAGCCTACCCCAGACACATAGCCATGTATCTGGCCAGGGAAATGACAGACTTAACTTTGCCGGAGATAGGCGGGCATTTCGGGGGGAGAGACCATTCAACAGTAATACACGCTTGCGATAAAGTAGGCGTTGATTTAAAAAAGAACCAGAATGTGAAAAACCTAATACAAAAGCTGATGTTGGATATAAAAAGCTGATAATGTGGATTATTTTTATTTTTTTGTGGATTATTTTTATTCCATAACTATAATATTAAACTTAGGTTTCAATCTTATTAACTTATCCACAGCGTTTACTATCTAATGTTACTGTTTTTAAACTAAATTAGGTAATAGAAAAGAGGGGTTATAATGAAAATCAAAATATTAAAACAGAATTTTTTAAAAAACATACAGCATGTTCAAAATATAATATCCTCAAAAAGCAGTTTACCGATACTTTCAAATATTTTAATAGAAGCGGAAAAAAATAAAGTAACTTTAACAAGCACCGACCTTGATATAGGCATATCTTCGGTTCTTGAAACAGAGGTTGAAGAAGAAGGCGCCATTACCATCCCGGCTAAAAGATTTAATGATATAATAAAAGAGTTACCGGATGAAGACGTGTCTATTAGTACAATGAAGAATAATTCAATGGTTATAAAGTGTAGTAAGTGTTTTTTTAAAATAATAGGCCTGCCGAAAGAGGAATTCCCAAAATTACCGGAATTTAAAGATGAGCCAAGCGCCACAATAAAGCAAAGTGTTTTAAAAAACATGATCAGCATGACGCATTTTTCAATGTCCCACGATGAAACAAGGTATGTTTTGAATGGGGCGCTGTTTTTATTTAAAAACAAAAAACTCACAATGGTAACAACCGACGGCAAAAGGCTGAGCCTTGTTAGAAAAGACGTAGAAAAAGACGGCTTGAACAAGGCCATTATTGTCCCGTCAAAAACCATTCATGAATTAAATAGAATTCTCGGCGATGAAGGAGATGTGAAAATCATATTCAGCGAAAACCAGGTAAAGTTTGATTTAAAAAACATAACAATAATATCGAGATTGATAGAGGGGGATTTTCCTAACTACGAACAGGTGGTGCCTAAAGAGCCGCAGGAAAAAATCATGATACAGAGGGGGCAGTTTTTAGACGGGGTAAAAAGAGCAGCGCTTCTCACGACGCAGGATTCCCAGTCTGTAAAATTTGAAATACTGAAGAATAAAATAGTGGTCTCAAAATCAAGCCCCAATATAGGCGAGGTCAGAGAAGAGATGGACACGGTTTATAATGGCCATGAGATAACAGTCGGGTTTAATCCAGATTATATAATAGATGTGTTAAAGGTCATGCCGCAGGAGGAGATAGCGCTGGAAGTTTTTGGAGCGGATAAGCCTGCCGTGATAAGGGTGGAAGACTGGCTTCTCTATCTCGCGCTTCCAATGCAGCTTGTATAATGTAAGATGCGGAAGAAAAGTAATAAGCCGGAAGATATAGGCGATATAATAAGCCAGGTAATAAAAAAACTGGACACAAAGACCCACGGCGCAAGGGAAGAAATTGTAGCCGCGTGGCATAAAGCGATTGAGCCTGAGGCGGCATTTCACACGAAGCCGGTTGCGATTAAAAAAAATATCCTTACAGTAGAGGTTGACAGCTCAAGCTGGCTTTATATTTTGAGTTTGAAAAAGAGAAATATTCTGGGGGCCATGAAAAAAACCCTGGGAGACGTGGAGATAGAAGACATAAGATTCAGGATCGGGGAGATCAATTAGGCATGCCAAAGCAAGAGAAGTATGACGCGACGACTATACAAGTATTAGAAGGAGTGGATGCAGTCAGGAAACGGCCTGCCATGTATATAGGCGATATCTCCAGCCGGGGCCTCCACCACCTGGTGTACGAAGTCGTGGACAATTCTATCGACGAAGCAATGGCGGGTTATTGCAAAAACATCATTGTAACCGTGCACGTGGATAACAGCGTTACGGTTAGCGATGACGGCCGCGGCATTCCTGTGGACATACACAAGGGCGAAAAAAAACCGGCTGTCGAGGTCGTACTTACGATGCTCCATGCGGGGGGCAAATTTGACCACCGCTCTTATAAAGTGTCAGGAGGCCTGCACGGCGTTGGCGTAAGCGTTGTGAACGCTTTGAGCGAGTGGCTTGAGGTAGAGGTAAAAAGAGACGGCAAAGTGTATCATCAGGAATATGAAAAAGGCAAGACAGCATCGAAACTGACAGTTGTCGGCAAAGCAAAAGCAACCGGCACAACAGTTACATTTAAAGCAGACAAGGAAATCTTTGTTAACAGCCCCATAGAATTTGTCTACGAAACGCTTTGTAACCGCCTAAGGGAGCTGGCGTTTTTAAACAAAGGCCTAAAGATAAAAATAATAGATGAACGATCAGATAAGGAAAATGAATTCCAGTTTGCCGGCGGGGTGGTATCTTTCGTAGAGTACCTTAATAAAAATAAACAAGCGCTTCATAAAAACGTCATATATTTTGAAGGGACAAAAGATGAAGTGAGCTGCGAGATCGCCCTTCAATACAATGACGGCTATAGCGAAAACATATTTTCTTTCGTGAATAACATTAACACAATAGAAGGTGGCACCCATCTCAGCGGGTTTAAGTCTGCCCTTACAAGGGTTGTGAATCAGTATTGTAAAAATAAAAACATGCTGAAAGAATCAGACGTGGCCATCTCGGGCGAAGATATAAGAGAAGGCATTACGGTTGTCCTGAGCGTAAAGGTCCCGAACCCGCAGTTCGAAGGCCAGACAAAGACAAAACTCGGGAATAGCGAGGTAGAAGGTATCGTTTCTTCTATCATAAACGATTCTTTAGGCGCATATTTTGAAGAAAACCCGTCAGTCGCGAATAAGGCCATAGAAAAAGCAATCCTCGCTGCAAGAGCAAGGGAAGCTGCCAGAAAAGCAAGGGAACTTACGAGAAGAAAAGGCGCCCTGGATTCCATGGCATTGCCGGGCAAGCTTTCCGATTGTTCAGAAACAGACCCTGCCATATGCGAGATATATATAGTTGAAGGAGATTCAGCAGGCGGTTCATCCAGGCAGGGCAGAGACCGCAGGTTCCAGGCAATATTGCCCATAAAGGGCAAGATCTTGAATGTGGAAAAGGCAAGGCTTGACAAGGTGCTTAGCAATGAGGAAATACGCACTATTATAAGCGCGTTAGGCGCAGGCATAGGTGAAGAATTTGGCATAGCAAAGTTAAGATACCATAAGATTATACTTATGGCCGACGCTGATGTAGATGGTTCGCATATCCGCACATTGCTTCTTACACTTTTTTTCAGGCATATGCAGCCATTAATAGAGAAAGGCCATATATACATAGCTCAACCGCCTCTTTATAAGGTAAAAAGAGGCAAGCGCGAGGAATATATAGAGACAGAAAAAAAGATGAACGAGTTTTTGTTCGAATTAGGCACAGAAGGCCTGACTCTTTTAAGAAATAGCGATAAAAAGAATTTCAATGCTACTGGCTTAAAAGAGCTTTTGCAAATAGTCCTGGAATTCGAAAAAATGTCCTCGGCAGTAGTTAAGCGTGGAGCGGAATTATCAAAATACCTGGGTTTTAGACATAAAAAGACCAAAAAACTACCAATTTATATGGTAAAAGTGGAGGGAGAAACCCAATTTTTATATGATGATGAAGAGCTGGCACAAGCAGTAAAAAACAAGGAAAAAGAGCTCGGGAAAGATGTTGAGATGGACGAAAAAGCCCTTAATCTGGTAGAATTTTATGAAGCAAGGGATATGGAAAAATTGATAGAAAGAATTGAAAAATTAGGGTTTAATATCAGCGATGAATTTCTTGGCGCGGCTAAAACAGAAAAGAAAAAACCTTATAAAATAACATCGGAAGACCACGGCGCAAAAGAAATGGACACGCTTAAGGAATGCCTTGATTATGTAAGAGAGATTGCTAAAAAAGGCCTAACCATACAAAGATACAAAGGCCTTGGCGAGATGAATCCCGAACAGCTCTGGGAAACCACAATGAACCCCGAGACCCGCACGCTCTTAAAAGTTACCATGGAGGATGCGGTTGAGGCAAATGATATGTTTACTATTCTGATGGGAGATGCTGTTGAGCCCAGAAGAGCTTTTATAGAGAAACACGCGCTGGATGTTAGGAATTTAGATATATAAGTGAGGGTATAACTTAAGAAGAAAAACAATGTACGCGCAAAACGAAAAAGTAGTCCCTGTTTCTATCGAAGACGAGATGAAGGCTTCGTACATAAGTTACGCAATGAGCGTAATTGTAGGCAGGGCCCTGCCTGATGTGCGCGATGGCTTAAAGCCTGTTCATCGAAGAATTCTTTATGCGATGAGAGAACTCGGGCTCGAGCACTCAAAACCATACAAGAAATGCGCGAGAATCGTTGGAGAAGTACTTGGCAAATATCATCCGCACGGCGATACAGCTGTGTATGATTCTCTTGCCAGGATGGTCCAGGATTTTTCTCTTAGGTACCCTCTTATAGATGGCCAGGGAAACTTTGGGTCTATTGACGGAGATTCTCCCGCCGCGATGCGTTACTGTGTCAGCGGGGATTCCTTGATCGTTACAGAAAAAGGTTTGCAAAAAATAGAGAAAATTCAACATAATTCAAAGGTTTCTTTTAAGGCATTGTCTATAAATAATAAAATAAATCATGTTTCGAAATGGTTTGATTCAGGCGAACATCCGACGAAGACAATAAAAACATACAGGGGTTTTAATCTATGCGGGAGCCTCAACCATCCTATTCTAACTTGGCAAAAGGGAGAACGAGGGAGGCCGCAATTTAAGTGGAAACTGTTAGGCAGTGTCAACGAGGGCGATTATGCTGTAATTAGTAGGAGCAGTTTATTATTTCCAAGAACAAGACCTTCTTTAAAACTCTATTATCCGCAGCTAAAGAACAGATGCCAGTTCCATCAGCTTCCGGATAAAATGAACAATGATCTTGCTTTTATTTTGGGCGCGGTAGTTTCTGAGGGGAGCGTTGGTAAAGAGCAAATCGGGTTTTGCAATAGTGATAAAGAATTTATCCAGAGATTTAAAAATAGTTTTAGAAATGTGTTTCCAGATTGCAGGCTCCATGAGTTTATTAGAAAACCCGCGGGATATACCAAAAAAAGCTATACCTCTTTAGAAATTCATTCAAAATATGTTATAGAGTTTTTGAATAATCTTGGCCTGGAAGCAGGCAGGGCTAAAGATAAGATTATGCCGGAAATTATATTTTCTTCGTCAAAGGAAACCATAGCCTCTTTTATTAGAGGGTATGCGGAAGGAGATGGCAGTGTATATGCATCCTCCTCCCTAAAGAATATAGAGGTTGTTTTTATATCTGTCAGCGAGAGGCTAATGCAGGAGCTCCAGATTTTATTATTGAGGTTCGGCATAGATTCTTCATATAGATTTCAGAGAACGAGAAATATTTTTAAATTATTTATTCACGGGCACAAAAACCTTAATTTATTCAGAACCCAAATAAATTTTGTCACAGAAAAAAAGCGTGAAAAGCTGAAACAGATCTGCAAGAGAAATAAAAGCGGCTGGGTTATGTCAAAGACAGATTTTATCCCCTACCTCTCTAGCTATATTAGGAGCAATGGGTATGTAGAGCATAAAGAGTGGCTTAGAAAGCATAATATTGATAGATATCCAAAAATAGATAAATGCTGGGAGCGTTTGAATACAATATTGAATAGAGAAGATAAAGTATTGTATCAAACGCTAAAGAATAATAGGTATATCTTTGATCCAATAGTCTCTATTGAAAACACAGGCCTTAAGAAGGTCTATTCGATAAAAGTAGACAGCCTCTGCCATTCCTTTGTGTCAAATGGATTTATAAGCCATAACACCGAGGCGCGCATGGCTGCAATAGCAGATGAATTGCTTACCGACATTGACAAAGACACAGTAAAATTCACCCCTAATTTTGACGAAACCCTGGAAGAGCCCACAGTATTGCCAGCCAGGCTCCCGAATTTATTGGTAAACGGTTCGAGTGGGATTGCTGTAGGCATGGCAACAAATATCCCGCCTCATAATCTGAGCGAGATAGTGGACGCGATAGTAGAATTGATCAATAATCCTGAGATTGCCATAAAAGATCTGATGAAGATTGTTAAAGGCCCTGATTTCCCCACAGGCGGCATTATCTGCGGCAAGGAAGGCATAAAGAGCGCGTACGAAACAGGCAGAGGCCTTTTGAAAATTCACGCTCGGGCAAGCATTGAAAAACAAAAGCAAAGCAAGGAATCCATTATCATTACAGAGATCCCATACCAGGTCAATAAATCAAAGCTCATAGAGAACATGGCTGGCTTGGTTCAGGATAAAAAAATAGAAGGCATCTCTGACATCAGGGATGAATCTGACAGAGAAGGCATGAGAATAGTCATAGAAGTAAAGCGCGACCAGAACGCAGAGATAATCCTTAACCAGCTGTATAAGCACACCCAGATGGAAGAAAGTTTTGGGGTTATAATGCTCGCGCTCGTTGACAATAAGCCGAAGGTCTTGAATTTAAAAGAAATGCTGGAAGCTTACATCAAACATAGGCGCGAGATTATAAGAAAAAGGACCCAGTTTGAATTAAATAAAGCCGAGAAAAGGGCCCATATATTAGAAGGCCTTAAGATAGCGATAGAGCATTTAAACCAGGTTATAAAGACCATCAGGGAATCAAAAGACCCGAAAGCGGCTCAGGCTGCCTTGATGAAAAATTTTGATTTGAGCGAGGCTCAAGCCCAGGCTATCTTAGAGATGCAGCTGCAGCGCCTGACAGCCCTTGAAAGAGATAAAGTAGAAAACGAGTATCTCGAGCTTATAAAAAAGATCGAATCGTATAAAGCAATTCTAAAAAGCGAAAAAAAGATTCTGGAAATAGTTAAGGACGAAGCATTAGAATTAAAGAAAAAACATGGAGATGAGCGAAGAACTGAAATAGTCGGCAAGGTGGAGGATATAGAGATAGAAGACCTGATCAAAGAAGAAGATATGGTCATTACAATAAGCCATACCGGCTATTTAAAGCGTTTGCCTGTAGACGCCTATAGAAAACAGCGCCGGGGTGGTTCAGGAGTTACAGGTATTGACATGAAGGAAGAAGATTTCGTGGAACACCTTTTTATTGCGTCTACGCACGAGTATATTTTATTTTTTACAAATAAAGGCAGGGTGCACTGGTTAAAGGTTTATGAGATTCCGCAGGCAAGCCGCTCTGCGAGAGGAAAAGCGGTTATAAACCTTCTGCAGCTTGAACAGGGAGAGAATATTTCTTCGTATGTCAGGGTAAAGGAATTCAAAGAAGACAATTTTGTTATAATGGCGACCAAGAACGGTCTTATTAAAAAGACAGATCTCATGGCTTATTCAAACCCGAGAAAAGGCGGCATCATAGGCATCACGCTTGAAAAAGATGACGAGCTTATAGAAGTGGAACTTACAGACGGCCATCAGGAGATGCTTCTTGCGACATATTTAGGCAAAGCCATACGTTTTCCTGAAAAGCAGGTAAGAGATATGGGCAGAGGCGCCAAGGGCGTAAAAGGCATAAGGCTTGGCAAAAAAGATAGGGTTATAGCAATGCAAATTGCTAAAAAGGATTCCACTGTTTTAACAGCTACCTCCGAAGGTTTTGC
Organism: Candidatus Omnitrophota bacterium; assembly: GCA_026387235.1. Classification (GTDB taxonomy): domain Bacteria; phylum Omnitrophota; class Gorgyraeia; order Gorgyraeales; family Gorgyraeaceae; genus UBA10183. The sequence goes on from JAPLMD010000012.1 coordinate 17,542, forward strand.
AAAAAGAACAGCGATAGACCAATACAGAAAACAATCCAGAGGCGGCAAAGGCATAATAAATGTAAAGGTTACAAAGAAAAACGGCGAAGCAGTCGGCCTTAAAACAGTCAATGACCAAGACGAGCTCATGGTTATCACTCAGAAAGGCATGATTGTCCGCTTGAGCGTAAAAGATATAAGATCCACAGGCAGAAGCGCGCAAGGCGTGCATATAATAAAACTTGATTCAGGCGATACTGTTTCATCCATCGCTCATGTGATACCGGAAGAAAAAGAAGAAGAATAAACACGTCCCTATCGTCTAGCCTGGTCCAGGACATCAGATTTTCGATCTGACGACCGGGGTTCAAATCCCCGTGGGGACGCCAAAAATTTCTCTCTCATTCCAAAAAGAGAGAGGCATAAGGCTCTGATTAGTTTAGCCGATCAGGGCTTTTTCTTTGTCTTTACGTTTCAAAGACTTAGGGCGTTGTTGCCCGATGAGACCGCCACTTTTGAACACCCTTCTCTTTTAGCGTGTAAAATCTCTCTGGGACAAGCCAACTAATCTCCAAATAAACGCGATTCATCTCTGATTTGGCTTATTTTAGGACGCGCGTAGTAAATGGTATTATGGTGATAATTCGCTACTTTTGATCAAGTGAAATAGCCATTTACTAAGAGTTGACAGATATTTGGCTAGATTTATCTCTAGTAAACGGCCTATTAGTGGCTAGTTTTGCTGGGATTTGAGGAGATTATTCCAGATTTCTCGCTGCTTATTCCAGTCTAATTCTTTTGTTATGTCGCGCAGCTTGTATTCAGGGATGTTAAATAATACCTTATTATCAGAGAGGAGTATCTCTTCTTGGATTTGTGGCGATATGAGAAGCATATTTACGATGTGGCAGATTCTTGCGTGGGTTATGCCGATCCAATTTGCGATTTCTTTTAAGGTACAGTTTCTTTCCTGTGCGACTTGGTTTATTTGGTGAGCTAGGATCAGGCTTTGACGTACAAGCGGTTCTTTACTTATCTCAGCCTGCTGGCGATGATAAGGTATATGCTTTAATTCAGCCAGTTTTAGCGCGAATTGGTGGTTTTTATCGACCTTATGGAGCACTATCTCAAGAGTTCCGTTAACTGCGTCGTAATGCGCGACCTTGGCAATAGATCTAAGGATCGGTATCTTTTCTTCTAGGGTTAACGCTTCCCATGACTTCGTCTCAATTCTCGCGTCCTTAGATATCGTTCTTAAGAACTCCATAAACTTGTTCTCAATTAATTGTGCCGATACAAGCCGCGTAGGACAGTTTTTATAACCACGTTTCTGGGCATTTCCACAAAGGTAATAATGGTATTTATTGTTACCTTTCTTGCTATAGATGTAATACATGGTACTGTCGCAGGCTTTACATCGTAGTATGCTGTTTAATAAGCCAGTGTTTGTGACTACACCAGCGATCTTGCGCTCCCTGCGGTTATTGGCCAGTATTTCTTGTGTCTTTTGAAATACTTCGTCGGCTATTATACGTTCTTGCTCACCTTGATAAAGCGCTCCAGCGTGATGGACTTTACCGATATAGAATGGGTTCTTGATTATCGACTGAATACTTGTGCTTTTAAACTTTACGCCACCGGAGTTTCTGTTCTCCAGAGTAGTGTAACTTTTTGTCATACGATTCTTTTCATTAAGCGCTATTGCTGTTGAAAGTAGAGATCGTTTCTCAAGATAAAGATTGAATATTTCTTTAACAAGCTCAGCCTCTTTTGGATTTATGACAAGTTTATGATTTATTTTATCGATATCATAACCTAAAGGCGGCCTTCCACCGACCCACTTGCCTCTCTTTTTGGAAGCAGCCATCTTATCGCGTGTGCGTTCACTTATAATCTCACGTTCAAACTGCGCAAAGGAGAGGAGTATATTCAAGGTAAGGCGGCCCATGGAGTTGTTTGTATTAAATGCTTGCGTTACCGAAACAAACGTCACATTATCTTGCTCGAATGACTCTAATAGCTGACTAAAATTAAGGAGCGATCGCGATAACCTATCAACTTTATACACTACTACACAGTTAATTTTACCTTCCTTAATGTGAGCCATGAGCTTTTGTAGGGCAGGTCGCTCGGTATTCGCTCCTGTATAGCCTGGATCATCATACCGCTCTGGCAATGCTACCCAACCTTCTGATTTTTGGCTTAGGATGTAGTTTTCCGCGGATTCACGTTGGTTATCTAAGGACGTAAATTCTTGTTCTAACCCTTCAGTAGTTGAAACGCGCGTATATATAGCGCAGCTTATCTTTTTCTTTTCAATCTTTTCCATCGGACCCCCTATAAATTAAAGAACAAGTATCCGTTCCAATGCGCTCCGGTTATCTCCTTGGCAATGGCGGATAGCGTCTTATATATCTTACCGTTATACTCAAAGCCTTTTTCCAGTACCTTGACCTGATAGTTTGTACCTTTGTATTTCTTAGTGATTACTGTGCCGGGAATGGGCAGACGTTTATCTTTTACAAGAAGTGACTGATTCGCAGCTGGTTTGTCAGGCCTAAGAGCTTTATTATTGATAGGATCAAACTCTTCGATAAGCGCCTTAAGTTTACCTTTGGCTTTAGCTGATAAACTGCCATGTTCCTGTTCTTGAAGTTTATAAGCGATTTTGCGCCATAGGTAGATCTTGTGAGTTCCTGTAGCGCCTTCTCCATAAAGCTCTTTGTATCGCTTAAGGAGCTCTTCAGTAGGCGCGTTTTTAAGCGCCATTATTTCAGACACGGCATTTTCGCTCATATTTGACGTCCTTTCATCAGTACACATATAGCCATACAAGTTGGCATATATCAAGTAGAATAGAGAGGTATTTTATCTCAAAATATCCTGATAAATTTATCTTGACAAATGTCAGGATATAACATAAGATGTTAAATTATGACAAGCTATAAGCCGCGCGAAATTACCAAAACTTTAGTGGAGTCTCTCGGGAATATGCCGGTAGTGGTGCTGTCCGGAATGCGCCAGACTGGTAAAAGCACCCTTCTTTTAAACCAGCCGCAATTAAAAAAAAGAAGATATATCAGTTTCGATGATTTTAATACTCTCGAATTAGCCCGCAGTAATCCGGAAGAGCTCCTGTCCGGCAAAGAACCTATTACTATTGATGAAGCGCAAAAGTATCCTGAAATTTTAAATGTTATAAAGAAAGAAGTGGATAGGAATCGCAAGCCTGGAAGATTTCTTCTGAGCGGATCGGCTAATTTCCTGCTCCTTAAAAAAGTCGCCGAAAGCCTAGCCGGCAGGGCAGTCTATATTACTCTTCATCCATTTACTCGAAGGGAAATGTTTGGAGCTACTAAAGAAAAACCAGCTCTCGCGTATTTTATTGATACTGGCGTTTTTCCTAAGCGTGAAATCAAGCCTGTTTCGTTAAAGGAAATTTTAAAAGGCGGCATGCCTTCAGTATGCCTTGGTCAGGTAAAGAAGCCGGAAGTGTGGTTTCGTGGTTATGAACAGACATATCTGGAGCGCGACATACGAGCTTTAGCTCAAGTGGCGGACTTGACTTCATTCCGAAACCTTTTACAGCTTGTGGCTCTTCGCAATACAAAGATTTTAAACATAAGCGAACTCGCTAGAGACGCAAAGCTGAATGTGGTTACTACATCGCGCTATCTTTCGCTCATGGAGACTTCATTTATTTTAAGCCGAATTCCGCCGCATCTTAAAAATAAAACAAGCAGGCTTATCAAATCTCCCAAAGTGTATTTATCCGATACAGGGCTATCCGCTTACCTTGAGGAAATCAAAGATTTAAATGTAAATGAGATAGCAAGAGGATCGTTGTTGGAAAGTTACGTGGCGCAGAATTTAGAGGGGATATTTTCCGCTTATTATCCCGATGCGAAGATTACCTATTGGAACATTCAAGGTAGGTACGAGGTAGATTTTATTATAGAGGTGGGCGGCCAAACGCTTGCGATTGAAGTAAAAAATGGCAGTAAGTGCAAAGAAAGCGATCTTGTCGGTATAAAAGCGTATTTATCTAGTAATAAAGAATGCCTGGGAGGATTATTGGCTTACAATGGCCGAGAGGTGTTAAAAGTTGATAGAAAAATATGGGCAGTTCCGGTTAATTTATTATTAAGTTAAAATTTTTCTAGGATTAAGTATTAGTTCGATTCCCGTCAGGAGCTCCAGTGATATCATTCTCTTCTTGATTTCGATGAAAGAATTTTGAGTTGGTAGCGGTATTTGGCTACGGCGCGGCGGGAGATGGAGATTTCGTCTTGTTTGAGAAGATTGACAATTTTCTGGTCAGTCAAGGGGGTTTCTTTATTTTCGTTTTCTATTAAGTCTTTTATTCTTGATTTAATTGCTTTGGATGAGAAAAGTTCTCCGTTTTCTTGCTTAACCCCGGAATTTAGAAAGTGCCGCAATTCAAAGATACCATCCGGAGTTTGCAGGTATTTATTATTGACAGTCCTGCTTACCGTGGATTTGTGTTTATCTACCAAATTAGCAATTTGTGATAAAGTCATAGGTTTAAGATTTTGCATTCCATTATCCAGAAAATTTTTTTGGATATAAACGATAGCTTCGGCTACCTTTTTTATTGTTTCCTTTCGGTTATTTATGGCATTAATCAAAAATTTAGCTGCTCCGAGTCTTTCTTTTAGGTATTCTTTAGTATCTTCGGTAATATCTTTTTGTTCTAGCATTCTTTTATATTTAGGATTGAGGTTTAGAGAAGGTAATTCCCAATCATTAAGCATGACCTCATACTTATCATTATTTCTTTTTAATATGGCATCCGGTATCAAACGCACTGTTCTTTCTGTATTAAAAGAACGCCCGGGTTTTGGTTCTAAATTGGCAATCTCCTTTATTGCTTCCTTGATTCTTTCTATAGGTACTTTTAGTTTTTTGGCAATAAATTCAAATCTTTTCTTTTCTAAATAAGACAGATACTTATCTGTAATTTGGCCTGCTAGCGAATTTTCCTCTTCTTTTGCTTTTATCTGTGATAGAAGGCATTCTCTTAAATCTCTTGCGCCTACGCCAATAGGGTCAAAGGTTTGAATCAATGACAAAACTTTTTGAATTTGCGATGGAGCTACTCCAGAGATTTTAGCTATCTCCTCAATAGAAGTTCTTAGGTATCCGTCGTCATCAATATTTTCTATAATAAACTCCCCTGTTTTGCGCTCATCTTCGTTTCTATCTCTAACAAAGGATTCTCTTCTACTTGTTTTGCTACGAATTCCTTTAATTTAACCAGAGGCATTTGTAATAGGTTGATGGATAGACGCATCTGGGGAGTTAATCTGAATTTATAGGTTAGTTTATTAGCGGGTTTTAGTTCTAATTGCATATTTTGCCTCATTATTAACGTCTATACTCATATTGTATACAAATCTAGTAAATAGGCAAGATAAAAATTAAATATTGACTAGTATAGTATAATGTAGTACAATCCTTTACATTATCATAGCGTTAGTTAAAGTTTTTAACGAGAGGAGTACTTAGTGGAAAATTTAATGGATATTAAACAGGTAGCAGAATATTTGCAAATGAATAAAATGACAGTCTATAAACTTGCCCAAAAAGGCACAATTCCTGCCTTCAAGGTTGCCAGTGAGTGGCGTTTTAAGAAGGAGCTGATTGAGCAATGGTTAATGAATCAACTGAAAGGCAAAGCAGGAATGGAAAATCTTAGCGCCGAGATGAAATTGGGTCACGATAAGACAGTTTTAGTGGTTGATGACGAAGAGGTAATCCGGGATTTTTTCATCCGCACTCTTACCGGATACAAGGTGCTCACCGCATCCAACGGAGAGGAAGCGCTTAATATAATAAGGAAGGACAGGCCGGATTTAGTCCTCCTGGATATAAAAATGCCGGGAATAGATGGAATCGAAACTTTAAAGAGGATCAAAGAGATCGACAGCAGCATCGTGGTGATAATGCTTAGCGCCTTCGCGACACTAGAGAATAATATGTCCGCTGCCCGTTTAGGCGCCTACACTTCTATTGCCAAACCTTTTGATCTGGAAGAAATGACATCAATAATCAAGGTTGCCATGGTTAGCGAGGCCGAACCCAAAAAAACCAAAGCGCATTTGAATACACCGAAAAAGACAAGAAAGAAGTAGCCCTTCCCTCAAAAACCAACCGCGTTAGAAAAATCTTTCCATGGTTACCTATATAAGATCCTTCGGCACATTGCCTTAAGAATCAAGGAAAAGTCTCATTAATGAAACTTTTCCTTGACAAATAGCTACATAATATTATAAAATAGTAGTCTGTTTTTAAACTTAAATATAATATAGTATAATCTGGTATTATATAGGTAAGGGAATACCCAAGATTTAATCAATATTAACTGTTTAGAGGAGCTGGAGCGCTTCAGAAAGGCAACCGTAGAGCGCGAATTCAGGATGAAGGAATTGTACGATGAGATAGAACGGCTCAAGGCAGAAAAGGGAAAATAAACTATAAATGAGAGGAAAGATGCGTTATTTAAGGCTGGGCGCGGTTTTGGTTTATTCATTGCTCATAGTTCATAGTTTGTTGTTCATAGTTTTTGCGGATGAAGGTATAAGCAAGGCAGAAGCTGCCAAGCAGAAACCAGCAACGGGAAAAAAGGCATTCTTTGCAGAGTTTAAGGACAAGGTAAAAATCACCGGCAGCCTTTATGAGTACTTCATCTACCAGAAAAACGTTTACTTTAACCGGCTAAAGGCCGACCAGTTTTGGGAGACTACGTTGCGCTTAGGTGCAGAATACAAGCCCGTAGATGATTTAGTTTTTAATTTCGGAGTTTTAGGCGAAGGAGTTGCCGGGGATACCAACGAATACACAGTTCCTGCGCGGCGTGACTGGAAGGCAATTTTAGAATTCGCTAATTTTAAGGTAAATAAACTTTTTGGCCAGCCCCTGAGCTTAACCGCAGGCAGGCAGAATCTTGAATTCGGGGACGGTTTTCTGATTTACGATTTTTATTCTGACCGCAGGGCGGTCTGGACAGCTTCTATGCGCAGCCTCTATGCCACCCTGCTTACCTATGAGCCGAGAGAAAACATAAAAATTGATGCCTTTGCCGGCGAGGTGGAAAGAAATTTTAAAAGCTATGAGGTTTACCTTAAAGATGCCGCTGCTTATAATGGCAAGAGGAATATTTATGGATTGAATACGCACTACGCAGGTAAAAAAGGCACTGTTTGGGACTTAGGGCTTTTGTATAAATCTGATGCATCCCAGCTACATAGCGATACCTTTGCTTTGTCTTTGCGCACCTCCACGCCTGTGCCATTAGTGCCTAACTTAACCTTTGAAGCAGAGGTTGTGCCTGAATGGGGTAAGACTATGGCCCAGAACGGCGGCTTTTCCACCACCAACCCAGATAATAAGCGAGTGGACCGCCGCGCAATTGGCGGCCATGTAGATATGGTTTATGCTCTTAAAGATAAACCTATGTCTCCCTATACAAAACTTTGCTACCGCTATCTGCCGGGTGACAATCCCAATACTGACAAGAAAAATGAGGCCTTTGACCCGATGTTTTACGGGTTTAGAAACTGGGGGCAGTGGTGTATGGGCAGTATAAACGGTTTTAATTTATTTAATAGCAATGAAAAGGCCTGGATGTTGGAATTCGGGATCAGCCCTACAAAAACCACTTTGGCGCGACTTATGCTTTATGATTTTTCTCTGGATAGAGAAAACAATCCGGATGCCCGTAAAAGGTTTTCGCGGGAAGCAAATCTGGTCTTTGACTGGTTTCCCAATGATTATTTCTTCTGCGGCGCGGAATTCGGTTTTGCACATCCCCTGAAGGCAGGCCGCGCATATGCCGGCTCTGATGATAATACGATGGAAGTAGTCAGTTGGATGGGGTTGAAGTTTTAGATGACGGAGGTAAGGGTAATGAGACGAATGATAGTGTTAATGATATGCTCTGTTCTGATAGGGATGACAGGCTGTGCCAAGAGGCCCGAGGCGAAGCCGCCGATAAAAATCACTATTAATTCCTGGGCAGGTCACGCCCATGCCTATGTTGCCAAGGAAAAGGGTTATTTTGAAAAGAACGGCGCGCGGGTTGAGCTTGTATTTGAAAAAGATTATGCCCCAAGCAGGCAGCGTTATATTGACGGTAAGGTGGATGGCATTTTGGGAGTCTACGCCGACGCTATCCAACTGAGTTCCGAAGGCATATCCTCACGCGTGGTCTATATCGCGGACTTCTGCATCAGCGCCGACGTGATTGTGGGTAAACCGGAATTCAAGGATTTGTCCGGTTTAAAGGGAAAGAAGGTCGGCATTGATAGCGTAAACACCTTTTCGCATCTCTTTGTGCTTGCGGCCCTTGAAAAGTCAGGCGTAAAAGAGCAAGAGGCGCGTTTTGAAATTGTGCCGGCACAGGAAATTTTAAAGGCGCTTGAGGAGGGAAGAATAGACGCCGGCCACACCTGGGAGCCGGCAAAGACCGCCGCCATGAAAAAGGGTTATAAAGTCCTGGCAGAAGCTCAATATGTGCCGGGCTTAATTACCGATGT
>JAPLMD010000056.1 GCA_026387235.1 Candidatus Omnitrophota bacterium
AAGCATCAATTCGAGCAATAAGTTATGTTCCATAACTTGCGTACTCATTGAATAAGCGCCAGCCGGCATTTTTGCTTGACAAATTCAAAAAGCATGACATAGAAGTTGTCGTAGACAGGATTGCGATTGAAAAAGACATAAGAGAAAGATTGGCTGATTCCGTGGAGACGGCATTAAAGGTGGGTAAAGGATTGATGCTGGTCGCTAAATCTGATAAAGAAGACGAACTTTTCAGCGAATTATATTCATGTCCGAAGTGCGGGGTGAATTATGAAGAAATTGAACCTAGGATGTTTTCTTTTAACAGCCCTTATGGCGCCTGCCATGCATGCGACGGCCTGGGCACTATAATGGACATAGACGCTGATCTTGTTATACCTGATAAGACGAAATCTTTAAGAGAGGCAATAAGGCCCTGGCGCGTGGGAGGGATGAGGATAATACTACACTATAGGAGGCTTTTAAGAAAGCTCGGACAGGAACGCGGTTTTGACATAGATGAGCCTTTCAATAAAATCCCGAAAAAGATAAGGGATGCTATCCTCTATGGTTCAGAAAAAGAAGAATTGGGCATGTATTTTGAAGGGGTTGTGCCGAATCTATTAAGGAGATTGAAAGATACGGACAGCGAATTTATGAGGGCTGAAATAAATAAATATACAAGTCTTTCCATGTGCCCTGAATGTAAAGGCAAGAGATTAAAGCCCGAGGCGCTTTCAATAAAGATAAATAACATGTCTATAAGCGACGTGTCGGGTTTTTCAATCAGGGACGCAAAGAGATTTTTTTCAGATCTAAAACTTACGGAAACGCAGGAAAAGATTGCGCGTCAGATTTTGAAAGAGATAAAGGAGAGGCTTAGTTTCATGGCTAATGTAGGGCTTGATTATCTGACTCTGGATAGGATTAGCTCTACTCTTTCAGGCGGAGAGGCACAGAGAATAAGACTGGCAACTCAAATAGGCGCAGGCCTGGTGGGCGTGCTTTATGTCCTGGATGAACCTAGTATAGGTCTTCATCAAAAAGACAATGCAAAGCTTCTTGATACGCTTAAGGCATTGAGAGATCTGGGCAATACGCTGATAGTTGTAGAACATGACGAAGCTACAATAAGAAATGCGGATTATATCGTGGATCTTGGCCCAGGAGCTGGAAAACACGGAGGTTATATAGTTGCCGAAGGCAAGATAGAAGACATTATTAACTCCAAGGAATCTCTTACAGGAAGTTATTTGAGAGGAGAATTAAAGATAGATGTCCCAAAAAAGAGGCGAAAGGCAATAAAAAATAAATCCGTCATTATAAGAAACGCAAGAGAGCATAATCTTAAAAATATAGATATCCAGATTCCTCTCGGGCTTTTCGTGTGCATCACGGGCGTATCCGGCTCAGGAAAAAGCACGATGGTGGACGATATTTTATATAAAGCCCTGGCAAAGAGGCTTTATGGGTCAAAGGAAAAACCGGGCGGCCACGATGGGATTGACGGAGCAGATCAAATAGACAAGGTTATCGTAGTTGATCAGTCGCCCATAGGCAGGACTCCGCGTTCGAATCCGGTTACTTATACAGGAGTGTTTTCTTTTATAAGAGACATATTCGCAAAACTCCCGGAGTCAAAAATGAGAGGATATAAACCAGGCCGCTTCAGTTTCAACGTTAAAGGAGGCAGGTGCGAGGCGTGCCAGGGAGATGGTATAAAACAGATAGAAATGCATTTTTTACCGGATGTTTATGTTACCTGCGAAGTCTGCAATGGAAAGCGCTATAATCACGAAACCTTGCAGGTGCTTTATAAAGGCAAGTCAATTGCCGATGTATTGAAAATGACAGTTGAAGACGGCATGGAACTGTTTAGAAATATCCCGCACATAAATCAGAAACTCAAGACGCTTTACGATGTAGGGTTAGGTTATGTTGAACTCGGGCAATCTGCGACAACTCTTTCAGGAGGAGAAGCCCAGAGGGTAAAACTTGCTACAGAGCTTAGCAAAATCGGAACAGGCAAAACGCTGTATATATTGGATGAGCCTACTACAGGCCTGCATTTTGCTGACATTGATAAACTGCTGAAGGTATTACACGCGCTTGTAGAAGGCGGCAACAGCGTTCTAATAATAGAGCATAACCTGGATGTAATAAAATCAGCAGATTATATAATAGACCTTGGGCCAGGAGGAGGAGATGAAGGCGGGAAAATAGTAGCCTGTGGGTCGCCTGAGGAAATAGTCAAAATCAATTCATCGTATACCGGTCAATACCTAAAAGAATATCTTTAATATATATTTCTAATTGAGCCAGGCTGGGGCCTGAGGCGCATTTGAGAGGTTTCGGCATAATTGATTTTTTGGAATATAAGCGCGCAAGGGATTACGGCGAAGTTTTTTATACTGTCAAGACTACCTTCAGTATAAAAAACAAGCCGTAAACCGTAGCGCGCGGCGAAACAATCTCTGCGCCGACCGGCCCCAGCCTGACTCAACAATATATAGAATAGTTACTCTTTCCAGCTGGAAAGAAAATTTGTATATTTTCATTTTTATCTTGAATATTGCATTTATCAGTGTTATATTTATATTCAAGATGCGACCTATAAAATATATATTTATTACTATATCTGCTATATTAGTATTATGTACTTTTTTAAATGCTGAGGAGAATTCCGATTTCAGCCTAGGCAAGAAATCCTTCCAGGATGGTTTCTACGAAATAGCCGCAAGATCACTTGAAAAATTCTTATCTGAAAAGCCCGCGGATGCTAATACTTTAGAGGCGAGGCTTTTATTGGGAGAGTCTTATGTGCATCTTGATAGATTTAGCGATGCTATGAAAGAATTGGATACCGTTATAAGCGCAGAAACTAAAACAGATTCCAAAGAAGAAGCAATGTACTGGAAATCAGAAATATATTTCAGAACCAGGGATTTTGAAAAAGCAAGGGAACTTTACAATGTTGTCCTTACAGAATTCCCAAAATCAAATTACGCGCCTTACGTAAAATACGCATATGCATGGTCTCTGTATGAAGAAAAAAAATACCAGGAATCCATGGATAAATTCTCCGCATTTATGTCCGAATATCCGGCAAGCGAATTAAAAGAGGATTCTGAATTAAAGATAGGCGAAATGCTATACAGGCTCAAGAGGCATGATGAGTCCAGGGACAGATTGTCCAAGCTTATCAGCGAAACCAAGGATGTTAAAAAAGCCAAACTTGCATATTTTTATATAGGAGAAGATTATTATTATCAGAATGATTATAAGAATGCGCTGGACTCATTCAAAAAATCGCTTGAAATAGTTCAGGATGCGGACATTGATTTTTACGCTATATATGATACTGCTTGGAGCTATATGAAATTAAAGCAGTATGAAGACGCTATCAGGGAATTCAACCGCCTTGAAAACCTCAAGAAGAATGACAGTATCATGGATTCCGCGCTTGAAGGCAAGGCCCAGGCGTTTATGAAGATGGAGAAATTTGACGATGCTTTGAAATGTTTCGCCGAGATTATAGAAAAATTTCCCAAAAGCGGCATAATAATAAAAGCGTATCTTGGTAAGTCGGAAGCGCTTTACAAGCTTGGTTTATATGAGGATGGCATAGAGACGCTTAGAGACGGCATAAAGAGATTTTCATCTGTCAGTTATGCGGATGATATGAGATATAATCTAGGATGGCTTTATTTTAAGACAGCCAGATATAATGACGCAATAGAGGAATTCAGCAGAGTAATAAAAAACACTGACGAAGATATTTATAGGGTAACTTCATATTGCAGGCTCGGTGATGCGTATTTCCAGCTGGATCAACTAGACAAGGCATCAGAAGCTTATGATATGGTTTTAAAAGAAGCTAATGTTAATCCTGACGCGGTATTTGGTTATGTGGATTATGCCCAGTACCAGATAGGCAGGATACAATTTAAGTCAGAAAGATATGAAGGCGCGATTCTGGCTTTCAGGAGTTTGTTGAAAAATTATCCTAGCTCTAGATACGCGGAAGATGCGGGCTATGGCTTAGCCGCTTCATATTTTAAAAGAGGGTCTTTCCAAGAGGCGGCCCAGGAATTTAAAGCGTTTCTTGAAAAATTCAAAGATACAAAATACAGGGATGATGCTGAATTTCAGATGGCCAGCGCTTTTTATAATATCTCTGAGTATAAGCAGGCCCTGAGTATATTTCAGAATATATCTACAGGGAAGCCTGACAGCCAACTTGCCAAGAGAGCGTTGTACGAAATAGGCTGGTGCCATTATAAAATGGGAGATGATAAAAAGGCTTTAAACCAGTTTGAGGAATATATAGCCAAATATCCTCAAGATGAACTGACAGGCGATGTGAGATTTTGGCTGGGAGAATATTACGCAAATAGAAAGGATTTTAATAAAGCGGAAAAATATTTTGATGATTTTATTAAAATGTCTCCGGAAGGCAGCCTCGCGGATGATGCCGCATATAGGATTGCCATAATTTTTTATGAAAAAGGAGAGCTGGATAAAAGTGTCAGCGCGCTGGAGAGCCTTAAAGCAAGTTACCCGAATAGCGATCTTATTCCAGCATCTGAGCTTAAGATAGTAGATATTCTTATGAAAAAAGATGCTTTTAGCGAAGCAAAGAGCAGGCTTTTAAAACTTGCAGCAGATTATAAAAATACTGCTTTTGTAAAAGTAGCCTCCAAATACTTGGGAGATATTACTAAAAAAGAAGGCAATATTAAAGATGCCATTAATTATTATAAAGAATCCCTGGATGCCAGGCGCGGAGATTTTAACGCGGGCATACAGCTTACAATAGGGCAGCTTTATGAGGAGTTGGGCGATATTGATAACGCAATCGCAGAATATATGAAAGTGGGGTATATATATCCTGATTCTACTGAAATAGTAGCGAATGCGACTCTTTTATGCGGCCGGTTATTGGAAAAACAGGACAAAATCGAAGAAGCAGTAAAACTTTATAAAAAGATATCGGAAATGGATGCAAAAGAAGCAGAATTTGCAAAAGAAAGACTAAAAACTATAGAGGAAAGGAAATAAGACATATGTTTGACATTATACAAAAGGGCGGGGCAATAATGTATCCTATTATATTATGTTCTATTATAGCTTTTGCCATAATTCTGGAAAGGCTTTATTATCTTCGCAAGATGAAGATAGATGCGGTAGTTTTTATGAATAATATAGAAGGTGCTCTGAAGTATAATAAGATCGCGGAAGCAGTAAAGATATGCGAAGATACCGTAGGGCCTATAGCCCGTATAGTTAAAGCAGGGATATTAAAATACGACAGGCCAAGACAGGAAATGAGAGAAGCAATAGAAGACGCAGGCCATCAGGAAGTTCCAATGCTTGAAAAACACATAAAAATTTTAGCTACCATAGCGCATATTACTCCTCTTCTTGGGCTATTGGGGACTGTAGTAGGAATGGTAAAGGCTTTTCAGGTGATTCAGGTAAAAACGATTACGCTTAATCCTGTGAGCGCAGGAGACCTGGCAGGCGGCATATGGGAGGCGCTTTTGACTACGGCGGCAGGGCTTATCGTAGCGATTCCTGTAATAGCTGCCTATCATTATTTGGCTGCCAGGGTCCAGGATTTTGCGCTTGAAATGGAACGCAGCGCAACCGAGCTTATAAACATATTATCGCAAAGAATAGAAGGGTATAAGTGAAATTTAAACGTAACCTTTATATAGAGGATGCCCGGCTAGATATGGTGCCTCTTATAAATTGTGTTTTCCTGCTTTTGATATTTTTTCTGTTAACCTCAAGTTTTGTTTTCCAGCCGGGAATTAAAATAAACCTTCCAAAGGCAGTAACAAGCGAGGTTATACAAGAGAATACGGTTGTGATTACCATTACTTCCGATAACAGATTCTATCTAAACGAAATGCCGGTAACATTATTAGAACTAAAGAGCAAACTTGAAAAGGCTTCTACTGCAGAGCCTGTATTGATAAAGGCGGATAGGGACGTGGTTCTTAGCAAGGTAGTTAATATATGGGATTTTTGCAGGGACCTTGGCATAAAACAGGTTAATATAGCTACGAATCAAGAGTAATTTTTAATACAATTATGGTTTTTTTAAAAGATAGAAATTTAAATATAGCGATATTAATCTCAGTTTTATGGCATTTTCTCTGTATATTTTCATTTAATCCCGTGCTTTTAACGGGCAATATAAGAGAGCATAAGACATCCATATCGTTTCTGGGGGATATTCTGGAAAGCGTTATTCCCGGAAATGAAAAGCCTTTTACGCTAGCCAGCGTTTCTATGGAGCATAGAATAGATAAGCTAGAGCCTGTTAAAGCAGGTTTTATAAATACCCGGCCGGAAAAGAAGGATTTTTCTTACTCGCTGGCGGATAATCGCGGCTCGTTAAAATTAGGCGTATATCGCAAAAAAGAAACTGCCAGAGTTAATTTTTCCGATTTTTTTATTAAAGGAGATGCTAAAGATAGGATAGTTATGTATAAACCGGATTTAGATAAAGTTACTGCGCTGCCTTCAGATTTTAACTCAGATTTTAACGCGAGTATCGAATTCAGAATATCAAAAGACGGTTTTGTTAAATATGCGGAATGTGTTGCTTCCAGCGGCTTTCCGGAAATAGACCAGGCAGCAATAAGATATGTAAGGAAATGGCAGTTTGTGCCGAATTTGGAAGATGACCAGGAAGGAATTGTCCGGGTTAGCTTCAAATGATGATAAAAATAGAATTTTCTTTAGCAGTTGCGTTGTACCTTATTTTAACAACTTGTCTTATCTTTTTAATCCTTATATTTAAAAATAGAAAAGAGCCAAAACAATTCTCTTCTGAGAAAAATTTTTTGTGGCAATGCTCTATATGCACTTACGTAT
Organism: Candidatus Omnitrophota bacterium; assembly: GCA_026387235.1. Classification (GTDB taxonomy): domain Bacteria; phylum Omnitrophota; class Gorgyraeia; order Gorgyraeales; family Gorgyraeaceae; genus UBA10183. Next base: position 6,868 of record JAPLMD010000056.1, read on the forward strand.
ACGTAGATAGCAGGCACACTAACATGTCTCAATGCCCTAGGTGCGGAAGCTATAATAAAAAAGAAGAGCAGGAGAAAGGAGGTAAGCATGCCTGATGAGAAGATAATGAACGAAGAGGAAAAACTACCCATAAGCCCTCCCCTGAAGGTTCTGGATCACAGGACTATCAGCAGAGGGTTTGGGTGGTGGTCAGCAGTAGTGCTGGTTGAATCATGGGGCAATAAGAGACTATGTATGTATCTATGGCAGAAGTCAGATAATGGCTGGAAAAGAAAGCAGAAATATACCATACATAGTCAGGAACGCTGGCATCTAATATCCGAAGCAGTTGAAACATTAATAGGAGAATTACAATAGTAGGGAACAGGCATGCCTGTTCCCTGCAAAATACTATGAAAAAATATAACAATAAAGGTATAGCTATTTTTGTAACCATTGCGCTATTGTTTCTATTATCATTAGCTGCTATCGCAGTTCTCCTGACAGCATATAACTATAACAATATATGTGAAGGCCAGATAAGAAGAATAAAAGCCATAACCTCTGCAGAAGCAGGCATTAATTATGTTTATCATCAACTCAGGACTAATGAAGCAGCTTTCGTTAATGCTTATAAAGTACCACCAGGTACTGCATATGCTTTTCCTAGCCCAGTCATAAATGGGATTACTAATCTAGAGGTTTGGGTAGAAGACAGGGACCCACCTATTGCTGGAACATATATAATAAAATCCAGAGCCACATACCAAAAATCATCAACCCAATAATTTTATACATTCGCGGCCACAAAATTGCACCCTTCAGGGTACGGATGGAATATGACCGCTCAGTATTCCGCCCAAGGAACCCCGGGCTTTAGCCAGGTGGGCTCCATAACCACCTATATTTAAATAAGTTAAGGAAAAATATTTAAAATAGCTATATTTTTCCTTATACATTCGCCCGCCACAGAAACAATGGCGGACTCAGTACCAATTTTAGGCAAATTCCAGTCTAAATACTAAAATTTGCCTAAAATTGGTTTTTTTATAAATTCATATATTTTATATAACTCCTGAATTATCAGTTGGTTATATTCACCCTTCACCCTTCACCCTTCACCCTATTTCCCAGGTTGCCTTGACAAAGTAAGTTCTTTATGGTATATTTGGTTTCACCTGTAAAATTGGTAAGTATATTAGGGGAGGTTATGATATGTCAAGACTTATGGATACAGATGAATTAGCCAGGTATCTTAAGTTAGAGAAGCAAACTATTTACAATTGGCTTCATCAAAAGAAGATTTCAGGCATAAAGGTAGGTCATGTCTGGAGGTTTGATAAAAAGTCAGTTGACGAATGGTTGGATTCTCAAATGGTAGAAGCTAAAGCTAAAACATGAATACCTTAACCATCCCGCACCTTTTTTATGTTCAATGCCTTTTTTTAAAAACTTTGAATACATAAAAGGTGCGGGATCAACGGCGGTCTTATTATGGATAAAAATATATTATCTATATTCAATGCTAGGAAAGTGGTTGGTTTATACGTGAGCCAGGATACTGTGGATTTGGTGGTGCTTAAATCAGGTCTTGGAGGGCCCAAGCTTATTAAGTTTGGGCAGGCATATATATATCCTAAAGAGTCGCAGCATAGCGGCGAAATTGTTCCTGAGGCTCAGGCAGGCAGCATGTCTATGACTCAAGATGTTTTATCAGAAAAAGTTAAAACAAAAGAAGAGTATATCGTAGAAGCCATAAAAAAAGTTTTCAGGGAAAACAACGTAAAGCCGGGCGATGTGGTTACGGCTATTCCGAGCGAAGAAACCATGGTCCGCTATTTTCAAATGCCAAAGATTCCTAAACAGGAAAGAGCGACAGCTGTTAATTTCGAAGCGAAACGGTATATACCTTTCCGCATGGAAGATGTGGTTTCAGATTTTCAGGTATTGCCAAGCAAAGTTGTCCCAAATAGTATGGACGTAGTGTTTGTCGCGGTTAAAAAAAATACCATTGAACAATATTTAAAAGTGCTTGTTGCCGCGGGGCTCAGGCCTGTGATAATAGAGCCTGCGCCTTTTAGCCTTATGAGGGCTTTCAATGCGGCGCAGCAGATAGATACCAAAGTCAATACTGCGATAGTTGATATAAATCTTGATACGCTTAATGTTAATATCCTTAGAAACGGTGTTCCTTACATAATAAGGGATATACCTCTTTCTGGAATTGCGCCTGAAGATAAATCATTTGAGCCTGTATTTGAAAAGATATTGGCAGAGATAAAGCTTTCTTTTGATTTTTATGAAAAACAATTCCCCAGTGAAGTCATAGATAAAATAATTATCTACAGCAAACTGCCTCTGGAAAACTGGCATGAAATAGTGGGCAAAGAATTGCAGATACCCGTAGAAGCGGGTGATCCTCTCCGCGGAATAAAAGTCAAGTCCGGCATTGTGCCTGCAAGGGCAGCCGTATGTTTTGGCCTTGCGCTAAGGGGGGTGACAGAGCCGTTTATAGATATAAATTTATGTAAAGAGCAATTGCTAGTTTATAAAAAGAAAGAACTATTCCTGAGGATGGTTTTTCTTGAAGCGTCCATAGCAGTATTTTTATTGATCGTATTCAAGGTTTTTACCATCAAGGCTATTGCGCCTCTTGCTAATGAATTAAATAAAACACTGTCCGAAAGGCCAAAGGCGGAGGTGAACATAAAGAGCGACAACATAACCGATCTGGAGAAAATTAAAAATGAGATGGAAACAAAAAGAGATATACTGGAAAACCTGATATCCAGCCGGACTTATCTAACACCCAGATTGCAGGATGCAGTAAAAATATTACCTAAGAATATGTGGTTAAGTGAGGTGAACTTTGAAGAAAAAATAGATAAGAAAAACACTTCCAAGATTACCAGATTTTTTAATATAAAAGGTTATTATGTCATAGATGAGAAGATCAGCGATAAAGATGTTGTGAATGTTTTTTTGAGTAAGTTAAAAGAAACAAGCGGAATCAATAAAGGTATGCCAAGGGCTGATATAGTATCCGTTAAGAGAATAGAGATGAAAGGCATGAAGGTTTCAAGTTTTGAAATATCTTTTACGGGGCCATAAATATGAAAACAAAAAAAATCGAGAAGAAGGCGTGGAATAAACTGGTTATAGTTAATGTAGCTATTCTAGTGTTAGTATCAGTTATAGGCGCTATGTTTATTTACATGCCTTTTGCGAATAAGAACAAGTCCCTTAGAACGAATATATTAAGAGAAAGGGATAAAAATATCCTGATAGGTAAAATAAAGGCCCTGAATAAATATCTCAAGGTCTATGATAATAGGATACCGGAAGGCGGGAGCGTTTCATGGCTTTTAGGCGAAATATCCAATATGGCTTCAAAAGAACATATAGAGGTATCTTCAAAACAGGGCAATCCTGAGGATTATGGGGCATATACAAAATTATTTGTGATAGTTGACGCAGTTTCTACTTATAGCCAGCTTGGCAGGTTTATTGCAGAGATAGAATCGTCGGAGAAATTTCTGAAAGTCGAAAGCGTTAATATAAAAAGAATGGATCTAGACGAGAAGTTTGAAAAAGGCTCAGGTAAGTTCAAGGCATTTGATGTGAAGGCCAATATTGTTATAAGCACGATAGTGTCAAAGGAATAATTTATGGCAGAAGCTACTCCTAAAAAACAGCATACTATAGAATACATAGCCATAGGCGCATTGGTAGCGGCGGCTCTTATTATAGGTATTGCTAGATTTAAGAAGGGCGACACGGATGATGAGGTTTTTTCCAGAAAAGAATTTAATAAGAAGTGGAAAGAGGTAGAGATACTTGAGGCAAATGTTCCTAACAAAGAAAATGAAATCTCTTACACCATAGGGGATGCCAACTTGCCTTTTAAAAGCCCTTTTGATGAGGTGGTGGAAAATAAAGAATCGGGAGAGGAATTTCTGCTTCCGGAGATGCAATTTCAGGGCATGATATGGAAAAGTTCAAGACCTCAGGCCATCATAAATAATAAGGTATATGATATAAAGGATGTTATTACTGTAGTAGAAGGAGAGATTGAGGTCAAGGATATCAATAAAGATGGCATTCATTTAATATATAAAAATAAGGAATTTATCGTAAGACCAAAATAGTCCCTCGCCGCCCGATGGTAAAAACCATGGCGGCTCGGGATCAAATTTTGTTTTACAAAATTTGGGAGGTTTACATGAAAACAATTAGATTGCTAGCCGCTATTATGTTTGCTATTTTTGTATCAGTGCCGTTCTCATTTGCCGCTGATGGATATCCTAAGGATGTTTCTCCAGGCAAAGGCAATCTGATTTCAATGGATCTTCAGAATGCAAAACTTGATGCTGTCCTTAAGGCATTTTCTCAACAGTCGGGCCTGAATTTTATTGCCAACCAGGATGTTGTCAAAGATAAGACTGTGACTGTTTATTTTGACAATGTTAAGGTAGGGGATGCTCTTAACTATATTATGAGCGCGAATAATTTGATATATGAACAGGAACCCGGCACCAATATATTTATAGTCAAAGAAACAGGTAAATCCGGGGTTGAAACTATCACAAAGATATATGAATTAAAATATGCTCAACTGAACGCGCCTGCTAAAAACTCAACCGGTTCTTCGGAACAAGCAGAGATAATTTCGGTTATAAAAAGTATCCTTTCCAAAAATACCACAGATAAAGGTGTAAATGCAATGATAATAGCTGACAAGAGATCTAACAGCCTTATCATAACGGATGTTCCCAGTCAGTTTCCGATAATAGAAAATTTGCTGACCAGATTAGACGTAAGGACTCCGCAGGTAATGATAAAAGTAGAGGTCCTGGAGACTACTACAAAAGCGGTAGAGAATTTAGGAATAAACTGGAGCGGCACATTTGGAGCCTATCAAGGGCCTATCGCTAATACTATCTGGCCTATGAATAATAGCCTTGGGAGGAATTATTCAAGCGGCAGCGACGGCGTAGTCATTAAAACAGCAGGCAGTCTTAGTTTAAGCGGCTTTACCGCCACAATATCTGCATTGCTGAATAATACTGATACAAAAATTCTTGCCAGGCCTCAGGTCATGGCTATGAATAATGAGACAGCAAGGATAGAGCTTTCTTCTAAAGAAAAATCTGCCATAATAAATACAGTCACTTCGGTGGGTAGCGGTACAGGCGCAACTACTTCGGGCAATACTTATGATGAAAAAGATACAGGGGTTATTTTAGAAGTTACGCCGCAGATCAGTAAAGATGGATATGTAACCATGAGTTTAAAACCCAGTGTTACTGAGTTAGAACTTTCCAGATTTACAGGCGCATATGATACTCATAAAAGAGCCACAGAAACAACTGTTATGGTTAAAGATGGAGAAACAGTTGTTATAGGAGGCCTTATTAAATCCAAACATGAGGGAGGCGTTAAAAAAGTGCCATTTTTCGGAGATATACCTGTTTTAGGCGCAGCGTTTCGCTATAAGTCTAAAGATGATGCTGACAGGGAACTTATAATATTTATTACTCCGCATATCGTGAAAGATACTTCATCTTATGCTCTTGGCAGTATCTCCGAAAGAGAGCAGGAAAAACCAAAGGTAATAAGGGAAAAAGAAGTTAATTCGGTTTTAGATTTATTCGGCGGATAAAAATCAATGAAAAAATCCAGAGAAAAATTAGGCCAAATACTATTGAAAGAAGGCCTTATTACGGAAGAGCAATTAGAAAAGGCCATTGAAATTCAGAAGAAAGATGGCGCAAGACTCGGAGATACCCTGATAAACTTAGGGATTGTAACAGAGAAAGATATTGTTATTGCGATGGCAAAACAACTGTCAATCCCTTATGCCTCTTACGCAAAAGGCTTATTAAAACCTGCGGAGAACCAGGACCTTGCAAAATTGGTGCCGGAAGATTATGCCCGCAGGAATATGCTTATCCCCGTCTCCAGGCACATAAATTCTCTCACAGTCGCTTTCATGGATCCGCTGGATCTTATTACCATAGATAATTTAAAACGCATGACAGGCTGTGATATAAATCCGATTATTGCCGCTAAATCAGACCTTCAGAGAGCTATCGATGAATTTTATGGCAGAGAAGATCTGCTAAAAGACGCCATAAGCGATTCATACGAGTTAGAGGAATTTAAAATAGAAAAGGATTTGGTAGAGGATCTGAGTTTAGACGATCTTATAGCGAGGGCGGAAGAAGCCCCTGTGGTAAAGCTCGTAGATTTGATATTGATGCAGGCTATAAAAGACAGGGCTAGTGATATACACTTAGAGCCTTTTAAAAATAAGATTAACATACGATACAGGATAGACGGAGTCCTTTATGAAATACCTCCTCCCTCAAAGCATTTGCTGCCGGCCATTGTTTCAAGGATAAAAATACTTTCAAATCTGGATATAGCGGAGCGCAGGCTTCCGCAGGATGGGGTATTTTTTGTAAAAGTTGAGAATAAGGACATCGATATACGAGTGTCGACTGTTCCGGCTATATTCGGAGAGAAGGTGGTAATGAGGATACTTGATAAATCCTCTACGCCTCTCAATCTTGGGGATTTAGGTTTTGATCCCGAAGAACTGGAAAAATTCAGAAAGGCTATAATCAGCCCGCATGGATTGGTTCTAGTTACAGGCCCTACGGGAAGCGGTAAAACTACAACGCTTTATGCCGCCTTAAATGAAATAAAAAGCCCGCGCAAGAATATCTCAACAGTAGAAGATCCTGTGGAGTATAAACTGGAAGGTATAAATCAAGTTCAGATAAAACCAAACATAGGCTTTACTTTTTCCATCGCGCTCAGGGCATTTCTAAGGCAAGATCCTGATATTATAATGGTTGGAGAGGTAAGAGATTTGGAGACTGCCCAGATATGCATAAGGGCGTCTCTTACAGGGCATCTTGTTTTAAGCACTTTACATACGAACGATGCTCCGAGCGCTATATCCAGGTTAATAGATATAGGAGTTGAACCGTATTTAATAAGCTCTTCATTGATCATGGTAGGAGCTCAGAGGCTTGTTAGAAGGTTGTGTCCGGAGTGTAAGGAGGCTTATGAAACAACACCTAGCCTTGCCAAGGATTTTGGGATAAAGCAGGAGCTTTTGTATAAGCCGAAGGGGTGCGATTATTGCAGCCATACCGGTTATAGAGGCCGAGTAGCTATCTATGAAATAATATTTATTAATGATAAATTAAGGGAAATGATAACGAGACGAGCGTCGCTTAAAGAGATTAAGGATAAAATAAAGGAATTCGGATTAAAAACACTTCTTTATAGCGGAATAAAAAAAGCAGAAGAAGGCTTGACGAGTATTGAAGAGGTGCTAAGCATCACACTGGTGGCAGGAGAAGAATAATAATAGGCAAATTTGGGAGGTAAAATGCCATTTTTCAGGTATATAGCAAGAGATAGAGCAGGTAAATTGATAGATGAAATAACGGAGACCACTGGCGAAGAAGACCTGGTAAACAGTTTACAGGCAAAAGGCCTTCTTATAATATCCGTAGGTCCTGCGCCTGAAATCAGATCTAAGAAGAGAATTGACAGCAGAAGATATCATGCAGGGGTTAAGTCAAATGATCTTATAATGTTTTCAAGAGAACTGGCAACGCTTTTAGGAGCAGGCGTAACTCTTATAAAGAGTTTAGATATATTATGCAAGCAAATAGAATCCAGGACGCTTCTTAGGGTGGTAGAGCAGATTAAAAAAGACGTAGAGGGAGGATATACATTTCAAAACGCATTAAAAAAACATGGCAAAATATTTTCTTCTTTCTGGATAAATCTAGTTGAAACAGGAGAAGCCTCGGGGCATCTGCCTTTAAGCCTTGAACAGGTGGCTACTTATCTGGAAGAAAACTTTGAGCTAAAGAGAAAAGTGATATCAGCCCTTATCTATCCTATCATATTAGTAAGTGTAGCGACGGGCGCAGTAGCTGTATTCTTGCTTAAAATTATACCTATATTTTCTGAGATATTTAAAAGTTTTAACGTTGAATTGCCGGTTCTTACGCAGATAGTTGTCGGCATCAGCGATATAGTCAGGAAATATTTTTTTATGGTAATAGGCATTTTGATAGCGTTATTCTTTATTGTAAAAAAATATATATCTACAGAAATAGGCAAGTGGCAGTTTGATGAGTTTGCACTTAAACTACCTGTTGTAGGCCAGTTAATGCGGGAGATAGCTACTGAACGTTTCGCAAGCGGCTTGGGCACGCTTATTAAAAGCGGCGTACCTATATTGCATGCGCTTGAGATAGCTGAAAAAACAGCGGGCAATAAAGTAATGGAGAAAGCGCTTAAAGACGTAAAAACAGCTGTTAAGGAAGGCAAGGGGATGGGGCAAACTATGCAGGATAGCAATTTATTTTCCCCTCTTGTTATTCAGATGGTAAGCGTAGGGGAGGAGATCGGAGAGTTAGGCAAGATGCTGGATAGGGTTTCTATCTTTTATAAGGAAAGGGTAAATACATTTATCACGAGGTTTACTACAATGTTCGAACCTATAATTTTAGTTTTTATGGGTATAGTCATAGGGGTTATAGTAATCGCGATGTTCATGCCTATATTCAGTATATCCAGTGCTGTAAAGGCATCTGGTTAAAACATATATCATAAATTTATTTGACATGTCTATTGTTTATAATGTATAATTAACAATAGAAAACAGAAAAGGAGGAGGCAAAAATGAACAGAAAAGGTTTTACCTTGGTTGAAGTTCTAATCGTAGTTATCATTATAGGTATACTAGCGTCTATAGGTATACCTCAGTTTTCGGCTTCTATTGAAAAAGCAAAGGGCGGAGAAGCAAGGGCGGGCCTTGGCCATATTCAGACAGGCGAAAAAGTATATTATGCGGAAAATGAATATTATACAACCGTTCAAGGCAACCTTGATATAACCTTAACCCAGAAATATTGGACTTTCAGCATAGCCACGCCTTCTTCCACTACTTACACAGCGACTGCTACCCGCTCAGGCGGATCTTTGAGCGGCCAGACTATAACTATGGATCAGGCCGGCACAGTTTCCGGAAGCTGGCTATATATATAATTTAATCTAATTCATAAGTATAAGGCTGCTTAACAGTAAATATATAAGTCCAAAAAAGGAGAATTGGAGATGTCTAAAAAAGGTTTTACTCTTTTAGAAGTCCTTATAGTTGTTATAATTATAGGGATTCTCGCCTCTATAGCCTTGCCGCAATATATAACGACTATAGAAAAAAGTAAATCAGGAGAAGCTGTCGTTAATGTAGGAGCTATAAGGGCAGCTCTTGACAGATACTGGTATCAGAATTATGATTTATCAACAGCATTATTGCCTGCCAGCGGAGATACTAATTTGGATATAGGTAATCCAAACGATGTTACGAATAAACTTTACACGTATTCTATTTCAGGTCTTAGCGGCGCAGGCGCAGAGCGCGCCTATGTTGTAGATGCTACGCGCACGAGCGGCGGCGTGAGTTATTGGGTAAAATGGACTCAGACAAACAACAACACTGGCAAGCTTACGAGAAGCGCAAATCTTGGCGGCCCTACATCCTAATGTCTAAAAAAGGCTTTACGCTTTTGGAGCTATTGATTGTTATTGTAATTATAGGCATACTTGCTTCAATAGCTTTGCCTCAATACACATCTACCATAGAGAAAGCCAGGTCAGGAGAAGCAATAATAAATGTAGGGGCCATAAGAGTAGCTTTAGACAGGCACTGGTACCAAAACGGGACTTTGCCTGCGAATAATAATTTTTTAGTGCTAGACATAGATGATCCGAATAGCATTGTAAATAGATTATATACTTATTCATTTACGAATGACGGGACTACCGGGGTAACAAGAAAATATACTGTTACCGCAACGCGCGTGGGTTCCCCTGCTACGTGGGTAAAATGGTTTCAGTCAGATAATATTACCGGGAAAATTACAAGAAGCGCAAATCTTGGCGGACCTGTTTCTTAATAGTATAATTACGACGCTATGAAAAAAAATAACATACTATTCAAGAGGTTTAAAGCTGGTTTTACGCTGACAGAAATATTGGTAGTCGTCATTATTATCGGCATACTAGCCACTCTTGCTCTCCCGATGCTTGTTAAGACGCTAGAAAAGGCAAAAGTGGGAGAGGCTATCAGTAATTTAAATCTCATCAGGACAGGCCAGAAGATATATTTTTTAGAATATGGCCAATTTTCTCCAACTATAGACGATTTGAATATAGAAAGTCCAAATCTTGCCTTGTCCCGTTATTTTTATTACGATCTAGACGGCACAGTGCCCGTAGGAGCTAATTTTAAGGCTCAGGCAACAAGAGGTGGAAGCGGAGCATTAATTGCCCCCTCTCCATATCAGAACGATCAGTACTATATCCAAAAGGATGGCACTGTTCATGGAAGATTTGCGACGAATCCCTAAAGATGGCACTATCCGCGAAAGATCTACAAAACCTTCCTAGGATCACAAAAACATTGGACAAAAAAGGCTTTACAATTACAGAGGTAGTTGTTGCCGCGCTTATTGTGGCTATACTTTCTGCCGGTATTTTTAGCGCATTCTGGGGCACGCAGTATTTTCTTAATCGCGCAAGGTACAGGATACAGGCGTATAATTTTGCAGTGGAAGCCCTGGATATGCTTAGAAGTAATTATCAATATACATCATCTGCTATGGCAGAAGGCGATGACCATGATCAGACAGAGATAGTTCCTGCAGCGGGCATATTAAAAGGAGAGCTAGCTAATCTTCCGGAAGCAAGGCTTAAATATGATGTTGATGAGCTTGCGGCTAATGGATATAAGCAGGTCGAAATCAAGGTTCATTGGAAATATGACAAAACTTTTTAAAAACCAAAAAGCTTTAACAATGGTAGAAGTAATAATAGCTACGCTTCTAATTAGTCTTATATTTTTAGCAGTATCAAGTCTTCATGTCGCGAGCCAGAAGTTTTATATTACTTCGAGCCAGAAGGTTATGATAGGTTACGAAGTCCAATATGCAATCCAGCATATATATAAAAATGCCATGATGGGGATAGGGGATATTAATTCACCTGCTATTCCGGATCCAGGCGGAGGAGATACCTTAACTATAAGGATAAATGAAAACAACCCTCTTACAGCAGCTAACTATAATACCAATGTAAAGATTTATAGGTATCGTAAGAATGGCAATGCCTTGGAATTTGACATTGACGGTGCTGACCCGGAATCTTTGATTCCAAAGGTAGCTGTTACTGATGTGAATTTTACTCAAGCTGGGAATACATTAACCGGTTCTATAACTGCTACTTATGGGACGCAAAGCCTTACATTTTATTTTGCCTGCTATCCCCGCCTGGCAAGTTTCAATTAATATTCTAAAAATATTTCCAAATATAAAATAAAAATGGTATAATCAAATTTACGAAGTAAATTTGATCCTGAACGAATGTAATGAGGCGACGAACAGGAGCCTCATAGTGAAGTGAAGGATCTTCTGTTATAATTGATTAGAGGTCTTTCGCCAGCTAAAATGCTCATATTCATTCGCATTTTTTAACGCTGGCTCAAGATCAAATTTTGCGAAGCAAAATTTGGGCCTGTAGCTCAGCTGGGAGAGCGCTTCGTTCGCAACGAAGAGGTCAGCGGTTCGATCCCGCTCAGGTCCACCGAATCCGCCGCCGTAGGCGGATGAGTCCCGAGTCCGCCACAGAACTTTGGCGGACGAGGGACATAAGGAAATTTCATGCGCTTTTACGTCCAGCCTGATTCTATATTTCCCTTAAAAAATATAATAGAGATAAAAGACAAAACCGAGGTCCATCATATACGCGATGTTATGAGGCTTAGAAAAGGGGACGCTGTTAATATATTTGATGGACAGGGCAGAGAATTCGCGTGTTTTATTGAAGAGTTAAAGAAGGAATCTATAACTATAAAGATTAAAGAGGCGCTGGATTTCAAACGCGAGCCAAATTTTAATATTACCCTATACCAGGCTATTCCTAAAAAAGCTAAGATGGATTTTATAGTTGAGAAGGCGGTAGAATTAGGCGTTGCGAAACTTGTGCCTGTAATAACCGACAGGACAGTCCCCGAGATTAAAGACTTCTCCAAGAAAATAGAAAGATGGAACAGGATTGCTATGGCTAGTTCCAAGCAATGCGGCAGAAGAGTTTTGCCTATTATAGCAGATGTTTTGGATTTTAATAGCGCTTTAATAGACTCAAAGCAAAAAGAGTTAACGATTTTCGCCAGCATTGATAAAGAATCCAGGCCCTTGAAAGACATATTAAAAGGGTTGAATCCGAAGAGTATAGCGGTATTCGTGGGCCCTGAAGGCGATTTTAGCCCGAGAGAAACCTATCTGGCAAGGGAAAAAGGGCATAAAATATGTTCTCTGGGCAGTCTCATCCTTAAGTCAGAGACAGCAGCTATATATATCCTGTCATGTTTATCATATGAATCTCAGTAGATTAGCTGCGTCAAAAACAAATTGGCACATTCTTTCTGTACATTAATACCTCTATGAAAATTACCAGGACAACGCACATATTGTTCATAGCTCTTATCATTGTTATCGTATTTTCTAATTCTCTCAAGAACAAATTTGCATGGGACGATAAGTTTTTAATAGTGAATAATCCTTATATAAAGGACTGTACCTATATATCCAAGATATTCAATAATCAATTATATGAAGGCGACGGGATGCATAGTAATTTCTACAGGCCTGCCCAGCTTTTTTCTTTCATGATAGATTATCGCATATGGAAGTTGAACCCGTTTGGATACCATCTTACAAGTTTATTGCTGCATATATTTAATTCAGCGCTAGTATATCTTATTGTGTTTGCGATTAGTTCATCTCCGTACATGGCCTTTGTCACAGCTTCTTTATTCGGAGTCGCGCCGGCTATATCAGGCATTACATTTTATATACCAGCTAGGTCTGACTTATTAATGGCGTTATTTTTATTTCTGTCTTTATGGTTTTTTATTAGATATAGACAGAAAGGCAAAAGCATGCTATATGCGGCCTCTGTATTCTTATTTGCGTTATCGCTTATTTGCAAGGAAATGGCGCTGATGCTGCCGTTGCTATTGGTTCTGGAGATGCGTAGAAATCATGAAAGAGATAGGGCGTCGTTTAAGCTTTTATTGCCTTATGCAGCAGTATTGCTGGCATATGTGTTTTTGAGAGTAACTGTATTAAACTTTGCAAAAGGCTCCAACCCCATTATAGATTCAAGTTTTCCAGCTACTTTGCCGCTGGCGGCGCGGCTCCTCACGAATTTCAAGGTGATATTTTTGTATATGAAGATACTGGTGGCGCCTTTTGGGCTTCATATTGAATGGTTTGTGGAGCCTGTAAGGAGCATATTCCAATCGAAGATATTGTTATACATAGCCGGATTCATAACTATGATATTAGCCGTTAAAAAAATATCTAATAAAAATAAACTTATCCTGTTCGGCAGTTTATGGTTTTTATTCGCATTATCGCCTGTTTTGAATATATACCCCATATCAGTACTTTTTGGAGAAGGCTGGCTTTATGTCCCGTCAGTAGGGTTTTTTATTGTTTTAAGCGCCATTTTTAAGGATATTATAAAACCTAAGCTGGGGAATTTTCTTAGCGGGATATTAATTACGTTTTTTTTAATTTATTGCGCGTTTTTTACTATTGCTTATGGAAGGGCATGGAAGGATTCAGTGAGTGTGTTTAATAATGTGTTGAGATATGAAAAAAACAGCCCTTTTATTTATCTTACCTATAACAATCTGGGAATGGCGTATTATGATAAAGGGGATTTTGAAAAGTCTATTGAATATTGCAAGAAAAGCATATCGCTAAACCCGGATTATTTTGATGCTTATAATAATTTAGGCATTGCTTATATCGCAACAGGCAAAACTGTAAGAGCCATAAAATCTTTTAAAATAGCAATCAGGTTAAAAAGAGATTTTGTATCCAGTTATTCCAATCTTGGCCACTTGTATGCTTTTATAGGTTTTAAAGATAGGGCCATAGAGATTTTAAACGCAGCAATAAAGATAAACCCAAATTCTCATAGAGCATATTGTAATCTCGGGTATGTGTATATGGAGAAAAGAGATATAGTTAAAGCGGAAGAGTTTTTTAAAAAAGCCAGCCAGCTAAGAGAAGGGGATTATGAACCACACTACTGCTTAGGCACCGTTTATATAAAAAATAAAAATTATAAAAAAGCCCTGGATGAATATAATAAAGCATTGAAGCTTGGGTTATGCGATTTTGAGATTTATAACAAATTAGGCTTTGCTTATGTAAAGAATGGCAGATTCCAAGAGGCGGAGGCGGCGTTCAGGCATTCATTGGCATTAAACAAAGAACAGAGCGAGCCATATAATAATTTAGGAAATCTCTATTCCATATTTGGATATTTTTGTTTAGCTATTAATGAATATAGAGAGGCTTTAAAAATAGGAACAGGCGATAAAGGAATAGTAGATAATATAAATAAAGCGAAATTCAGATGGAAGCAGGCGCTAAGGAAAACCAGCTCAAAGTTTACTATTCCAATGCATTAATTCCTTAACCAATCCCGCACCATTTTCGATACGGCTATTATTGGCTACGAAAATGGTGCGGGATTCAACGGTGACTATACATGGAAAAACCTTACGTGTCGGTTGTAATACCGGCTTTTAATTCTGCGTCAACGCTCAGCCATACAATTAAGGCATGCATGGATCAGGATTACCCCAAAGATAGGTCGGAGATAATAGTAGTAGACGATGGCTCAGACGATAATACAAAGGATGTTGCAGCTGGGTTTAATATCAGGTATGTATATCAGAAAAAAAGCGGGCCTGCTTCAGCCAGGAATAATGGCTGGAGGAATTCAAAAGGCGACGCAATATGTTTTACTGATGCGGATTGTATCCCTGAAAGCGATTGGGTTTCGAAATTAGTCCGGCATTATAATGCAACTAGCACAGGGGCTGTGGCAGGCAGCTATAATGTACATGGCTCGCCTTATCTTCTGGACAAGTTTGTCCATTATGAGATACAGGATAGGCATTCAAGAATGCCTGAATATATAAGTTCTTTCGGCACTTATAATGTAATGATTAAAAGGGCTGTTCTTGAAGTTACGGGCGGGTTTAACCCTGAATATCATAACGCAAGCGGAGAAGACACAGATCTCTCTTATAAGATAACAGGAGCAGGCTATAGAATATATTTTGCAAAGGATGCATTTGTAAGCCATAAAAATATACTGAGGCTCTGGAGGTATCTTCTTATTCAGTTCAGGCATGGTTACTGGAGGATGAAACTTTACAGGGGAAATATTTCTATGATAGCCAAAGATGAATATGGTTACTGGAAGGATTTTCTGGAAGTATTCCTGGCGATGGGGTTTATTTCTTCTTTGTTTTTTGATTTCGGCCATAGAGCTATGCTGATAGCTGCGCTTTTTCTAATCCAGTTGCCGCTGGCTGTTAAGATTGCTTTTCAGGCTAAAGATGTCTTATATCTCGGTTTTTCGTTGGTTACTTTTATCCGCGCTTTTGTCCGTATCGCAGGAGGCATATTTGGGTTCATCAAATTCTGGATTTTCCGCATGGGATAATTTCTGGCAGATGCGCGGTACGGCAAAGGCCGTGTCTTGGTCTAAGAAGCGTATAATAGGCCTGATTTCTCATTATGTAAAGCCGGGTATGGATATACTGGACGCAGGATGCGGCGCAGGATTTTTTTCTTCTTATTTTATATCTCGCGGCTGCAATGTTTATTCTATGGATTATTCTGATAAGGCTCTTTGTATCGCAAAGAATATCACTGATAATAAGTCCAGGATGTATATAAACGCTGATATTCTTGAGGCCAGGGGATTAGCAGGCCTTAATGTGAAATTTGACATAATATTTACCGATGGGCTGCTGGAACATTATTCAAAGGAAAATCAGGATGTTATTATGCGTAATATGAAAGGCGTAAAAAAGGAACAAGGCTATATTATAAACTTTGCGCCGAATAGATTTTCTCTCTGGTCTATTGTGAGGCCTTTTGTAATAGACATAGAAGAGGGGCCTTTTAGAATGAAGGAATTTATAGATTTACATAAGAGGAACGGCTTGAGCGTTATTTCTTCCGGCGGGATAAACGCGCTTCCGTTCAGGATTTCGCCGGAAAGATTATTAGCCGGGTATTTCGGAATGCTTTTTTATTGTATAGCAGTATAATAAAATACTTAATACAGTCCGCGCCGATTCTGGTTCGCCCTGCCTCCAGGCTGGGGTCTGAGGCGCATTTGAGAGGTTTCGGCATAACCGGTTTTTTTTGCATATAAGCGGCCAAGGGATTACGGCGAAGTTTTTTATACTGTCAAGACTACCTTCAGTATAAAAAACGAGCCGTAAACCGTAGCGCGCGGCGAAACCATCTCTGCGCCGAACGGCCCCAGCCTGGAGGCAGGGCAAGCCCAGGCGCTTAGTATCGACTTAGTAGTTTAAATTATATGAAAATATTGTTTCTTAATCCATCTTACGGGAAAGGGTTTTGTAAGACTGCCCGCTGGTTTGCAAAGTCCAGGGCAAGGGAACAAAGGCACCCTGACTATATTTGTACAGCCATAGCAGTGCTTGAAAAAGACGGCCACGTTTGTAAGTTTATAGACGGCACAGCTAGGGATATTTCATTTGCAGAAACAAGAGAAATGTTCAATAATTTCAAGCCTGATATGGCGGTTATAAATGCGACAACGCCTTCTTTGGATTCTGATTTGACTTATGCAAAGCTGTGCAAAGAAGAAAGTAACGGCAAGGTTATCACTATTATGATAGGCGCTCATGTCAGCGCAGAGCCGGAAGACACGTTGGCGAGAGGCAGGGATTTTTTAGATGGGGTAGCAAGAAGGGAATACGATTATATTCTAAGAGAACTTGCTCAAGGTAAAAAAATATCAGAAATAGAAGGCGTATCTTATTTTAAAAATGGAAGCATAATCCATAATCAGGATAGGCAGTTTATTCAAAATCTGGATGAATTGCCTTTTCCTGCCTGGCGCCATATAAATCCCAGCGATTACTACAGCCCTGCAAAAAGAAATCCATTTCTTACTTTAATTACAGGAAGGGGCTGCGAGGGAAGATGTGTGTTTTGCTTATTCCCGCAGGTAATGTATGGCAGACAATACAGGTGCAGAAGCCCTGAAAGCGTCCTGGATGAGATAGAATATGACATAAAGCTTTTTCCGGACTTGAAAGAAATAATGTTTGAAGATGACACTTTTACTTTTAGTAAATATAGCGGTAGGTTGGAAAATATATGCAAGGGTATTATGGATAGAAATATAAAAATCTCATGGTGCTGTAACGCAAGGCCTGAAATACAGGATATTTCGCTTTTAAGGCTCATGAAAAAAGCAGGCTGCAGGATGATGTGCGTTGGGTTTGAATCAGGGGATGACGTTATACTGAGGAATCTGAGAAAGGGCATTACTACTGACAAGATGAGAAGTTTTGCTGTTCTTTCCAAAAAGGCAGGCATTTCTATACATGGGTGTTTTGTGATAGGCTCTCCAGGAGAGACGCCTGATTCAGTTAATAAGACCATAAAATTTGCTGCCGGGCTACCTATAGACACAGTTCAATTCAGCGGGTTATGCGCTTATCCGGGCACGGAGTTTTATAGTTGGTGCAAGGAGAATAACTATATTATCGCTAGAGATTGGAAAGAATGGGTGGATGAGAGGAAAGAGCAGAGGGCAATAATAGATTACCCGGCTCTTTCCTGCAGCGCTATGAATAAAGCTGTAGACAGGGCGCTTTATAGCTTTTATCTGAAGCCAGGCTACATATTTTCTCAGATAATGCGGCCTAAATCGTTTCACGATATTAAAGCTAGATTAAAAGGCTTGTTTCAGTTTGGAAGGTATTATTTGAAACGATAAATTAGCCTGTCAGCCAGAAAGAGTAACATTTGTATTGTAAACTAAGCCAGGCTGGGGTCTGAGGCGCATTTGAGAGGTTTCGGCATAACCGGTTCTTTTGTATATAAGCGCGCAAGGGATTACGGCGAAGTTTTTTATACTGTCAAGACTACCTTCAGTATAAAAAACGAGCCGTAAACCGTAGCGCACGGCGAAACACTCTCTGCGCCGAACGGCCCCAGCCCGGAGGCAGGTCACCGTGCCCGCTCGCCCCGCCCTTTCGTAGAAAGGTCGGGGCTCGAATCGGCGAGGCTTTTCTTTAGGCCAGCC
>JAPLMD010000032.1 GCA_026387235.1 Candidatus Omnitrophota bacterium
CTGCTGCATGCCTAATTTGCTCTTCTTGTCTCTTGCGCTCGGAGACGTCGCGCGTGATCCCCAGAATCCCCATGGGCCTGTGCGCCTGGTCGCGCAGGAAGGACATCCTGATTTCCACCCAAATAATAGCCCCGTCCTTGCGGATATGCTGCAACTCCAGCATCCGCGATCTTGATAAATCAGTACCAGGGAGGCTCTCTTTTGCTATTTCTTCTAGGAGGACCCGCTGGGCTAATTGTATTGAATCGGGCGTTAAAAAATCTTCTATTCTCTTGGTAAGCATCTCCTCTGGGGTATAGCCGAGTATATGCATGACGGAGGGGCTGAAATAGGTAAAGCTCAGGAACATGTCTGATGTCCAAATAATGTCCGTGGCGTTATGCGCAAGCAGGCGGTAGCGGCTCTCGCTCTCCCGCAGCGCCTCCTCCTCCAGCTTTACCTCGGTGATGTCCCAGAAAATACCTAATATCCCAATAACATTGCCTTGTCCATCCCTGACAGGAATTTTAATTGTATGGATAAATCTCTCTTGTCCATCCTGGATATATTTCTCTTCAATATCTTCTGTTTTCCCGGATTCCATAGCTCTTTTATCATCAGCCCTGTATTTTTCAGCCAATTCCTTAGGATAAAAATCATAGTCTGTCTTGCCTTTTATTTCATCGGCTTTTATCTTTAAATCCCGCACATAATTTTCGTTACAGGATATATAGACTGAATTCCTGTCTTTTAAAAATACCTTTCCGGAAAGATTTTCAATAAGCGCCTTGTATTGCTGTTCCTTCGCCTGCTTTAATTCATCCTCTACGCGCTTGCGCTCGGTGATGTCGCGGATGTTGCATTGGATAACCTTTGCCTTATCAACTAAAAAAACATCTGTATTTATGCTCAGGCCTTGTTTGGTTTTGACCGGTATATCTTCGTAATGAATCACGCCATCTACTGTTAGCCTTGACACCATCCCTTGAAAGTCCTTATCATCTTTGGTCACGCCGATTCCCCAGAGTTTCTTTTTCAAGAACTCCTCTTGGGAATAGCCCAGTAATTCCTGGACAGATGCGTTAGAATTAAGAATATTACCTTCGGTTTTATGAATAAGCAATAATCCATCCCGCGATGTCTCAAAGGCCCTGCGATAACGCTCCTCAGATGCCTTCAATTCTTCTTGTAAATGCTTACGCTCGGTGATGTCTTCAATAGCCAGTAGGATTAGTTCTTCTTCTTCTTCTTCTTCTCTTACCCCGCCCACTATTATTGTTGCTATTTTCTTAGGGACACGCAGCTGACAGGCATTCAGGATCATGGCTCGCTGTCCAATTTGCTCAAATTTATGCTCGACCTTATAATCTTTCACAACTTTTTTTTCCGGCATGATTTCTTTTAATAGTTGAAGCAGCTTAGGAATATTCCATTGCCTATCACCTAAATCAGGAAGCAATCGGCCTATTGTATCTTTTTCTGCAACCTTAAAGGTGGTATAGAAAGCCTGGTTGGAAGAAATAACTCGCAAGTTTTTATCCAACACCAAAAACGGCTCTCTTAGCGTAGCGATAATGCGATTACTATACTCTAAGGCTATTTTAATTTTTGACTCATCCCTCTGCTTTTTATCTTTCATTTTTCAAGCCCATCTTTAAAACAAAAAAACCATACTTTTATAGGCGCCCTATTTAAGGCGCACCCTATCATGCCTGGCGACCCCCCCATAACTATTCTTGCTTATTTTACAGCCAAATAACTATTTATGCAATTATAAAAATAACTTCAATCCATATACCCCTGCTTATCCCACCTCTTCAAAATCCCCACAATATACCCAAAATTCCAGGAACTGAATTTGCTATGACAGGCCATAGGAAAATAACTAAAAGGAAGGGAAATGCTATCTTTAAAAATCTATTTTTCAATTTAATCTTCGCCTATCTCTATTTTTTCTACTTCCTTATTATTAAACTTCAGTGCCCACCCGCCCTTTGACATAAAATCTTCTTATTTTTTGATTTCGTTAATGCCTAAACTATTTATCATCTTTTCAATGTCTGAATCAGGGACAGCTTTTAAATAATAAATCCTTGCCACTTTCTCTTGTTTTTCCATCTTTGCAATTTTCCAGTTAGCTAAAATAGATGCCTTGGTAATGGATTGCCTGATCTCTTTTTGTTTTATGAGTTCTATTATCTCTTGAATATTAAGCTTAAAATCTTTCAATACTGAAAATAAATCATAGAAATCTCGATAGCGCGCCCTGTCACTTGTCGCCCTTATCTTTTCCGCGCAGATCTCCTTAATGTCCATTATCTTTACCTTAGTCTTAACTCCCCATGCATTTTTATACTCCAGCTCCCTTGCCGGTAAGACCACGTTCTGCAAAAAATCTATATTGACCTTTAAAAAATTAGGCAATCCCAATGGCCCTGCATAACTCAATCTTTCAATCTTGATTGTCGCCTTTGAAACATTATGTTTTTTAACCTCTAAAAAATCCTGCGATTCTAAAACCACCTTAACCTCTTCTATACCGATAGATTTATCCAAAGATGTAAAGTCCAGATCTTCTGAAAATCTCAACTGAGGCGCATAACAGTGGTGAATAGCTGTCCCGCCCTTAAAGACAAGTTTATCCCGAAGAGTAGAATCATAAATAATCTTGGAAACAATAGCCAGCATATAATCCTTTTCAGCATCAGCTAATTTGTATTTCAGACTGCGCTTATTCAAAAGACTTAAATCTTGCTTAGCCAATAAGCTTATGATCAAAATATAACCTCCATTTAGCGTCAAAATCTCTGCATTCTTTTGTCATTCTACCATAACTATTCTTTCCTGCAATCAGCTTATGCAGCTCTTTAGTATCAATGTTGAGCCTATCAAGAAAAAAACCAATCTGTCTTATAACGGTAAGGTTGAATTTTTTGGCATATTGTTTTACTAGGCTAAAATCGAAATCCTTTTTATATTCAGAAAGTTTCTCCCAGATTAAACTGGCATTATAGGCATTTGACCTGAAATACAGCATATCCAGTATGGCCTTTTCTTTATTAACTATATTTACTAAACCAATGTCAGATCTTTGACTGGAAAAGCCAAAATACAGTTCTTTCTTTATTTTAAAAAACCTTATTTCTGTATTCTGGATCTTGTATTTTCTCGCCCTTTTAAAAGTAACAGCATCAACAGTGACAAGCATCTGGTCAAACATCCCATGATATTGCAATGCATTCTCAAAGGAAATATAAGAATCCTTATTGAGCGCCTGCGCGATTGTATTGGCGGAGATATCGTTAAATGCCAATGTACTGATATCAGTAATTACTGTGTATAGGCCTCTTTTAATCCTTATAAGCCACCCTAATTTAGCCAGCAGTGAAACACGGTTTTTTATCTCCTGGACAGAATAATCTTTTTTGAAAACCTCTTTCAACTGTTCAAAGCTTACTATCCGGCCATAACGGACAATGACTTCTTCTAATAAATTAGCATCTTTTTTCGATAATATAGTGTTTTTCATAGCCGTTAAATAATTAAATATAGTTACTATCTGGTTATAGTATACACTAAATATCTCTATTTTTCAAGTCTTTTTAATAAATAATTAGGAAAAAATAGGCGAGTAAATAAAACCTTTTGACTCTAATTCAACCTCTTCTTTTCTGCAAAAAAACCAATGTCCGACATGGTCGCAGTTATTAAACGCTGTTCGAACCTATTTTGAGGAGACAACTCCTTAAAATAGGAAATTGTTTTTTCAACGAGGCTCGGCTGGCGGCTGGCAGTGCCGCCGCCAAAATTTTAGCGTTTTTGCGAGGCAAGTGATAGCTATCTTAAAAAGATTAGGCCAAGCTAAAAGAATATCTACACCCTATCATGCCGGGCGAAAATCCTGTTAACTAATCTTGTTTATTTTACCGCTAAATAGATAGTTATGCAATTATAAAAATGCTATGATGGTTTATGGGCAAGTTCGTATAATTTGAGGCAAACCGTTAACTATGCTTGGGGTTGCGATAGGCGGCTGTTCAATTGTTGTTTTCCATGTAACCAAAGTTGTATTATCAACACCATTGGTTTTGGTAAGAGCGCCTTTTACAATAACTTCGGCACTTCTACCAGTCAACACTTCTTTAAGAGTTTGGTTCAGCTGTGATGCTGCGTCTGGGTTATAAGAATTATATAAACCATCTGAGCCCACAAATAATGCAATCACGCTTTTTTCATCCAATTCAACGCTTGTAATCTCTGGTTCATAATTAAGCACAGGTGCTAAACTTTTATCGCCAAGCGCCCTAGACATTTGTAACTCTACACCTCCAAACCCAATATAGCCAGCTCTCAAATCATATGCCTTTTTTTCTCTATAAGCAGCGCCTCGTTGAATCGCAGCATTCCTTTCTGAAATATTCCACGTAACATTATGCATCTTATCGCTATTTGTATACACTCCATGCTTACCCTTAATAACTATAGGTGAATCTCCAAGAAAAGCCACATATGCCCGTAATTCATCATCAGGCACATACACCACAGAAAGCGTTGTGCCTGTTTCATCATCCTTGGTTGCCTCATAGAGTAAATTAACCATGTGACGTAATGCATTTTCAACATTACCCTCTTTTTCTTTTAATGCCGTTTCAAATGTAGCTTGTAAAATATTCTTAACCTTCTCTGCTGTATCAGGGCCTCCATGTCCATCCATTACAGCCATAACCTGACCCTTGCCATGTTTGATATCGCTTAGCTCAATCCTGGCATTTACAAATCTATCTTCTTGCCTTGGGCGATTGCTGCCTTTGGCGCTTGCAAATGAAACAATAGCTTCATTACCTTGCGGCAATTTATAAGATGTAGAGCCAGCTTGAAATTCAGGTATATTTTTATCAGCTAATTCTATTTCTCTGCTCCTCTTTAAACGCCTCTCAATCCTTTCACGAACAGAAGTAACCTGGTAATCTGCATTTTCATGTAAATCTTCTGCATAATACAGCGCATATTTTTGTCTGGCCTTAGTAAGCTCGGGATCAGGCATATCTGGGGTAACAGGAAATTTTCTCTCAATAATTTCATTTTTTACATCTTCATATCTTTCAACAAATTGAGCTGTTGATAGTTTGCCATCGTGCCAATCTTCCAATGGCATAAACCTAAATTGCCTTTCAGCTGTTTCTGTTTCGCTTAAATATCTGCTAAATGCTGATTCAGCTAACATAGCCAGAGTATGTGGAACATTTGCCTTTAATTGCTCTTCTGTTATTGTAGGATCAAGAGGTAAAATTAATTTTTCATAAATCAGGCAAAAAACAGCTACAAAATATTCTGGGGAAGTTATATAAATATACATAACCCTGTCTTTAATATAAGCTGCTTCAAAAATATCTAAACCTGTGGTATCATCACGGATGAGCCCCTTGGTCCATTTACGGAATTCAATGCGTTCGACATCAGGCAATGGCCTGTCGCTCTTATAAAGACTTTTCACCTCACTCAAAATAGTTTGCACATCAGTCCCTCGGATTAGCTCTGATACAAATTTGACCTCTTGTTTAAAATTTGGAAATGCTTTATCAAAACCAAAAGGATCTTGTAGCTCTGCGGTAAGAAGATTAACCGACATCATGCGCTGGTCTATTATATCTACTGCTTTGCCAGGATCATCCATAAGCTTCTGCCTGACAATATCTGGACTAATGCTTGAACCCATTGGTTTTCGAGCACTGGCTTCTTCTAATTTTGCTTTTAAAGTATTAACTTCTTTTTCAAATGCAGGATTGCCGAACTGAGAAGGTGGTCTTAATGCAGAATTTCTCTCTGGAGTGCCAAATGATACATTCTGGCACAGGAAACTTATTATTAGAAATAGGGTTAATATTTTTATCTTTCTCATAGGCTAAATCTCTTTTAAAAGCCCTTTATATTACAAGACAAAAAAAGGCCATCTTTCCCATGGCCTTGTCTTAAATATATCTCCTAATTATTAGGATAAATTATACTAAATCATAAGCTAAAAGTCAATGTTTTTCTGGCAAAAAATCCACGATGTCCTACGTGGTCGGGGAGGGCGGATTCGAACCGCCGGCCTCTTGCTCCCGAAGCAAGCGCGCTAAGCCAACTGCGCTACTCCCCGTTTACCACTAAAACATTGGCGAACGGCCGCCGCCAACGTTTCAGTGATAGGCATTATATCCTTATTCCAATTTTTTCTTCTCTTCCAGCGAATCCGCTGAGAGCAGCTTATCTTCGAATTTATCTAAACTTTTTACTGCCCTTTCGTAACTTGATTTCATGTTGTCAATGTGAGTGCCCATCACTTCAAAATCCTCTGTAAATTTTCCAAGAGAACCTTTCAAAGTAATAAGCATCTTTATCACTTCCTGCGCCTTTTCTTCTACCTTCAAGCCTTTCATGCCAAGGATGATCACCTGCAGATACGCGTAAAAACTATTCGGAGACACAGGTATTACCTTTTTGGATATAGCGTGGCTGAATATGGATTTTTCCTCTCCAAAACCATCATCCTTTATTATTGTCTCGTAGTAAACATTTTCTGCAGGTATATACATCAGCGCAAAATCATACGTGCCTTCATCAGGAAGGATATACTTAGCAGCAATGTCGTCTATGTGGGTATTGACCGCTTTTATAAATTCTTTTTTTGCGCGTTTTTTCTCCTCATCTGTTTGAACGTCTACGAAACGTTTAAAACTCTCTAAAGGAAATTTTGAATCAACCGGCACAAGGCGGTTGCCTATCTTTATCACTGCGTCCACACGTTCCCCTGTCTTAAAACTATACTGAAGCTCATAAAAATCTTTGCGGGGCATGATCTGTTCCAAGAGCGATTCTAAAAATAATTCTCCCAGCCCGCCTCTCATCTTAGGCGCCCTGAGTATTTCTTGTAAACTCGCAATGTCCTTTCCTACCTCGTAAATCTGCTGTGTCTTTTCATCCAGAGACCCGAGGCTTTTTTTGACGTCTCCAAAAACCTTCGTTGCGCTATCAAGCCTCTCCCCCATATTGTTGCTTACCATCTGCTGAACCTTGGCGCTCTCATTAAGCTGTTTTAAAATAAGCTCTGTGTTTTTTGAAAGCGTATCGCTCCATTCGCGCCTGAGCGCATTAATCTTTTCTTCGCTTTCTTTTAACGCAAGATCATTCGTCTTCCTGCTAAAGAAAAATATCAGGATAGCTATAACAAAAAAACCTAATATATTAATTATTATCATTTCACCTTCCACTCATACCGGCCAGAGGTTTCGTTCAATACCTCTACCTGCGTTCCGGAACCTGTCCCGTCCTGTAATTTTTTTGCGTACATTTTCTGAACCTCTTCAATAGATATGCCATTTTTAGCAGCAATAGCTTTATATATTATCATCCTGTCATTGTTCTCCGCATCAATCAATGCCTTTGCAAGGACATCTATAACTTCCGGGTTTCTTATCTCCGCAAGGCCGATTCTGTTCTCTCCGATTGCTCCTCTTCCCTCCAGCGAAACTAATTCTTGCCTTCTTGCCTTGCGGTTCAAAGCTGCCTGTTCCACCTCCGGGCTTAAAGCCTCTTGAGCATACGCGTTCGGGACCAAAATATCCAGCATGCTCCCTTGTCTAGTGTTGGGTGTTTTTTCTCCGGACCCGGACACAATGTCTTCAATAGCATCAATATCTTTTGCGACATGCTGATATATATCAAGCCTCATTGATATATCTAATTTGATAGGCTCTTTTGGCGCCTCTACTTTTATCCTCGCGCAGCCCATGCTCAAAAATAAAACTATAATCAACAGATAGGCCATTCTCATAAATTCCCCCCTTTTTTTATTTTTTAAACTCATGCAATACTGCTGTTAAATTACGTTCCCCTGCTTCTCCGTTTAACTTAATATCCAGAACCAGATTGCCATCATTTATATATAGGCTCAATATTCCTTTATTATAATTGTAATTCCTAAAACTTTCCACAATTATATCAAGCGGCTGGTTTGACTGCTTAGCAACATTTTCAAGAAACGTTTTATCCTTCATAATCAATACACCCCCTGGAGCATCTGTATTAAAATCGCCTTTTATGTCCTTTATGTCCTGGCCTTTGCCTGAGAGATAAAATACGCCGCCCAATCTCCCTGTCATGTCAAATTTCTCGTTAAGCTCCATGCCATCCACAAATCTCTTTATCTCCACGCCCTGGGTATTAAGCCTTAAACTATAATCCATGTCCTGATCCAATGTAATACTAAATTCTCCCTTAATATTACCCCCAAGAAAACTGACCAGTAAAGGGCTTATGAGCAAACGCTTGCCTTCTAACTCGCTCTTCCCTGTAATATCTGCTAATTTTAATTTATTGTAGTTAATGGCTTTAATATAAAACTCTCCTATAGTCTGACCTTGAGAAGCATTTAATGTCAGGTCTTCTATCTCAAACAAATTGGTCCTAAAAGAATAGACTTCTAATTTTATATAATCTATATAATTCGCAGCCATATCTAATTGCAAAGACGCCTTTGCCTTTATTTTAATATCATCTTTACTTAAGTTAATAGCCGCTCCGAGAACTTCTATTTTATCTATTGAAAATTTATTTTTGGACCCGGTTTCACCCTGAGGAAAAGGATAAAGCCCTGCGATTCCTGTTTGATTTATATTTACGTCAGCATAAACCTCATTTAAGGATATCTTATTTATCTTCTTTTGCCTCAATATAGAATTAAGCCCATAATATACCCTAGCCTCTTTTATTT
>JAPLMD010000067.1 GCA_026387235.1 Candidatus Omnitrophota bacterium
AGAAGGCTATTGCTTTGTTTCACCGGGCAATGGCAGCCCCGGAGATACGCCGTGCTCTGACACGGCCGCCGGGCAACCCGGAATTGTGGCAGGAGAGGAAATTCGAGGTGGTGGACGGCAACCGCTGGGTGAGCGGGACTTTCGACCGGGTCGTTGTGCTGCGCGACCAGAACGGGAAGGCTCTCAAAGCGACGGTGCTTGATTTCAAGAGCGACGAGGTCAAAGACGACGCGGCTCTGGCAGAACTCGCCAAACAGTACCGGCCGCAGATGGAGGCCTATCGCAATGCCCTGTCCAGGATGCTGAGGCTACCGCAAGCCAAGGTGGCGCTGGGACTATTATTCGTTCAGGCGAATCTGTAAGGGGGCTTACTACAGCGGCGAGCCTTTGGACTGTTTCAGGCATAGGATTGGCTATTGGTTGTGGATTCTACATAGCCGGCTGGGCAACTGCTATCATAGCATTTGCTACATTATACCTATTAAGAAAGATACCTATTGAGGCTGAGGACAAGCAGGAGTAAGGGTCCCTTTCTTGCTCCGCAAAATTTGGGAGGTGCATATGCTAAGGCGGGATAAAAACGAAAAGAAGATTCTGGATGTAGATGCTAGCATGCAGGGAACTCTCATGTTTAAAGACCCTGTGAATTTGAGAATAAACGGCGATTTTGAAGGCAAGCTTGATACAAAAGGCAGCCTGACAATAGGCGAAAACGCTTTTATACGGGCTGATATAAATGGAGACGAGATAACAATAAGCGGAAAAGTCATAGGTAATCTATTCGCTAGCGCTAGTTTAAAAGTTCTTTCAAGCGCCCATATCGTAGGCGACATAACTACACCGAGCCTCAGCGTGGAAACAGGTGCTGTTATTCACGGAAAATGCCAAATGCTTACCGGGACTGGTTCAAAAGGCAGTATTCTTAACATAGAAGAACTTGCAAGATACTTAGAAGTAGAGGTTTCTAACATACTCGAATGGGCAAATTCAGGGAAAATACCGGCTTTTAAAGAAGGTAATGACTGGAAATTTGAACGGCCAAAAATAGAAGAGTGGATTGCGAAAGAAAAAACTAAATGATGAAGCGTTTTTTAACTTCAAAGGAAGCTGCGGATTATCTGAGCATCGCAGAAAATGAACTCAGCGATTTATCCAGGACACATCAAATTACCGCATATAAGATAGGCGGCATATACACCAGATTCAAGGTAGATGACCTGGAAGCCTACCGCAGAAAAGGCATAACAAAAGGCAATAAAAATTACAGCGGCACTAATTTTGATAGCATCAGGGATTTTTTCTATTTCAATGATTTTTACATATATTCCGGGATTATAATAGCTATAATGCTTTATTTTATATTTAAAAAACCATAAAATGAATTCCAAAAAATATTTAAAAGGAATATTGAGTAAGCTTTATTCCAAAAAAATGTCTGTAAGCAGCGCCTTTGACGCGCTTAAAAGCCTTCCTTATGAAAACATGGGATTTGTCAGGTTAGACCATCACAGATTTTTTCGCAAAGGCTTCGGAGAGGTTATTTACTGTGAAAACAAAACCATGGAACACGTAAAAAAAATAACGGAAGTTCTTTTAAAACACGGAAACCCTGTACTTCTTACGCGCGCAAATAAATCTTTATATGATTTTTTAAAGAAAACTTTCCCTGTATTAAAATATAATGAGCCTGGAAGAATCATATATTTGAAAAAATGCGGATTGAAAAATAAAAAAACAGTTTTAATACTGACGGCAGGCACCAGCGATATCCCTGTGGCCGAAGAAGCCAGGATTACTCTGGAAGTCATGGGGAATAGGGTAAAAACTATTTACGACGTAGGCGTTGCAGGAATACACCGCCTGCTGGATAAACTTCCTGAAATTTCAAAGGCCAACGTCATCATAGTAGTGGCCGGCATGGAGGGCGCCCTGGGAAGCGTCGTGGGAGGACTTACGGATAAGCCTGTTATTGCTGTGCCCACAAGCGTTGGTTATGGTTCCAGTTTCAAAGGCATAGCGCCTTTATTAACGATGATGAATTCCTGCGCGCCCGGAGTCACAGTGGTTAATATAGACAATGGATTCGGCGCAGGTTATTTCGCCAGCCTCATAAACAAATGAAAAATAAATTTTTGAAAGACAGCATATATGTTGCAGAGACGAATATAGATGACATGAGCCCTGTTATTTATGAGACGGTTTTTGAGAAACTTTATAAAGCAGGCGCCATGGAGGTTTTTCTTACGCCCGTACAGATGAAAAAGTTAAGGCCCGGCATTTTACTCACGGCGCTGGTACCTAAAGATAAATTAGAAAAAACAGCGGAGATTATATTCAGAGAGACAACCAGCTTTGGAATAAGATATTACGAAGTAAAAAGATTAAAGCTCATCAGAAAAAAAAGTGCGGATAATTGGAAATACGGGAAGATAAGAATGAATAAGGGCTACATAGGCAGAAAACTTGTAAGAGTTTCTCCGGAATATGATGATTGCCGGAAAATCGCTTCTAAAAAAAACATACCGCTTAAGAATATCATATGATAAAACAGCAGGAGATCGTAAAAGAAGTTGTAGAGAATATAGGGCTTTTAGACGATCGTAAGATCCGCGCGGCGCTTGACGAACAGTTCAATACCAAGGAGCGGCTTGCGAAAATACTGGTTAGATTGGGCTATGTGGCGAACGAAAGCGTAGGGAATACTCTTGTGCCGCAGATAGGTATACTTCCTATCGCGATTAAAACAGAAGACATTGACCTGACAGTGGCTAATGTTATTTCTTCGCAGCTTGCCGCTAGCCACAGGGTAATTCCTTACAAGATTAAAAACAAGACACTTTTACTAGCAACAGATGACCCTATTAATTTTCTTGCAAGCGGCTTCTTTGAAAAAATAACAAACCTTGACATAGATATGGCGCTTGTTGACAAGGCTGGCATAGACAAAGCTTTGGCTGAGCTTTATTCGCCCAAACAAAAAGAAAAGCCGCAGAGTGATTTAGGCAAACTATCAGAAGCTATTAAAGATGTAAAAGGCGATGACGACGCGCCTGTTATAAAATTGGTAAACATGATAATAGAAGAGGCGCTAAAGAGAAGGGCGAGCGATATTCACGTAGAACCATTGGATCGTAAATTCCGCATCAGATATAGAATTGACGGGGTATTACATGAAATACAGGGGCCTCCCAAGAGGTTGCAGGGTTCAATTATCAGCAGGTTAAAGATTATGGCAGGGATGGATATAGCGGAAAAGCGGCTGCCTCAGGACGGGAGGATAAAGCTTAAGCTGGAGGATAAAGAATTGGACCTAAGGGTTTCTACGCTGCCCGCGACATATGGAGAAAGTGTTGTAATGAGAATCCTGGATAAAAGCGGTTTTATGGTAGGTTTGGAAGATATGGGCTTTTTGCCTGAAAATAAAAAAGATTTCGAGAGGCTGATAAATATTCCCAATGGGATGATTCTGGTCACCGGCCCTACGGGAAGCGGAAAAACCACCACGCTATACGCAACTTTAAGCCACATAAATCAAAAAGAAAGAAAAGTAATTACAATAGAAGACCCCGTGGAGTATCAATTAGACGGCATAAATCAGGTCCAGGTAAAACCTCAAATCAATCTTACTTTTGCGAGCGGCCTCCGTTCAATGCTAAGGCAGGCGCCTGATATCATAATGGTAGGAGAAATAAGGGATTTGGAAACAGCGGAAATAGCCATTCAATCAGCCCTTACGGGACATCTTATTTTCAGCACGCTTCATACAAACGACGCGGCCAGCGCAGTTACAAGACTGGTAGACATGGGCATAAAGCCCTACCTGGTAGCTTCTACGGTCCAAGGCATTCTGGCTCAGAGGCTGGTAAGAACAATATGCCCATCTTGCAGGGAAACTTACAAGCCCTCAGCGGAAGAGATTGCTATGCTTTCTCTTTTACCTGACCAGTTGAAAGATTTTGAGCTTTATAAAGGCAAAGGCTGCTCTACCTGTAACAATACGGGATTTAAAGGCAGGATGGGTATTTATGAACTTTTGATAATGAACGACGATATGAGGGAATTGGTAATAGAAAATACTCCCGGAACCGTTCTATGTAAAAAGGCAAGAGAATTTGGGATGCGGACATTAAAAGAAGACGGCATGGAAAAGGTAAAACGCGGCTATACGACCGTTGAAGAAGTTTTGAGGGTAACTCAAGATGCCTGATAATTCACAGTATAATTTAATATTAAAAAAACTGTCGGATAAAAAACTTTTGACCCAGCAGATGATTGATGATGCTTTTGCAGAAGAAAAAAAGACCGGCAAAAATGTTTTTAAAGCTCTCGTAGATAACGGTTACATAAAAGAGAGTGAGCTGCTGTCAGCCGCAGCAAGCTGGCTAAATATAGAGGTGGTTGATTTATCCAAAATAAACATAGAAAGAGAGGCCGTAAATAAAATCTCTGCTTCTACTGCCAAATTTTACAGCATAATGCCTATCAAAGTCGAAAAAGATTCTGTTATGGTAGCGGTATCCGATCCTTTGAACATGAAGCTGACTGACGAGCTGCGTTTTGTATCAGGGTTAAACATAAAGATGGTAATCGCAAAAGATGAAGACATTAAGAAAACTATAGGGCAGTATTACGGCAAGGAAGAAGAATCTCTGGGCGAAGTCATAGAAGAAGCGGAAAAATCAACATGCATGGTCCCTGCAGCGGGTAAAGCAGAAAACGACGCTGATAAATTAAAAGAAATAGCCTCTTGCGCGCCTGTAGTGAAGCTTTTAAATATGATTCTTTTGCGCGCAGTGAGAGAGAAGGCATCAGATGTACATTTTGAGCCTTTTGAAAAAGACTATAAGATACGCTACAGGATAGACGGCATATGCTATGACGCAGCGCATCCTCCGAGAGATCTTAGCCTTGCGATAAGCTCCAGGATAAAGGTTATGGCAAACCTTGATGTTGCGGAAAACAGGCTGCCTCAGGATGGAAGGATTATGATTGACATAGAGGGAAAAACAGTAGACCTGAGGGTTTCCACGCTGCCGACGCTTTACGGAGAAAGCATTGTTATGAGGGTTCTCGATAAAAGCGTTGTAAGTTTATCGCTCGATCAAATAGGCATGGACGAAGATATTAAATTAAAAATAAGAGAGCTTATAAAGAGGCCTAACGGCATTTTTCTGACTACCGGGCCTACGGGAAGCGGTAAAACCACCACGCTTTATTCCTGCCTGAGCGAGATAAATAAAATAGACTATAAAATAATAACTACTGAAGACCCTGTTGAGTATGACATAGAAGGCATTATCCAGGTTGCCATAAATACAAAGATAGATCTTACCTTTGCCAGGACGTTAAGGCATATACTCAGACAGGACCCTGATATTATAATGGTAGGAGAAATAAGAGATGCTGAAACAGCGGAGATAGCCATCCAGGCAGCCCTTACCGGGCATCTTGTATTCAGCACTTTACATACAAATGATTCGCCGGGCGCGGTTACAAGACTTGTAGATATGGGCGTGGAACCTTTTTTAATAACGTCAACTGTCAGGGCAGTGCTTGCCCAACGGCTCATCAGAAAAATATGCTCCAAATGCAGAAAAGAGCATAAGCCATCGGAACATGAATTATCAGAGTTCGGCATATCAAAAGAAAAGATAAAAGATATAAAATTCTATAAAGGGGAAGGTTGTTCGGAATGCAATGGTTCCGGTTATAAAGGCCGCACGGGTTTATACGAGTTGCTTATAGTAAATGATAAAATAAGAGAGCTCGTTGTAAAGCACGAAAGCATGGCTGCTGTACGGAATGCGGCGGCCGAAGGAGGCATGAAAACCCTGCGGGAAAACGGGCTCAAGAAGGCCATGGAAGGGATTACAACTATTGAAGAAGTTTTAAGAGAAACTAAAGAATATGCATAATTGGGAGGTTTTATGAGAAACAAAGGTTTTACACTTATAGAACTATTGGTTGTGATTGCTATTATTGCAATACTTGGGGGTATGGTCGTAAGCGGAGCTCAGCAAGCCAGAAAACGCGGCTCTGTCACTAAGACAAAAGCTCAGATAGCAAGCATAGAAACAGCTATAAGCATGCATGAGACAGATATGGGAAAATACCCCGGAACAGATAATAAGACCCTTGTATCAGCCCTTACAAAAGACCCGGGAGACGCTGAGTGGAGCGGACCTTATATACAGATCAAAAAAGACGAATTGAATGAGAATGAGGAATACATAGACGCATGGGGTAATGCTTTTGTATACACGAATCCAGGTAAAAACAATACCTCTTTTTATGACCTCTATTCCAAAGGCCCTAATGGCATCGGAGACGGAGAAGATAAAGATGATATCAAAAATTGGTAACAGGCGGGCTTTTAGCCTTATAGAAATGCTCATAGTGCTTGCGATAATGGCAATGATTATGGGCATATCCTTACCTTTTACGTCAGGTTTTGGAAAAGGCTTGAAGATAAAAACAACCGCAAGGGCTATTATCGGAATGATACGCATAGCAAGGAGCAACGCTGCAACATTAAGGAAAAATTATTCGGTAGTTTTTGATGTTAAAAAAGGCCAGTATTGGATAGAAGACGGCTCAGGCCAGATTTATGAAAAAAAATACCCTCTCCCAAGTTCAATAAAATTTGAAGTCGAGAGCGATGAGAATATTGACCCAATTACATTTGAGAACGACAAAGTAACGTTCAATTCATCCGGATTAATAGAAGGGACCGGCGGATCAGTCACGATTACAGACAAACTAGGCGGCAGCTCCAGGACAATCTCTGCGGCAGGAGCTACTGAAAATATTACTATAAATTAACCTACAATAAAAAATGCCTATGCTATTAATTTTTTTAACAATATTAATGGGAATTGCCATTGGCTGGTCAATCGGC
>JAPLMD010000030.1 GCA_026387235.1 Candidatus Omnitrophota bacterium
AGAGGCTCAGCGCAAGAAACAGCAGCTTGCAAAGAAAAAACTCGCGGAGGAGAAGGCAAGGCAAAGGGAGGCATTGAAAAAAGAGCGGGAACTGGAAAAGAAACGGCTCAGAGAAGAACAAATGAAACAAAGAGAGTTACAGCGCAGAGAAAAGGAATTACTGAAAGAAAGGCTCAAGGAAGAAAGGATTAGGCAAAAAGAGGAGGAGCGCGAGAAAAAGAGACTATTAAAAGAGCAGATCAAAAAGGAAAAGGCCATAGAAAAAGAAATCCAGGAGCCGATCTATATAGAAAGAGGGTGTATAAAGCTGGTGTTTGACAAACCCACTTTCAGTTTTTATTACAAAGGTGAATTAATATCAAAGAATAATTTCTTAGACTCGTCTTATGTGTACGGAAACAGGGAAAGAAAGACAGAATTTGAAGGCCTTAAAGTGAAGGTCTTGCAACAATCAAGATATAAGATTAAACTATTGCTTTACAAATGGAATATTCCAGTGCAGCAGATATGGGCTATTTCTTTGGGAAGGAAAGGGTGCATAAGTTGGGATATAGATTTGTTGATAAAGAGCAGAGCCCCTATTACTAATAGGCAGGTTATTATAAACATGAATGATATATTTTCAAGATGGTACTCTGAATATGAAACAGGCGTGTTTGACAAAAAGAAAATTTCAAAAGATAGCTCCTTTTTTGTCAGATTTACAAGGCCGAATGCCCGTATGATTGGAGTTTTATCCAGAGAGGGCGCGGCTTCTCCTGTCGTAACCTTAGTATGCCGAGACAAGAAAGACTATATGATTGATTGTTCTATTGAGAAATCTCAGACTGTATTAAAAGCGCTTGAGATTAATGACAACGAAGAAATAAGATACAGCAAAGGCAGGCATAGTTTTTTTAAAGGTGAGATCTATATTTCTAACAAGAGATGTGACTTTCTCAGGCATGATAAGAAAATACCCATCATCTTAAGGCGCAATGACTTAAGATTTGAATTCTTAGGCGGCACAGGTAAGATTTTTTACAAGAAGGATGAATTGACAACCGGCCTTGGTTTTTATTCTGCTATATTCAGTGATAATAAATGGATTGATTCGAGTCGGGCTAAATGGAAGCTGTTAAAGAAAGACAAGAGCGGTTTTACAATAGCAGGTTATTGGGCGTGGGTCCCCTTGCTGCAGATATGGCATATCAAAATAGACAAGATGGGCAATATATTGTGGCATATAGAATACAAGCCTTATGGTAAAGTCAGGATTGACCTGGAACAGATGAATCTAATGCTTAATAAGACATTTTCAAGGTGGAATATTGCCGGGAAGGCCCAAGGCATATTCCCTGGAAATTTTGAAAATCTCGATATAGATAATTATTGGGAACGGCTTTACTATGGCCCTGCAAAAAATTCTTTTGTAGAAACAGAAAATGGCTGTAATAGTATTTTATATAAACCGCTTTCCGCAGAAAAAGGCCTTAAGATAGTAGTTGAGAATTCAGATAATTTTTACAAAGGCCGGGTTATGCAATGCAGAAGAATAAGTGCGGATAAGAGAAAACAAAAAGATTTTAAAGCAGTGATAAGCATAAAGGAGGTGAAAGATGGGAAAGGAATTCGAAAGATTTAAAAATGCATGCAAGGAAAAAGGGGTGATTATAGCTTTTCTAAAGATCATAAGCTACACAGCCTTTATATTAAGAAAAAAAAGACTAGAAAATATCTGGAGAGATGTGTGTTTAAAATCAGGGAAGGTAGAGATCAAGGGATGGAACACTGGCCTAAAGATTTACTGGGAAGGCCGGGAATTAACAAAAGACGCCGGCCTTAATTCATCTATTTTTGTAAACGGGAAGTGGCATGATTCATCCAAGGCAAAGTGGCGGGCAGAAAAAGTAGAATCCGGCTCCATTGTGATAAATAATAGCTGGAAAACACTTCCTATAAAGCAGACCTGGATATTATCCCGCCTTGATGATGGAAGTATTACATGCGAGGTAAAAGTGGAGACAGGAAAAGACATGGAATTTATTGAGCAGAAATTTACCATTATGCTTTCAGAAAGATACAATATCTGGCTCGATAGTTCAAATAAGCCAACCAGGTTCCCTCAGTTTAAAGACTGGACCGACATAAGATAAATTAAAAAAGATAGTAATTTTGTAGGCGCAAAGTCTGATATAGACACGGTCTTGCCTGCCGTCTTTCTTAGGAAACGAGATCCTAGACCCAAGGTTTTTGCGCAAATACAAAACAGCGATTTTAAGACAAGGAGCCGTCTTTTAAACTTCGTAGCTTCTTCCAGGGATTTGGATCTAAAGTACAAGAGTGGGCAAAATACATTTTTTAAGATGGAGATAGAGGTAAAATGAAGATAGTTCTCGCAAACTTACCATGGAAGGTCGGGGATAGGTGGGGCGTAAGGGCTGGTTCCAGGTGGCCTCACATAAAGGCCAGTCAGGAAGGGGATTATCTACCATTCCCGTTTTTCCTGGCATATGCAGCAGCCCTTTTAAAAAAGAATGGATATGAAGTTTATTTAATAGACGCTATTGCCGAGAAGCTGCCTTGCGAAAATTTTATAAATAAAGTTAAGAAAATTGCCCCAGATTTCATCGTTGCAGAGACGTCCACTGTGTCTACTTATAATGATATGTCTATTTTGCAAAAGTTACATAAGTCAATGAAGATAATAGTGTGCGGCCCTGACATCAACATAACGAAGAAAGAGTTCCTGGAAGGCCATAGGTTCATAGACTATGTTTTGGTCGGTGAATATGAAATGATCCTTCTGGATTTAATGGAGCATTTAAAGAAGTCTAGTATTTTAGATGGAGTCAAAGGGATTATTTACAGGGAAGACACTAGGATTATTAAGAATCCAGAGAGGCCTTTGTTGGATAATCTGGATCTCCTTCCCTGGCCAATGAGGGAATCTCTTCCGATGGAAAGATATTACGATGTCCCCGGCGGACTCCTGATTCCCAGTGTCCAGATGGTGGCGAGCAGGGGCTGCCCGTTTCAATGCATATTCTGCGCGTGGCCGCAGATCATCTATAAGAAAGGAAGCTACAGGACCAGGAGCATCAAGGATGTAGTAGATGAAATGGAATACCTTGTAAATTATTTCGGGTTTAAATCCATATATTTCGATGATGATACATGGAATATAGGAAAAGAGAGGATACTCGAATTTTGTAAAGATGTCTCGAAAAGGGGCGAGGATGGCAGGTTAAGGATTCCATGGGCTATAATGGCCAGGGCAGATTTAATGGATGAAAATCAATTAACCGTCTTAAAAAAAGCGGGGTTATACGCAGTTAAGTATGGTATAGAATCCGCTGATCAAGATATTTTAAATAAGGCAAAGAAATCCATGGATTTAAAAAAGACAGAACACATGGTCAAGCTTACAATGGCGATGGGTATAAAGACCCATCTGACTTTTACCTTTGGATTACCTGGAGAAACCAGAGCAACTATAGAGAAGACTATCAATTACGCGCTAAAACTGAATCCGACCTCAGCGCAATTTTCAATAACCACCCCATATCCCGGCACGGATTATTTTATGGATCTGGAAAAGGAAGGCCGTATCATTACAAAGGATTGGTCAGAGTATGACGGAAATTATAAAAGTGTATTTTATAGTAATTTACTCACAGCAGAAGAACTGGTCTATGCCAAAGAAAGGGCGTGCACTGCCTGGGAGTATCATTGCAGATATAGAGAGCCAAATTATGACTTCCCGGTCAAGATCCTTGCAGCTAAATTCTGGAGATATATCCTAGATAAAGGGGCATTGTATTCGTTTTATAAGACATATGATTATCTCAAGTTTATTGTAAAAAGGAGTGATTGGTATCAGAGGCATAGCATGCATAAGATTGAAAAGGGGAGATTTAAAATTTTATATGGCTTAGGCAAGGTGAAGATTTTCTGGAACGAAATTGAGTTAACCAAAGGTGTAGGTTTTAATACATCCATCTCTATATATGGAAACTGGTTTGACTCTTCGCAGTCAGATTGGCATATTGTAGAAAGGTCTAAAGAAGGCGTAGTAATAGCAAGCGAATGGAAATATCTGCCTATAAGACAGATCTGGCGTCTTAATATAGTTAATGAAGGCACCATCGATTGGAAGATAGAGAATATATATAAAGAAGATATTGAATTTGATACAGAAAAGGTAGGCATAATGCTTTCAGAAAAATATAGCGACTGGATAGCAGGCGATAAAAACGGTAAATTTAAAATAAGCAGAAATTGGCAGGAAATAAACTTGAAAGACACGTCTAAAAAAGAAGTAGGCGCCAGAAGTTTATTTGATTCCATGTTTCCTGACATCATGCTGGATTTCTCTTCAGATGGGATGGGCGCCATACCTCAGATCCAGAGTTCCTCAAGGGACCTGAATGCTATATTTATATATGCAAATTTTAACAGGCCTTCTCATTACAAGGCAGGGAAGTACGATTTTTTTAAAGGCAGAATATATATTAAAGAGGCTATCTAATGTTGCGTAAGATCATGGAAGGCTGCGTAAGGTTACGGAAAGATGGCAATACAATCACCTTGCTTAATAGAAAAAGGTCGCTTCCGGAGTTATTTATCTCTTATTTGAAAAATAACGGCTTGCCGTATGCGATGGAGAAGACTTTTAAATATTTAAATCCGAGAAATATAAGACAGGAATATCTGGAGATTATGGGGATACTTGACGGCAAGCATGCCTATACAGGCCCTAGCTTTATACAGATAGACATAACAAATGATTGCAATAATGATTGCATCGGATGCTGGTGCAATTCGCCTTTATTGGGGGATAGGAGACTCCCGCCAAAGATAAAATCTCAGTCCCTTCCTATCAGTTTAATCAAATCTTTCTTGGATGAGGCTGCCGGCATGGGAGCAAAAGAGATATATTATGCCGGCGGAGGGGAACCTTTTATGCATCCTCACATTATGGAAGTCCTTGAATACACAAAAAAGAAAGGCCTTATATGTTACGTAAACACAAATTTCACATTGATAGACAGAGAAAAGGTAAAGAGGTTGGTGGATTTAGGCCTTGACCACATGACAGTGAGTGTTTGGGCAGGGACGGCGCAGACATATAGAGAGACGCACCCTAATAAGAGCGAAGAGACTTTTCTACGGATAAAAGATACGCTTAGGTATTTGAATTCTTTAAAAACCAGCATCAGAAAGCCTTATATAAAGGTTTACCATGTTATCTCGAGCATAAATTATAAAGAGATTCTAGAAATGGTAGATTTTGCCCTGGATACCGATTCAGAGTCTTTGGAATTCACGGTCATTGATACTATACCGGGCGCGACAGATAAGCTGCTTCTTAATAAAGACGAGGCCGAAGAAACAGTGCGTAAGTGCGATATCTTAAGGTCTAAAATGAATAACGGGGAGTTTAGAAAGAAATTGGAGATATTGAACTTTGACCATTTTTACAGGCGCATTTCCAG
Source organism: Candidatus Omnitrophota bacterium (assembly GCA_026387235.1). Classification (GTDB taxonomy): domain Bacteria; phylum Omnitrophota; class Gorgyraeia; order Gorgyraeales; family Gorgyraeaceae; genus UBA10183. Next base: position 5,478 of record JAPLMD010000030.1, read on the forward strand.
TAGTTTTGCCGAAAAAGGGCAATACGATAAAGGTCTTTTAGACGAACTGCCTTGCTATGTTGGCTGGACATTTGCAAGGATACTTGCGGATGGGAATGTGAACTCCTGCCTTAAAAGTCATAGATTTCCCGTAGGCAATATATATAACCAAAAATTTTTAAAGATATGGAATTCTCCAAAACAGATAGAATTCAGGAAGAACGCGTTAGACCCTAAAGAGGGGAATCCATTTTTTAAACTTATAGGTAATGACCCAGGCCTTAAACTCGGGTGTTATAAAAGTTGCGATGATATAGGCAGAAATCTTTATATGCGCAGTAAGGTATCTTCCTTGGACAGCCCCAAGAAATTTTTATTGAAAAATTTAACCAGATATTTTAATTTGAGGAGGTTTTATGCAGGTGTCTGAAGCAAAAAAGAAGTTAATGCCTAAACCTGGATTTCTCTGTTTTGGGATAGTAGATAACTGTATGCTGCGATGTAAGATGTGCTATAAATGGAAAGAGGATATCTTAGTCGAGAACCATACTAACGTGCCTACTATGGCTGACTGGAAGAGGTCTGTGGATTCCTTAAAGGATATGACGGATCCTGGCTTTTTGATAAACTTTGGCGGCGGAGAAGCACTCATGAAAAAGGATTTACTTGAGCTTGTAAAATATTGCCACGATCAAGGGTTCAGGACTAATATAGCAACTAACGCATTTCTCATAGATGAGGATATGGCGAAACGCATAGCCGATTCAGGACTCGATAGCGTCAATATATCTTTGGACAGCCTTGATGAAAAGATTCATGATTATTTGCGCGGCGTCCCAGGCATTTATAAAAGAGTTATGAATGCTATAGAATATCTGGATAAACACTGTAAGAATTTTGAAATAGAGATATGCAGCGTGATTTACAATATAAACCAGGACGGGATTATTGACCTGGCCAAGTGGGCAAATTCAGACAGTCGGATTAACTGGATTGTATTTATGGTGCCCATGCAACCGAACAACTCTCCGGATTATCTAGAACATAACTGGTGGGAAAATAAAGAATATGATTTTTTATGGTCCAAGGACACGGATAAAACATGCGCGATAATCGACGAACTCCTTAATCTAAAAAGTCAGGGGTTTAAGGTCAGTAACCAGGTTTGCCAGCTCGAGGCATTTAAAAACTACCTGCGCTATCCGGGCAGCTTTGTAAAAAAATCACCCTGTAATCTTGATAAGGCCTTACATGTCAGCGCGGTAGGCGATATATTTATATGTTATGGCTGGGAGAGCATAGGAAATATTAAGGCGCATGATCTCAAAGAACGCTGGTATTCTGAGGACGCGGATAATATTAGAAATAAGGTCATTAGCTGCACTAGAAACTGTCATTTTCTCTTAAATTGTTATTTTGAAGGAGATTATCCATTTGGCCTTGAATGATAAAGAAAGATCATTTTTAAAGAAACGTTACATCTATGCACTATTGGCAGCGCTTTTTATTTTTCATTTTGTCAATAATTATATTATTATTTACAAAAATGAAATTCCTTTTGAAGGCGATTCATTAGCCAGATATAAACAAAGCGTAGAATTATTCAGAGGTCTTTCTAAAGTACAAGATAAGCCCAGCTTTCTCTATTTTTTAGATTATAATTTTAAACAAGCAAATCACGCCACTATCTATACATTTATAGCCGCGCCTTTATACGCAATCTTTGGTGTATCTAGAAAGATTGCTTCCATGTCTAATATGTTTTTTTTATTTATACTTATATGGTCTATTTTTCTGATAGGCAGGGAGTTTTCCGATGAATACGGGGGCTTGCTTTCCGCCTTTATCATTAGTACCTATCCTCATGTTTTTGCTATGTCACGAATGTATATGCCGGATTTTGGGGCATTAGCAATGGTAAGTTTATCCATGTTTTTACTTATAAAATCAAATAATTTCTTCGATCGTAAATATTCTATGCTTTTTGGCCTTGCTGTGGCAGTCACGATAATGACAAAACTCTCTTCCGCTCACTTTATTGTAGCTCCGGTGATTTTTTGTATATTTCAATTAAAACCATGGTTAGCACTAAGATCGGAATATCGTTCCAAGATTATCGCAGGTATATGTAATTTGGCGCTATCTTTATTTATATTTTTAACATTGGTTTTACCCTGGTTAAATTTTGCAGCAAGGCGCTATTATGATCTTTGCAGGGAATGGGGCGCAGATACCCCATCTTTACATAAAGTTCCCGGTGGTTTGAGTTATCATTTTGTGAATTCTTTTCTGAATACCCAGCTTCATTGGTTTTATGCGGCTTTATTTTTCTTTTCAGCAATTGTCCTTATTTTTAAAAAGCCAAGGCAGTTAATCTTTCTCTTACTCTGGTATCTAGTGCCTTTATTTATCATGGCCGGAGTTACTCCGCCAGGGTATTGCGAGAGATTTACCTTGCCTGGTTTAGGCGGAATCGCAGTGATTAGCGCGTTGGGTATTCGGAAGATATCTTTTTCCAGGTCAAAGAGCTCTATATGTGTCTTTATAATATGCATATTAGGATTAATTCAGTATTTCTTAATCTCTTATTCACCTTTAGCCATAAATATTTATCCTTATATGAGGATACAAAAGGATGTCAAAGATCCTATGCTGCGTTTTCAAGATGCAAGCATTAGCCATGTCGGTCTTTTTCAAGCCAAAAAAGAGGATTGGAAAGCAGAAGAGATCACATCAGTTATTATGAAAGATAGAGGTGGATATTTACCTGTAAAAGTTCTGATCATTTATAGTCCATTTGTTCTTCCTGGAAGCCTTGAAGAGAAGATTTTAGAAAGGCAATTGCCTATAAGGCTTTATTGGAGCTATCAATTGTTCACAGGTCCCCCGCTTCGCGATGGTGATGTTATTGATGTGGAAAAGATTAAGGAAATGAATTCAATTATGGAACAGTCTGATTACATTTTGACTTATGACAAGCATTTTATGCCTGACAACCTTTTTCTAGTGCCAGATGAGATATACAGGATTTTTATTAAAGAAAATGAAAATAATTTTAAGGAAATAGGGAAATTGGCAATGCCGGATAATTATACTTTACATATTTACAGAAGGATAACAAAAAATTAAAAACACATAATAATAAGGTTACGGAGAAAATAGGGGGATAGCTGCATTGAGCCTAAACAGTAAATCAAGCATATTATTGGTGAAATTACCTCCATGGGAAGTGAATTTTCCGCCTTTAGGCGTTGCTTATCTATCTGCGTATCTGGAGAGACATGATATGGAAGTTAAGGTGCTGGATTTGAATCTTGAAATATATAAAAATATTTCTCCAGAGATAAGAGATGCATGGAAAAACAATGACTATTTTTACTGGCAGACAGATAAGATGAGAGGCGAATTTGAAAATATGATATCCTGGATAGTAGATAGGATATTAAGTTTTGAGACAAAAGTTGTAGGATTTTCCATGACCATATCAAGCTGTAATTTATTCAAAGATATTATCGTGAAGTTAAAAAATGCGTCTCCGGAGAAGATTGTCGTTGTTGGAGGGCCTTTTACCGCATGGAAAGAATTCAGGGGCAGCTTAGGCATAAATAAAAACTTTGTTGAATATTTTGTTATCGGAGAGGGAGAGGTAGCTCTTCATCAGATTTTGAGGCATATAAACAGAAATGGCGAACATGCAGATATAAAACTTCCTGAGGGTTTTTTAGTATGGAAGGACGATCCGTCAGATTACACTGTCTGCGTGCAAGGGCCAGCGATATTAAAGTTAGATGAGATACCTTTCCCTACTTATAATGGTTTTGACATAGATTCCTATGACAGGAGGTTTATATCCATATTAGGCAGCAGGGGGTGTGTTAGAAGGTGCAGTTTCTGCAATGATACAGTGATGTGGGGTAAGCCATTTAGACTAAGAAGCCCGGAAAATATCGTTGAAGAGATGAAATATTGCGTCAATAAATATAAAACAGAGGTATTTAAGTTTTGCGACCTGATGCTTAATGGGTCAATAGATTTTATAACTCGGCTTAGCGAATTATTAATCAAAGAAGACCTCAGGGTTTACGGACCTGGCAGTTACCCGCGCGTAGTATGGCATGGTCAAGTAGCTGTCAGGAAGGATATGGATTTTTCATTATTTAAGAAAATGATGGAATCCGGTTTTACGGTTGCCAGCGTAGGAGTTGAGAGCTTTTCAAATAAAGTATTAAGGCTTATGAACAAAGGGTATGTTGCGGACGAAGCTGTGCAATTTCTACGCTATCATAAGGAGGCTGGCATAGAGGTGCAGATAAATACCATTGTTGGTTTTCCTGGGGAAACAGAAGATGATCTTAAGGAAACCATGGATTATATAAAAAAGGCCTCTCCATATATAGATTATGTTGCCAGTATAAGCACTTGCGGGGTTGGCCCTGGTTCAGACTTGTACACAGATCCAGAAAAGTTTAATATAGACATAAAGGATCATTTTTACTGGTATACAAAAGATGGCAAGAATGATATTTATATAAGGATGCAAAGATATAAGAGATTGCTGGATTTTTTAAAGAAAGAAAATATTCGGATTTTAGGCGTGAGCGAACTGGACTCTATGGAGCAATTATTAAAAGAAAGAGGAGGAAAGGGGAAATGATCGACGCGGCCCTGAAACCAGGTTTTTGCTGTTTCGGCATAACAGATGCGTGCATGCTGCGATGCAAGATGTGCGATAAATGGAAGGGAGATCTTATAGCAGATATCTCTACAAACAGGCCTCCAACTTTAGAAGAATGGAAGAGGTGCGCTGATTCGCTGAGACAGATGGTGGATGAGCATTTTATCATAGATATAGGCGGCGGAGAGGCGCTTATGATGGCCGGAGTATTGGAGCTGGTGCGATATAGCGTAGATTTAGGGTTCGATACTTCTATTGCCTCTAATGGCTGGTTGATTGATGAGGATATGGCGAAGAGAATCGCGGACAGCGGCTTAAAGATGATAAGCTTATCCCTCGATAGTCATAAACCCGAGGTGCATGATTTTCTCAGAGGCGTACCGGGCGTATATCAACGGGTTATAGATGCGATAGGCCATCTTCATAAATATTGCGCCAGAGATTTTTCTATTAATATATGCTGCGCCATATATGAGATAAATCAGGGCGATATTATGGAGCTTATAAAATGGGCCAATTCAGATAATAAGATCGTAGGTTCGATAAATTTTATGGCCTGTATGCAACCAAATAATACTCCTCCGGAGGAGGATTGGTATTTAAATAAATATAACTATCTCTGGCCAAAGGATCCTGAAAAGACAGCGGAGATCATAGAAAAGATAATAGATTTGAAAAAAAAATAAATGGAAGATTGGAAATCCAATCAGTCAATTAAGGGCATTTCAGGCTTATTATCAGGACCCTAAAAAGTTTGTTAAGAAGAAACAGTGTAATCTTGACAGGGCAGTGCACGTAAGCGCAGTAGGGGATATATTTTTATGTTATGGCTGGGAATGCCTGGGAAATATAAAGGGACATGATTTAAAAGAGAGGTGGTATTCAGAAGATGCCTTTGAAGTAAGAAAGAAGATATCAACATGTAAAAATAATTGCCATTTTTTATTGAATTGTTTTGATGAATTTGATGAAGATTTTACGAATTGAGGTTAATTTGAAAAAAAGATTAGAAAACAAAGCAGTCTTAATCATAATAATCTTATTATTGTTTCACGCCGTGATAAATTTTTATGTATTGGATAAAAGCACATTCCTAAGAAAAGCTGATGATGCGTCGAGGGTATCGGAAAGCTTAAGATTTCATCAGAGGTTAATGAGCAGAAAATATAAAAATCTAGCCAAAGATTTTTATATATTACCTTTACCGTCGCACCCAAAATTTTATCCTTTAACGGCAGGCCTGGTTATGACATTTCTAGATAAGGTTGGATTAAAGGATATAAACTGGATGATTTTAACTACCAATGCCTTTTTTCTTTTCATTCTTTTAATAAGCGTATTTAAGATAGGGGCGTTGCTCTACGACGAAAAAATAGGGCTGCTTGCGGTCATTTTGCTTTCTTTCTCTCTCGCGATATTTAGCCATTCCAGAATAAGTATGCTAGACTTCCCTTTAACTGCGATGCTTTCATTATGTTTCCTGTCTCTATTAAAAACGAGAAATCTTAGCTCTTTATCTTTCAGCCTGTTCACGGGGGTTTTGTTTGGTTTAACGCAATTAACTAAAGAAACAGCTGTCATCTTTATTCTGCCGGTATTTTTATATTATTCTTTTCATTCTTTGCATATTGTTAAAGAAAAAAGAAAAAAGAAAATCATAAATTTTATTATTGTCCTTTTGTTATTTTTAATTGTCGCGGGAATGGTGTACCTTAACCCGTCCAACAAAGAAATGTTCCGGACATACTGGGGAAAATCTTTTTTAATAAATAATAGTTCTAGTTATGACATGTTTTATTATATAGAAAGTTTACCCTTACTTTCTATAGGAATAATTTTTTCAGCAGTTTTGTTTCCTTTGTTTCTGAGTTATGTATATAACATCAGAAAAGGGAATCTTTTTTTAACTTTCTGGTTTTTTGTACCTATTTTAATTTTTTCTATTTCGTCTAATAAGACCTCCCGATTCATAATGCCTGCTTTACCTCCTTTATTTTTACTTTTGTCTTCAGAGTTATTTAATCCGGTTTTTTTAAAAATTAGAAAGATATACGGAACGATTTTAATTTCTTCTTCTTTTCTTCAATACACGGCATTTAATTTTTTCCCGCAGCTTACATCATGTCCTTCTCCCTCCGAAGCTAGATTGTTATACGACTATGATTTTCAACTTGGGTTATTATCTGTAAGACATGATGAAGATTTTTATTTGGTTGGGGAGATGGTAGATCTTTTTAAGAAACAAAAAACCATACCAGGCAAAGAAGATAAGATTATATTATTTACATTCACTTCAGGTATTTTCATCCCCTTGGAGCATGAGTTTACAAAAACAGGTATGTCCTTTTTTGTATCATGCCCTCAAACGAGAGATCCCATTGATGCCCCTGCTCCTGGAACAGTAGATTGGAAAAGGTATTTATTAACTGCCGATTACGTAGTCCATAAAACAGGGGATATGGGAAAGGTTGGACATTTAGAGGATATTAGCGGAGCCTTTAAGAAATCGTTAGAAGAAAATGCCCAATTTTTTGAAGAGATAGCTAGGTTTAAAAAATCAAACGGAGATTCGATATTCGTCTATAAAAATCTTAAAAAAATAGATGATTTTGTTGGAATATAGGCCTGTAAATGATTGATGATATAATGAAAAAACTAGATGTCGGGCTGGTTATATTTACCAAGAATGAGGAAAAGACTATAGGTTGGCTGATAGATAGGGTTTGTAATTGGATAGATAAGAAGGATGTTTTTGTTGTAGACGGTCACTCTACAGATGAGACGGCATTGATTGTGGAGAGAAAGGATATTTGTCTTTTTTTTGATTCAAAAAAAGGCAAGGGCAGCGCTGTACAGCTTGCCTTGGATAAGATTGAAAAAGATATACTTGTTTTTATGGACAGCGACGGCTCTCATTCTCCAGAAGAGATTCCGCTGCTTCTGGAGCCATTTTTAATATATAAAGATGTGGCAATGGTAGTGGGATCCAGATTTAAGGGCGGGAGCGAGGAATTTCATGGTTCTTTCCATGAGGTCGTTAGATTTATCGGCAATGTCGTTGGTACTTTTTTAATAAATCTAATATGGAGGGCAAAATTGACTGATGTCCAGAACGGCTTTCGAGCTGTTAAAAGAGACATAATTAGAAATCTATCGCTTACCGAAAATAGTTTTGCCATTGAGCAGGAGATGGTAATGAAGTGCCTGAAGAATAAAAAGAAAATAGTTGAGGTGCCTTCGTGGGAATTAAAAAGAAGATATAGTAATTCTCACCTTATTCCGTCTAGGATGTTGCCCAGGTTTATAGTTTCTTTTATCAAAAATATATTTTTTTAGTGAAAAAGACATTTAAAGGGAGTTAAGTTAATGAAAAATAAACCTACTTATTGTTGCATTGCGATGACAGAGAGATGTTTTATGCGTTGCCGTATTTGTCATAAATGGGAAGATGATATAAATTCACGAGATCCCAGAGATCCTGATTTAGGTCAATGGAAGCATTTTATAGATTCTTTAAAAGAGCTGATAGATATCCCGTTCCAGCTGAATTTTGCAGGAGGGGAATCTCTTCTGCACGAGAATGCCCTGCCGTTGATCAGATACGCTTCGGATAAGGATTTTACTACTTTACTGGCGACCAATGGCTGGCTTATAGATGAAGATATGGCTAAAAGGATTAGCGATTCAAAGCTGAGCGCCGTAAGCCTATCGCTGGATGGCATAAATGATAAAACTCATGATTATATAAGAGGCGCAAATGGCGCCTTCAAAAGGGCATTGAGCGCAGTGGAGTTGCTTAATAAATATTGCCCTAATCTAAAGATATATATCTGCACTTTAATATCCGCGGTGAATTTGAAGGAATTAAGGGATTTGGTTTTGTGGATAAACAATAACAATATGATAAAAGGTATGTCATTCCAGGCAGTAACACAGCCATTCAATACGCCTATAGAAAAAGAATGGTATTTAAGCTCAAAATATAGTTATCTATGGCCGCAGGATTTTAGTTTTGTAAATGACGTAATGAATTCTCTCGTAGATATTAGAAAAAACCATGCGAATAATAAGATTAATAATCCAATATCGCAGCTTTCGGCATTCAAGGCCTATTTTAAAAATCCAAACTCGTTTCTCAAAAAAGATATCACGTGCCATCTTGATGATACTGCTATAAATGTGACTCCAACAGGCGATATATTTTTCTGTTTCTATATGGATCCCATAGGCAATATAAAGACAGATAATATTTCAGAACTCTGGTATTCGCAAAAGAATGAGGATGCGCGAAATCGCATAAAGGATTGCAAGAGGAATTGCCAGGCAATTGTCAATTGTAACTATGAAGAAGGGGAGTTAAATATATGACAGGAGATGGTAGATTTGAAAGGATAGATATTTATGTAGATGAGAGACAGTATGAATCTGCTCTCGAGGAATTAAAGAAGATCCTGGAGGAAGAGCCGGACAATGCCGAGGTTTATGAGAGATTGGGCAATGTATATAACCTCATGGGCGATACTGATCTTGCAATGGAGATGTTTAGCAAGGCTGTTGAACTCAACCCTCGCATGGAAGACGCC
>JAPLMD010000063.1 GCA_026387235.1 Candidatus Omnitrophota bacterium
AAACAGCAGATGCAGCTTGAGATACAGCGGGTGCACGAAAGATTAGATTTGAAAAATCAGGCGCTGGATAATCTGGAAGGCGAAATAAGCGAGTGGGCAAATCTTCTGGAGGAGCCCGGAGATTATATATCCGGGCAGGTAAGGCCTAAAAATATTGTTATCTCGAGTTTTAATATCGCGGGCGTGGATATACCGGTATTTGAAAAAATGGAATTTGAAGACTCTGAATACGATTTATTTTTAACTCCGCTATGGGTTGATACCGCGATTATCGAATTAAGGAAGGTCATAACATTTCTGGAAGAGAAAAAGATATTGAATGAACAATTGAGGATATTGAGCGGGGAACTCAGGGTTACAAACCAGCGGGTAAATCTTTTTGAAAAAGTAAAGATTCCGGAATGCGCCGAGAACATAAGGCGCATAAGGATTTATCTCGGCGATCAGCAGGCCGGCGCCGTAGGCCGTTCCAAGATGGCAAAGAATAAAATAGAAAGAATGAGTTTAGAGGCTGTTTTAATATGATAGTCAGGATGAAAAAGATAATTTTAATAACCCAGTCAAAGGATATTGATTCCACGCTTGAATCCGTGAGAAGGCTGGGGCTTTTGCACGTAGAGCATGAGAACGCGCCTTCAGGGGAAAACATCGCAGCGCTTAAAGAAAAATTAAACCGCGTTTCAAAAACTACAGCGGTCCTGCCTGATATAAAAAATCAGGCCGCCGCGGATAACAGAGAAGACAGCCTTATAGATGAGATAACCGGGCTTCTGGACGGGAAAGAAACGCTGACGGAAGAATTGCAGATCCTGAAACGCGATATAGAAACGTGGAAGGAATGGGGAAATTTTAATCCTGGCCTTATCGAAGATTTAGAGAGTAAAAAGATCTGGATAAGGTTATGTAAAGTCAGCGTTCAGGAAATGAAGAACATCCCGGAAGGCGCGGTTCTGGAAACGATATTCCGAAAAGGAAACATTGTTTATTGTGCGGTTATTTCAAGAAAAGAAATAGAGCTGCCTTTTGAAACGCTTGCCTTGCCTGAGATGGGCATGGAAGAAATGCTTTTTGAAAAGAAGAAACATGAAAAAAGGCTTGTTGAGATAGAAAAGAGATTTTTAGAAATAGCCGCCTATAAAAACGCTTTGCATAATTATGAAAATTATCTGGCTTCTCTTATAGAGTTTAGTGAAGTAGCCGAAGGCTCAGGTAGATTTGAAAAATTATCGTATATAAAAGGCTACTCGCCCATAGATAAAGTCAATCTTATTGAGGCTGCGGCTTCGAAAGAAAAATGGGGAGTGCTGGTGAACGACCCGGGAGAAAATGACACTCCTCCCACGTTAATAAAAAATCCGAAATGGGTGAAAATAATAAAACCCATGTTTGATATCATAGGGACTATACCGGGATATGGAGAAGTCGATATAAGCCTGCATTTTTTGATATTCTTTTCTATATTCTTCGGCATGCTGATAGGCGATGCGGGTTACGGGCTTACGTATTTCCTTATGGCTTTAATAGCGCAGAAAAAGTTTAAGGCCATGAAAGATAAATCAATTTTTTTCTTAACATACGTCCTGGCTAGCTGCGCAATTATATGGGGGCTTTTGACAGGCGTATTCTTCGGGCCTCACGCCTGGCTGAAACCCATGATGCCTTATTTCAGCGACACTACAAACGTCCAGGCGTTCTGTTTTTTAATAGGGGCAGTGCAATTGAGCGTGGCGCACATCTGGAAGATTTTAAGGAAATTTCCTTCCCTGAAAGCGTTGAGCGACGTAGGATGGATATGCATTTTATGGGCGGCGTATTTTCTGGCAAAGTCATTGATACTTAATTTTGAATTTCCAGGTTTCATGAAATGGATTTTTATAGCGGGTTCAGGCCTTGTTATTTTATTTACCAGCCCCGCAAAAAATATTTTTGCCGGTATCGGAGCGGGCCTGGGGGATTTTTTATTAAAGCTTGTGAATAGTTTTGCGGACATAGTCTCGTATATAAGGCTTTTCGCTGTGGGGTTAGCCGGAGTAGCGATAGCGAACGCGTTTAATCAAATAGCGGCCGGCATAGGCGCCGGCAGTATTTTGAACGGTTTATTGAGCGGGTTTGTGCTTTTTTCAGGCCATACGTTGAATCTCGGCCTGGGGATTTTGTCTATACTTGTCCACGGTGTAAGGCTGAATGTCCTGGAATTTTCAGGCCACATGGACATGGAATGGTCAGGCGTTGAATACGCGCCGTTTAGAAAAAGGGATTAAATTTTGTTTCACAAAATTTGGGAGGATATATGGACGCAAATACAGTAATTCAGTTCAAGGATATCGGAATAGCCGGAGCAGCGCTTGCTTTTTCAGCTATCGGTTCAGGAGCCGGAGCAGGCGTGGCCGGGATGGCTGCGATAGGCGCGTGGAAGAAATGTTTCGCCCAGAATAAACCAGCGCCGTTTATATTTCTGGCGTTTGTGGGAGCGCCGCTTACGCAGACCATTTATGGGATGATAGTGATGAATGCCCTGATAGAGGCAAGCAAAAGAGTGCAGAATCTCGGGATACTAAGCGCCCTGGGCATGCTGTCAGGCGCCGCGATAGGTTTTTCAGCTTGGTATCAGGGATTAGCAGGTGCCTCAGCCAGCGATGCAATGGGCGAGACAGGCAAAGGCTTTGGAAACTACCTGATGGTTCTCGGCATCATAGAAACAGTCGCAATTTTCACAATGGTATTCACTTTGATGGCTATCGGGAAGGTGCAATAAAAACTGGCGGGGACGACGGGATTCGAACCCGCGATCTTCAGATCGACAATCTGACGCATTAAGCCAACTATGCAACGTCCCCACAAATTTTTAATGGTGGGCGATACAGGGCTCGAACCTGTGAAACCTCTTCGGTGTAAACGAAGCGCTCTACCAGCTGAGCTAATCGCCCTTTAAGTGCTTTACTAATATACATCACCTACCCGCCTATTTCAAGCACTAAATTTTTAAGGCATTAATACCAAGTATCTTAAAAATCTCCTGAAATTTTACAAACTTTCTTTCTAGAAACAAACCATTCTTGGTATTTTTATACATATAACGGAATAATTTAATAGCATCGTTTTTAGAATAGGAAAGTTTATAACTCCCTGTATGTTTTGTTATGCATCTAAAACTCATCTTTGCATAAATGTTTAATTTTCCAGACAGGTCCTTTAAAAATTTTTTAGAACGCGATACAAAACAAGCACTAATTGTGAATGTTTTTTTGTTTCTGCCCCTCTTCTTATAAAATCCATAGCTGATACAGCCGTCTCCGTCAAAAAACCCTCGGATAAAATGATTAAGATATTGCTTTGGAATCTGTGGAAGTTTTAATCTTTTTTCTTTTCTAGGGATAAAACCTAGTTTCAATAAATCTCCGTACATTTCTTTAGAACCCAGTTCAAGAAGATAAGCATTTTTGCAGTTTTTATTCCCTTTAGCTTTTAGATAAATCTTATGTTTTGAGGTCATAACTCTTTTGACTTTTTCAAGAAGACCATAGTCAACTGACACAAACTGTATATATTTAGAACCCCCTGAATTTATAAACATTCCTCCATCTGCTGAAAAATATCCCAGGACATAAGCCATTTCAGGGGTCCAGGTTTTGAAGAAGTCCACATTTATCCCGCCTTTTGTCCTTTGTATTCTTTTATCAGGTCCTTTTATCTTCTTATGTTTGATACCTATTATATAGGGCCAATTCGTTAGATTTTTATTAGTAAACCTGTGGCAACTTTTACTTGGTATGCCATGCTTCTTGAACCACCTTGTTATAGTAGGCCTTGGAACCCCAAGGATATTGCCTATAGCCTTATGCATCATATCCTTTTGCCAATGCATTTTGTACAGGAATCTTTTTAAGCTCATTCTGATTTTCTTTTCTAGCCGCCTAATGCGTCTTAAATGATACTTTTCAGTCATAGATGCCTCTATATATTAGACACATTCTGAGGCGATTTTCTTTCAAAAATCTTTATTTTTTATTTCGAGATCGCGGGTTCGAATCCCGTCGTCCCCGCCATATCATCACAAAGAGCCTGTCTCGACGGTATTCCGTCGGCAGGCTTTTTTCATAGACTCCAAATCCTTCCACAGATTACATCGGGTTTTGTACAGTTTCTTGCGCTTTAATAAGAACAGCATTTTTTTATTGACAAATCTAAAGTGTTAGTTTATATTTGTCATATGCGATATATCACAAGAGATCTTGAAATACACCTGAAACAAGCGAGCCGGTCCTTCCCTGTGATTATTCTGACCGGGCCACGCCGTTCCGGAAAAACAACGTTGCTGCGAAAATGTTTTCCGACATCGGCCTATTATCTGCTCGAAGACCCTGATATTATTGACAGAGTAAGAAGCGATCCACGCTCTTTTCTTGAAGACATTCGTCTTCCTGCAATTCTCGACGAGATACAAAATGTGCCGGAACTTTTCAACTATATCCGTACCAAAGTTGATTATTCTGAAAAACGGAAATGTCAATGGATCCTTACTGGATCGCAAGAGCCGGCGCTTATGAAGGGCGTGAGTGAGTCGATGGCAGGACGCGCAGCCATCTTTCATTTATTACCGCTTTCGCGGTCTGAAACAGAAAAAGTATCTATTCTAAAAGGTGGATTCCCTGAGGTTATCAATAGACCTATTGACTCGAACATATGGTTTCGTTCATATATTCAGACATATTTGGAACGGGACATCAGAGCTATCAGCTCTATCCGCGATCTTACCACATTTCGTAGATTTTTAGCGATTGTTGCCAGCCGGATCGGGCAGGTTCTAAACAGAACAGAGATCTCCACGCCGCTTGGCGTATCGGTACCGACCGTATCCGAATGGCTAGGCATTCTTGAGGTAACTCATCAGATAATCCTTGTCCCGCCATTTTTTGAGAACTTTGGGAAGCGCCTGATCAAGTCCCCGAAATTATACTTCACCGATACAGGGCTTGCGGCGTATTTACTTGGCGTTGAATCTGAGCGCTCACTTACTCACTCACCGTTCTATGGAGCCCTCTTTGAGAGTTTTGTGGCTAGCGAAATAGCTAAGGAGCAATTAAATACCGGTAAGCGTCGGGAGCTTTACTACTTTCGGGATAGACAAGGCCTTGAAGTTGATTTTCTTATTCCCCTTGGAAATAAGCGGCTCGCACTCATAGAAGCAAAAGCCTCTCGGACAGTGCGTCCGGCTGACGCAAACCCAATTATACGGCTTGAGAAGGCGGCTCTGAAAAAGTATGCTCTTGAGTCATTTGTGGTGCACATCCCGATTCGCGCGCTCGCAGGAATGTCAGCGCTTCGGAATGATGTAAAAGCGCTTTCATACGACGATATATCGCGCATATTCGCGCAAAAATAGCGCAATGCTTAAGTAGCGGGTTTTGCACAGTTTCTTGCACACTTTGATGTTGAAAGTTCATGACTTGTTCAGTATGATAGAGTAAGAAAAGGGATACGGATTATCCCGTCGTCCCCGCCATATAAAACAAGGTAGTTAAGAGTTACAGACGGAAACCCTATTTATCAATTGAATATTAATATTTATGTGGTATACTTAATATAAAGATAGAGGTAATTAAATATAGGCCTGAAAAAGGCTGTTTTTTTACCCCAGTTATAATAAAGATTAAAAAAGTCTAAATAAGTTGGTTTTTTAAATTCTATGGTGAAGATATGAAATATTGTTGTAATAGCTGTAATTTAAAAGGAGGAATTAAACAAACAGGTAGGGGCATAAAAATACTATGCTTATATACAGATGGCTGGTATAGAGAAAATTATAACTGTGGCCACTGGAAATTCTATGACCCTACATTATCAAAATATGAGAGACTGAAATTAGCAAAGTCTACCGAAAACAAGAATAAGAAATATGCGCAATACTTGGAATGCGTTACAACAGCTGGTTTAGTCTCAATATTAGGTAGTGCCGCCATATTTATTTTTATGCTAATATTTATGATTGCAGCATTTGCTATCCCGGGTATATTGCAATAGACTTAATATATGGCCGCCCTACAAAGTTACACCCTGCCAAAATTTTAATTTCCTATAAAGCATCTTAACGATATAATCTATTAACTAAACAATTTGCCGATGTAGCTTAGTTGGCAGAGCAGGGCTTTCGTAGTGGTGATGGGACAAGCCCCCGTCGTCCCCGCCGTAAAATATGGAATTACGCCTTTTCTGTTCAAGGAATAGGTAATGAATCAAAAGATCAAAACAACTTTTACCCAGAAGATATCTTTGGTATTGTTCGGTGTTTTTCTCTGCCTGATCCTGCTCGAGGCGGGGCTGCGTTTAGGCGGATTTGTTTTTACGTTTCTGCAGGGCTGCGAGAATAATATCGCTATGAAAAAGCAGGGGTACCGCATAATGTGCATAGGAGAATCTACGACCGCGCTGGGAGGCGAATATGCATATCCTAATCAGCTGGAATCCATACTCAACAGCCTAAAAACGGGTATTAAATTTACGGTTATCAATGAGGACCTCCCCGGCACTGGAACCAGCGGGATAGTCGATTGTTTAGAAAAGAATCTCAAAAGATATAATCCGAACATGGTGGTTGTCATGATGGGGATAAACGATGAATATGATAATATGACCCCATACGGAGATGACAAGAAAATGCTGGGGAGCGGCGAAAACATTATTTTTGTAGACAACGAAATTAAAAGAAGTGTTTAATTTTCCACGGAGTATTTGATTTGACCTGACCGAGAGTTAGTGATATGCTTTATGTGTAACGTCATTTGATTAATAAGGAGTAGATTATGCATTTTGAAGAAAAAAGAAAATCAGAACGGTTCAGGTTCAAACATCTTGTGCAATACGAAAAGCTCCTGGATGACGGAAGTTTTGATATACCCTATACTGTTTACGCCAGAGATGTCAGCATTACCGGCATAAGTTTTTATTCCGTTGAAAGCATGAAAATAAATTCAAAGGTGAGGGTGGCATTCGAACTGGAAAAAAAGAAAATCTCCTTTATGGGCCAGGTGGTGAGGATGGAGATCGTGGAAGGCCCTCAGCCAGGCTTTATGGCAGGAGTCCATATTGAAAAGATAGATGATGAGGTTAAGAAATGGTTTACTGATTTTATCAGAAAAATAAATATTTATAATGTGCTGAAAGATATGGATTTTTATAATGTAGTGGATATACATTTTGTGGCAGGCTATCCGCCTATAATAAAAAAGATAGGAGAACTTTCCATTTTAAAAAGCGAGCCTATATCGGAGGCTGTCATGAAGATAATGCTTTTTAACCTGCTGGACGATGAAAGGTCTAAGCAGTTTATAGAAGAAAAAGAAACAAATTTTGTTTTCCATTATAAAGACAATATACGTTTCAGGGTGAACCTGCATGTACAGCAGGGCAAGGTAGAGGCTGTGTTCAGGCTGATACCTGACAGGATCCAACTGCCGCACCAGCTCGGCCTTCCTGTCCCGGTGGAACAGTTGATCATGGAGAATAGAAACGGCCTGATACTTATTGCCGGCAGGACCGGTTCAGGCAAGAGCACGACTCTCGCGTCTATGATAGAATTTTTAAACAATAAAAGGATGAGTTTAGTGATTACAATAGAAAAACCTATAGAGTATATCCATACAAATAAAACCTGTATTATAAAACAGAGAGAGGTCGGGAAAGATACGCTTTCTTTTTCGAATGCCGCGAGAAACGCTTTAAGGCAGAGTCCGGACGTTTTATTGATAGGAGAAATCCTGGACCCGGAGACAATGGAGGTGGCGATTACCGCGGCAGAGACAGGCATGCTTGTTATTTCTTCTATTCACGCGGCTGATTCCAGCCAGGCTCTGGACAGGATTATATCATTTTTCCCTGCAGAGCTTCAGAAACACATGCTTACCAGGCTCTCGCTGATATTAAAAGGCATTGTCACTCAAAGCCTTTTGCCTCAGAAAGACAGTAAAAAACTCATTGTGGCCTCGGAAGTGATGCTTATGAACAGCGCCATGAGAAGGGTAGTCAGAGACGGAGATTTTAAACAAATTCCGACTATAATCCAAATGAACGGCAATATCGGCATGCAGTCTATGAGGTCTTCAATAG
The DNA here is from genome assembly GCA_026387235.1 of Candidatus Omnitrophota bacterium. Taxonomy (GTDB): domain Bacteria; phylum Omnitrophota; class Gorgyraeia; order Gorgyraeales; family Gorgyraeaceae; genus UBA10183. Next base: position 8,104 of record JAPLMD010000063.1, read on the forward strand.
AGCAGTGCATTGCCAAAGGCCTTGTTGATATTCACTATCTCCAGGAATAATTATGATTGAAAAAAGAAAATATCCCAGATATGAAGCCCGCGTGCTGGTCAGGTATAAAAAATTAAACGACCCTTCTTCTTCATGGCAGATCGGGCCGGAGATTAAGAATATCAGTTTAGGAGGATTGCTATTCAGCGCTTATGAAAAGATGCCTGTGGGGACACTGCTTATTTTTAAATTACAGATATTTATGGAAGATTCCTCTGTAAAAATAATAGAATTAAGCGCTAAGGTTGTGGGCGCAGAAGATGGCATAGTAAGTTATGATACAAGAGTGGCTTTTATTGAGCTTAGCAATCCAAATAAAGTTTTCCTCAAGCAATTCATAAAGTACTTAGGGCCATAAAGAAAGAGGTGGGATATGGCTGATTTTTCTTTTGACATTACTTCAAAGGTGGATTTGCAGGAGATTGATAACGCGGTGAACCAGGCAAGGAAGGAACTGACTAATAGATATGATTTTAAAGGCGCCAAATTCTCCATTGATTATAACAGAGAAGAAAAGAAGCTGACGCTGGTTGCCGGAGATGATTTTAAACTGCGCGGCATGCGGGACAGCCTTGGCATGAGGTTGACAAAAAGAGGAATTTCTTTAAAATCAATTAAGTATAATGAGCCTGAGAAGGCTTTTGAAGGGAACCTGCGCCAGCTTGTAGAGATAACAGACGGCATCCCAAAGGACAGGGCCAGAGAGCTGGTTCAGATAATCAAGGATTTGAAGCTGAAGGTCCAGGCTAGAATAGAAGAGGATAAAATAAGAGTCGTATCTGCTAAAAAAGACGATCTTCAGGCGGTTATGACGCATTTAAGAAGCATAGATTTTCCAGTCTTTCTGCAATTCTGCAATTATAGATAATCATCCACTTATAGAGATGTCTCTGGGAGCTACAATGCGAACGTTCGTTATTGGAGATATTCACGGCGCTTATAGGGCACTCTTACAATGCTTTGATAGGTCCGGGTTTGACCGGGAGAAGGATCACCTGATCGTTATAGGTGATGTATGCGATGGTTATCCGGAGACTATGCAATGCATTGATGAGTTATTAAAAGTTAAACATTGCGATTTTGTGATCGGCAATCACGACATGTGGACGCTGGATTGGGCGGTTCGCGGCGATAAGCCGGAGATATGGACGAGCCAGGGCGGCAACCAAACGATCGCGTCATATGGCGGCGGGCCTATGCCGAAGGCGCATATTGATTTTTTAAAAAACGGTCAACTTTGGATTGAAGTTAATGATCAGATATTCGTTCATGGCGGGTTCAATCCGGATATATCGTTATCAAGTCATAGCGCGCAGGCATTGGTTTGGGACCGGACGCTTCTTGATATGGCTTGGAAGATGCAGTCAATGGGGCGCGGATGCAAATTAGGGCGTTATGAGGATATCTTTGTCGGCCACACGACAACGGAATTATATAATTCCTTGAAGCCGATTAAGGCGTGCAACGTTTGGGATATCGATACCGGCGCAGGATGGTCTGGAAAGTTGACAATTATGGACGTTGACACAAAAGATTATTGGCAGTCTGACCTGACCCCGGACTTATATGGCGGGACGCCAAGGCTCAGGGGCACAAGGACACAGGAGTGGACGAAGTGTACGTAGTGCGTATTGCGTTATGCGTAAAATCTAGTTGTTGGAGAAATTTTGTTCTAGGAGAGTCATGCGTTTGTCAAATGTTTTGAGGTCGGTTTTAATAATGCGGATATCAGTTTTAATAAATGCGATATCTTCTGTATTCTTGCCTGTCATTTCAAAGATACCATCTACTTTGTCTGATAATCTGTCTACTTTATCTGATAGGCTATGTACGTTGACTGATAACATGTCTACTTTATCTGATAGTTCATTTACTCTGTCTTGCAGGCCTGATAATCCGTCTACTTTTTCTCTTAAGGCTGATAGTCCTTCGCCAAATACTCTAAAATCAGAATGCAAGGCCTCTAAAACAACAGTGAATTCTCTTTCTCTGTTTAGATTTGGTTCTTTATTTTTCAACTTAGGTTCCTCGATTTTCTTTAAGTTTACTACTATAGATGTAAATTGTCAATGTGAAAAAAGTCAGGGAAAAATGACTGGGTGGGAGGGCAGGTTCTGCTATAGATTGGACGTCTCTGGGAGTTGTATTAATGAGTTTGTTTTTTCGCTTTGCGGTGATCTATGTACAGCCATATTAATGCGAAAGCGATTAATAAAACAGGTATTGATAACATGAACATTTCATGCTCCTTTGTTTTCTTTGGGGTAAACAAAAATACTTGTTGCAACAGCAGCTATGCATATGATCCATAAGATGATTTTCAAGATTGAAGAAAATTTTTCGAAGAAAAAATTTGCAAGGCCTACGGCAAATATAGTTTTGCCGCAATCGGCCATTATTTTAGCAGTAAATTCTCTTCGTTTCGTGTCGAATTTTGGTATCTTTTTATAGTATATCATAAATATGAGTTTAGTCCAGAGGTAAAAAATTGTCAACGCGCAAAAGGTCAGGAAAAAATGACTGGGTGGGGTAAGGTCATCTCTGAGAGAAATTATTTTTTATCGTAGATGTAAAGTAGAATCATGTCGGCAGCAGCGAAGATCAATACAAAAATGGTGATTTGAGTTTCAGTTAATGTCATTTTGAACTCTTTTTGGTTATTATAAGTCCAATTAAGATAATAAAAGCAAGAATTGCGCCGGCAAGATAGAACAAAGAAAGGCTCATAGTTTATTTGAATTAGTTTTTTCTAATTTTACCGCTAAGGTTAAAAATATAATACTAATAACTAAACCGTTAAGAAATGTAGAAAGAGGCGTCTTAATAATTACGCCAGGGGTAAAAATGCCTATCACTAAAGAACCGAATGTTATTTTAGCGCTGTCTAAAAAGAAATCAGATACTACACTGGATTTATCTTTTAATATCATCAAGGACAAGTTTACTACAGCAAATACAAGTTGTCAAGCCGCAAGCAGTCACAAAATCATGCCTATTAGGTCGTTGCGTTTATCTACATTTCCCGCAGTTGGCAAAGAAGACAGGTTCCGCTATGGATTGGACGTCTCTAGAAGCTACGTTTTCCGCAGGTGGGAGGCTAGGATTTTAAGGTCTTCGCGGTATTTCGCTACTGTCCTTCTTGAGATGCGCATGCCTTTTTCAAGCAGTATTTTCTGCAGTTTCTGATCGCTCAGCGGTTTTCCCTTGCATTCATTATTCACGATAGCCTTCAGTTCTGTCTTGGCGCTGGCCACTGACGTATCTTCCTTGTTTTCATCCTCAGGCGCTACTTTGCCGCTGAAAAATTCCCTGAGTTCATATATGCCGGAAGGGGTGTCCACGTATTTATTGGCTATTGCCCTGGATACAGTGGATTCGTGCCTTCCTATGGCCTTTGCCATGTCTTTAAACGTAAGAGGCCTCAGGTATGAACGGCCTTTTTCTATGCATTCAGCCTGTTCCTGCAGTAAAAACTCCACTATCCTCTGCATTGTCTCCTGGCGCTCTCGTATGCATTTGATCAGGAAATTCGCGGATTTGAGCTTTCCATTGATATAATCCCTGGTCTTTTGGTCGCAATTCGCGTCCTTGAGCATGTCTTTATAAGAAGAATTGACGCGCAAAGGCCGTAAATCAAACTGGTTTGTCGATATATTATACTCGTCATCAATCTTTTTTATGTATATATCAGGCACTATACGCTGGTCACTATGGCTATCCTGGTATTTTCTGCCGGGTTTCGGTTCAAGCCCGGAGATCTTATGGATACAATTTTTTACTTCTTCCACTGAGACAGCCAGGGTTTTAGCTATGTTTAAAAATTGTTTTTTGCCGCATTCCATAAGATAACTTTCTATTATCTTCCACGACAGGCTGTCTTTTTTACCTTGGGCCTTAAGCTGTAATAAAAGGCATTCTCTCAGGTCCCTGGCGCATATGCCGTATGGCTCAAATCCCTGAACCATAGCTATTACCGCCTCTACTTCAGCCAGGGCCTTATCCAGAGACTCTGCCATTTCTTCGGCTGTGGCCTTGAGATAGCCGTCATCATCAATATTACCTATAACCTCCTGGCCTATCTCTATATATATAGGTGTCTTCGCCTCTATCATTAATTGTCTTAACAGGTGTTCCCTTAGAGTAGGGGGTTTTGTAAGGAAGCTTTCCATATTTGGATATTCATCCTCATTAGGCCGAGACAGGCTGGGGCCGGAATATTGCTCTTCTTCTATAGTCGGGTTAGACTCCATCTCATCTTCTATAAGCCCTTTGAGCTCAATGATAGACATCTGGAGTATATGCATAGACTCCTGCATCCTGGGGCTAAAGAGTACTTTCTGGGATTGTCTTTGGACTAATTTCTGGTCAGTCATGGCATAATATGTTTAAAAAATATACACTTCCTTAAAATCTGTCCACTTAATTCAACACATTTAACCTGGTTGGACACTAAAAATTGCCTGTCCGACAAAAATTTAAAGATATAATATAAATCACATTACTGTATAGTATATCATGTTAAAGACATTTGTAAAGCTTTTTTTTAATTTAAAATGAATCTTGGCATGGAAAATGCTACTAGGATAAGTATAGACATTTACAGACAGAACAGTAAATACTAAGACAAACCTGTTATGAATATTATCAAGGAGGAATGAATATGGTAACAAACGGACGAAAGACAATTACAGAAGTCGCAGAACTTCTGGGCGTAACGACCAAAACCATTGCCCGCTGGGAAAAATCCGGCAAGATCGGAAAGTCTAAGAGAGACTGGCGCGGCTGGAGGTCTTATGCTGAAGAAGATGTGTTGAACATCAAAGAATTCCACGATTCACTATATGATTTATAGGAGGCTTACCATGAAAACCATGAGAATAATGATCATGTTTTTAGCTTTAATGTGTGTCTTAGGCCAGGTATCTTTCGGCGATGAGACAAGCGACCAGAAGGCCCGCTCCCAGAAAGTGGAACAGGAACCTTTAAAGTATACTGTAGGGCCTGATGACGTGATACTGATAGATGTCCGCAGGCATCCTGAGTTTAGCGGCGAATACACCATAAACTCAGAAGGCAAGATCCAGTATAAATTCGTAGGCGATATACCTGTAAGCGGCCTTACAAAGCTGGAGTTAAAGGATAAGCTTATAAGTATACTTGCGAAATACGTTATTGACCCTGATGTGGACGTAACCATATCGCAGTATAGAAGTAAGGTTATTTTTATAGTAGGGGAAGTAGGCGCGCCCGGCAAATATTACATGAAGGCGGATATCATTTCATTAAGGGATGCGGTAGTGCAGGCAGGGCTTCCCACGCTCGCGGCAGCTATGCGCAGAACCAGTCTTGTCCATCCTGATACAAACGGCAAGCCTAAGCAAGAAAACGTAGATTTATATAAACTTATATATGAAGGAAAGCTTGATTTAGACAGGGAAATGCTGCCTGGCGATGTTTTATACGTCCCTGCAACCGTGTTTGCGAAGGTAATGAGAGTCATAAACCCTGTGGCAGAGCCTATTGCGCCTGCCGGCACTATTGAGAGAGCAAGTACAGGCGGATTAGCAGGAGCAAGGTAACGTAAGATAATATAAAGGAGAATTTGCATGATTACTGAACAGACTACCAGCCAGATAAACTTAGTGGGTTATTTACAGATCTTTTTAAGGCGCAAGTGGTTTTTTATCATCCCGCTTGCGGCAGGGCTATGCGTGGGGTTTTTAGTCGCTAACGCGCTTCCTAAGATTTACGAATCTTACACAGTCATGCTTGTCCAGGAAGAAAAATACGACAACCCTATTATAAGCGGCCTGGCGATTTCCACTACCGCGGCTCAGCGCCTTTCAAACCTCCGCGAGCAGATCTTAGGCTGGAACCGCCTTGTAAAGCTCGCTGAAAAACTAAACCTCACCAAAGACATTAAAAACCAGCAGCAGTTTGAAAACCTGATATTGGGAGACCTGAGAAAAAATATCGTAGTTAACATGCGCGGGCCGAGCCTTGTGAGGATTGCTTTCCAGGGAAAGAATCCTGACATGGCCCAGCTTACAGTAAAAACCATCACAGATATATTTATAGAGGAAAACGTCACAGCGCAGAATCAGGAATCAGATATAGCTGTCACATTTTTAGAAGAACAGCTGAAGGTCTACCAGAATAAGATAAAGGAATCAGAGATAGCCAATCTCGAGGACCAGCTTAAGAGTTTATTAGTGGATTCCACAGAAGACCATCCTTTAGTAAGGGATCTCAAGGCTAAGATAGCGAATGTAAAAGAAGACTACCTGAAGACCCAGGGAATATTATTAGAGAACCCTGATTTTGTAAAAAACCCTGCGTATGAAAAGATGAAATCCGATTTGGAAAAAGAGCTTGTCACTATAAAAGGCTCTCCGGCATCCCCTGATTTATATAAAGCAGCTGCGATAAGCAATATTACCTCTGTCCTTGCCCAGGATATAGATGTAAACCGCACTATCTATAACATGCTATTACAGCGCCTTGAAACAGCAAAGATATCAAAGCGCCTGGATGCCTCGAAGCAGGGAACCAGGTATATAGTCCTTGATCCTCCGCGCATTCCGTTCGCTCCGATAAAACCCAATAAGTTTCTCGTAACATTATTGGGCGCGTTCTTAGGCGGGGCGCTGGGCGCAGGCATTATTGTATTATTAGAGTTTGTTGACACGTCTATTTTAGGAATGGATGAGGCAAAGCTAGTCTTGGATCTGCCGGTGCTGGGAGCTATTTCCAGGATCATGACTAATCAGGATATGGCAAGGGAAAAGGTAAAAAATACTATGAGGATTGGTATCTCCATATCGATAGGCGTGATATTCATAGCCTTAGTCATTATTTACAGCGTTATAACAAAACCATGATGTACGAAAAATTTTACAATCTGAAAGAAAATCCCTTTAACATGACTCCTGACACGAGGTATTTTTATCCCAGTGAAAAGCATCAGGAGGCGCTTGACAGCCTTCTTTATGCCATAAACGAGCGCAAGGGATTTGTGGTGATTACAGGCGAGATAGGCGCGGGCAAGACTACTGTATGCAGGGCGCTTTTAAACCGTCTTAGCCCTAATACCAAAGTCTCCTTAATATTCAGCACACAGCTGGGCACTAAAGAGCTCATCAGCTCTATCCTTGAAGACTTCGGCTTAGAGCCTGCAAAAGGCACCAAGTCCAGGCTTTTAAGCCAGCTGAATGATTTTCTGATACAGGAACTTTCAAATGATAATAACGTTGTCCTTATAATAGACGAGGCCCAGAACCTCTCAAAGAGCGTCCTGGAAGAGATCCGCATGCTTTCAAACCTTGAGACAGAAAGAGAAAAGCTTATCCAGATCATCCTGATGGGCCAGCCTGAGCTGAGGGAAAAATTACGCACTGCTTCGCTCGAACAGTTTAAGCAGAGGATATCGCTTTATTATCATCTGACGCCTTTAGATAAACCTGATACAGAAGGCTATATAAAACACCGCCTTACCATGGCGTCTAATAACGGCATAGAGCTATTTACCCAGGAAGCATTTGATAAGATTTACGAATATTCACACGGCGTCCCGCGCCTTATAAATTCTCTGTGCGACAGGGCGCTCTTAAACGGCTTCGCGGATAATAAATCCACTGTAGATATAAACATTATAGAAGAGGCAATAAAGGAAAAGGAGATATAGATATGGGTAAGATTACAGACGCTCTTAGAAAAGCAGCAGAAGACAGGCTGGCCAGGATTGAAAAAAGGCCCCAGCATAGCTATGTGGTAAATGTGGATCCCGGTAGTGCGAAAAACCTCAATATAGACCCTCACGTCGTGGCATTTTCAGATCCCATGTCGCCTGTGAGCGAGCAATATAAGATATTGCGCACGAACCTATTGTCTTTGGCCTCTCCGACGAGGCCTGTAAAGGCAATAGGCATCACGAGCGCGATACATAACGAGGGTAAGACCATAACAGCTCTTAATCTGGCCATTACCCTCGCCCGCGATTTAAACAAAAAATCCATACTCTTTGTAGACGCGGATATGCGCAGGAGTCGGATCCATAAGATTCTTGGCATAGATAAAATTGACTCAGGCTTGTCAGAATACCTTCAGGACGGGCTTTCGCCTGATAATGTATTTATAAAAACAGGCATAGATAATCTCACGCTTCTGCCCGCAGGAAAACCTCCCAGGAATCCCGCGGAGCTCCTCTCCTCATATAAGATGAAAGAGCTCATAGGCCTTTTAAGGAATAACTTTGATTACGTGATATTCGATACCCCTCCTGTGGTGCCTGTTACAGATCCAAGCGTATTAGGAAGTCAGATTGACGGGATGATCATGGTAATCCAGGCAGGCCGTACCCAGCGGAATATTATCACGCACGCCAAACACCTGCTTGACCAGGGCCGTGTAAAGACTCTCGGCTATGTCATGACAGGAGTAGAGTATCACCTGCCGCAGTATCTTTATAGGTACATGTAACATAATATAGGTGAGGGGTTATGGCATTCTTTTGTTTATTACTCTATATAATTACTATTTATCTCCGTCCCGCTGAATGGATCCCCATGTTCTACAACATGCAGTTAATGGATATCCTTTCCATCGCAGCATTCTTCTTCTGGCTCTTAGATTTTATGATTAAGAAGAAAACTGACTCTTTAAAAGCGCCTCAGAATATGCTTATGCTGGGACTTTTCTTGGCGTTTTTAATGTCGCATGTCGCCCACACCTATTTTGAAGGCCTTATGTTGACATGGACTGAATTTTCCAAGGTGGTTATATTGTATTTTCTATTTGTCCTGATTATTGACACAGAGAAAAAATTTAAAATCACTATTTTTCTAATAGTATTTCTTACGTTTTTATTGGCCATTCAGGGAATACAACAGTTTAATACCGGCTATGGCTGGGCAGGACAGACATTGACCACGCAGTCTTATGGTGAAATTGATTCTGTAACAGGGAAGCATCTTAATATGATTAGCCGAATTAACTGGATAAGTATATTCGGTGATCCCAATGATTTAGGCCTTACACTTGTAATAGCAATATCTATTTTAATGGCTTTTCTATTTGGAAAAGTCAAATTTATAACCAGAATTATTTTAATACCCATACTTGGGTATATTCTTTATGCCTTATATCTTACTAATTCAAGAGGCGCTTTTGTTAGTCTTATGACAGCAGTTTTTTTCTATTTTGTAAGAAGGTCAAAAAGATTTTTACTTGGAGGAATTATAGGAGTTTTATTTGTGTTTTTGATATTTTCTTTTGGGCCTTCGCGCTTAGCGCTCATGTCCACAGATGAAGAATCTGCTTACAACAGGGCTGATGCATGGTATTACGGCATACAGTTAACCAAGCATAATCCTATTTTTGGAGTAGGTTATCGTATGTTTGAAGAGGATTTTCCAATGACTGCCCATAATTCTTTTGTATTAGCTATGGCAGAGGCAGGGCTTTTAGGCCTATTTTTCTGGGTAGGCCTGTTTTATAGTTCCCTTAAAGGGCTTTTACTTGTGCAGAAAAACAACGAACGCCTTAAAAACTATAGCTATGGCTTACAGGCAACTTTAGCAGGCTTTGCAGGCGCGGCATTTTTCCTGTCGCGGCTTTATATAATCTTACCATATATGCTCTTTGCCTTGTCAGCAAGTTTAGTTAATGTAGGCGCAGGCACAGTCAAAAATACTTTCGACCTTAAAGATATCCGCAACATCGGCCTGGCATGCATAGGGATTATTGGCTTAGTGTATGTAATTATTAAAATAGCGCTTTAGAATGAGGTGATAATATGAATTTCTGGCATGAAAAGAAAGTAGTAGTTACTGGAGGAGCTGGCTTTCTAGGTTCTTTTGTAGTGAATAAACTCAGAGAAAAAGGCTGCAGCCAAATATTTATACCGCAAATCCAGGATTATAACTTAGTGGAAATGGAAGCTATAAAACGCCTTTATCAAGATGCTTCTCCGGATATGGTTATTCATTTGGCTGCCAAGGTAGGTGGCATAGGTGCAAACAGAAAAAATCCAGGAACATTTTTTTACGATAATCTTATGATGGGCGTGCAAATGATGGAGCAGGCCAGGCAAAAAGGCATTGAAAAATTCATAACCCTTGGCACCATATGCTCATATCCAAAATTCACCCCGGTCCCTTTTAAAGAAACTGATCTCTGGAATGGTTACCCGGAAGAAACCAATGCCCCTTATGGCCTGGCAAAAAAGATGCTTCTTGTCCAATCTCAGGCATACAGGCAGCAATATGGGTTTAACTCCATATGCCTTTTTCCTGTGAATCTTTACGGCCCAGGGGATAATTTTAACCCCGAGTCTTCACACGTTATACCCGCGCTCATTAAAAAATGCTTTGATGCCCTTGCAGATGAGAAAAACGAGATAGAAGTATGGGGAACAGGCAAAGCTACAAGAGAGTTTCTTTATGTGGAGGACTGCGCAGAAGCCATTATTATGGCTGCAGAAAAATACAATAAGAGCGAGCCTGTCAATATCGGTGCAGGTTTTGAGATATCCATAAAGGACTTGGTTCGTCTTATCGCTCATCTTACAGGATTTAAAGGTGAAATAATCTGGGATGATTCTAAGCCTGATGGTCAGCCGCGCAGAAGCTTGGATACTAACCGAGCCTTTAAAGAATTTGGCTTTAAAGCTAAGACAGATTTTGAAACAGGCTTACGCCAGACAATAGAGTGGTATAAAAATAAATAAGGGAGATATTTTATGAAAAAAGCTTTGATTACAGGTATCACCGGACAGGATGGCTCGTATTTAGCTGAATTATTATTAACCAAAGGTTATGAGGTGCATGGCCTTATACGGCGCGCAAGCACCTT
>JAPLMD010000015.1 GCA_026387235.1 Candidatus Omnitrophota bacterium
CAATTCTGGCTCACCTGACAGGTGGACCATAGGTTATATGTTTAAGATAATATGTAAAGATAAAAAGACAAACGCAAGGGTTGGGATGCTTGAGACAGCGCATGGGATTGTAGAAACGCCTGTATTTATGCCTGTCGGAACTCAGGCCACTGTTAAAGCTTTATCAAGCGAGGATGTGAAATACTGCGGAGCCAGCATAATCCTTGGGAATACATATCATCTTTATCTCAGGCCAGGCATGGATATAATTAAGAACGCAGGAGGCCTTCATAAATTCATGTCGTGGGATAAAGCAATACTTACAGATAGCGGCGGGTTCCAGATTTTTAGCCTGGCAACATTAATGAAGGTTAAAGAAGAGGGGGTTGAATTTAATTCTCACGTGGATGGCTCAAGGCATTTTTTAACGCCCGAGAAAGTTATTGCGCTTCAGCATGAACTTGGTAGCGATATAATGATGCCGCTGGACGAATGCCTGCATTATCCAAGCACTAAAGATAAAGCAGAAAAATCTCTGGCATTGACAAATAGATGGGCAAAGAGATCGAAAGAAGAATTCCAGAGATTTGCAGGAGGCAGGCATGCCTGCACCATGCTATTTGGCATTGTCCAGGGCAGCACGTATCCGGATTTGCGGAAAAGCTCGGCAGAAGAGCTGGTTTCTATCGGATTTGACGGCTATTCAGTAGGCGGTTTGAGCGTCGGAGAGCCTAAGGAACTAATGCTTGAGATGATGGAAAACGCCATAAAATATTTGCCGGAAAATAAGCCTCGGTATACAATGGGAGTTGGTATGCCGCACGATTTTTTTAATGCGATTGAAATGGGCGTGGATATGTTTGACTGTGTTGTGCCTACTAGGAATGCCAGAAATGGGGCGGCGTATACGAATGAAGGCAGGATTATCATAAGGAACGGAGAATACTCTAAAGACACGAGGCCTTTGAGCGAAAGCTGCAATTGTATCGTCTGTAAAAACTATTCTCGCTCATACATAAGGCATCTGTTTAATACAGAAGAAATATTAGGCCTGCGACTTACTTCTTTACATAATGTGTATTTTTATGTAAACTTATTAGATAGGATAAGGGAGGCAATTAGAGAAGATAGGTTTTTAGAATTAAAGAAAGAATTTAAAGACAAAGTATTTTAGTAGGGGACGGTCGCGACCGTTCCCTACGATATACAAAACAAGGAGGATGTATGCAGGGAACTACCGGAGCGTCAGGCGCAGCGATGTTAGCGAATTTTTTACCGATAATATTAATATTCGTAATATTTTATTTCATGCTGATACGTCCGCAGCAGAAGAAACAAAAAGAATACGAAAAGATGCTTTCGGAACTCAAGAAGAATGACGAGGTTGTCACTAACGGAGGTATACATGGCACTATATTGAACATAAAAGATACTACGCTGACTCTTAAGATAGATGACAATGTAAAGATAGAAATAAATAAAAATGCTATCGGGTATATAAAAAAGAGCCGCGGAGGTTCAAATGACTAAAAACTTGCAATGGAGGATAACAATAGCCCTCGGCGTTTTAATATTTGCGCTGGTAGGAATGCTGCCTCTAAAAGACAAGATAAATCTAGGCCTGGATTTACAAGGCGGCATGCATCTATTGCTGAAAGTGGATACTTCAAAACTTCCTGCAGAAGAAAAAGAAGATGCGCCTCTTAAAGCCCTGGAAGTCATACGCAACAGGGTTGATGAATTCGGAGTAAAAGAGCTTTCTGTTTACAGGCAGGGGGTTGATGAAATAGTAGTGCAGCTTCCCGGTGTTACGGACAGGGACAGGGCAAGAGAGCTTATAGGAAAAACAGCGCTTCTGGAATTTAAGCTTGTAGAAGACGATACTGATTTGTACGGCAAAGCCTTGCAGGGAGAAATCCCAGAGGGTTATGAATTAAAAGATGTGGAAAAAGAAAAGGTTTTATTGCGTAAAGATACTTTGCTTACAGGAGATACTCTTGTGAACGCAGAGGTAAAATTTGATCAATCCCGTTTCAATGAGCCTTACGTGGCGATCGAATTTAACGCCAAAGGCGCCAGCGCATTTTCCGACATAACAGGGGCAAACGTAGGGAAAAGGCTGGCGATTGTCCTGGATGGCAAGGTTCATTCAGCGCCGAGGATAAACGAAAGAATACCTTCAGGCAGGGCCAGTATCACCGGGAGATTTACAGTGGAAGAAGCAGGCGACCTGGCCATAGTTTTGCGCGCAGGCACTTTGCCGGCCCCGATTTATATAGAAGAAGAGAGGACAATAGGGCCTCTCCTGGGCAGAGATTCCATAAATAGCGGTATACGCGCTTCTATCATAGGGCTGCTTTTAGTTTTTGTATTTATGGTAATCTATTATTTCTTCGCTGGGATAATCGCAAGTTTTGCAATGCTCCTGAACTTTGTAATAATACTTGGGACATTGGGATGGATACACACTACTTTAACGCTGCCGGGCATCGCAGGCATGATCCTGACTGTAGGTATGGCAGTTGACGCGAACGTTCTTATATATGAGCGCATGCGCGAAGAAATGGCAACAGGTAAGCACATGAGGAGCGTCATATCTTTCGGGTATGACAAGGCATACAGCGCCATATTAGACTCAAATATAACAACGCTGATTGCGGCAGCTCTTTTATTTCAGTTCGGAACAGGGCCTATAAAAGGTTTTGGCGTAACTCTTAGCATAGGTTTAATGGCCAGCATGTTCACGGGCATATTTGTAACGCGTATTATTTTCGAGCTCCTTTCAAATAACAAGAATTTTACAAAGATACCCATGTTGAAGATATTCCCAAAGACGAATATTGATTTTATAGGCAAGCGCTGGATGGCCTATACCCTGTCGATAATCGTGCTTGGGGTTGGGCTTGGGACATATCTGGTGCGCGGTGATAAGATGTACGGCATTGATTTTACAGGCGGGCAGATACAGGAATATTCTTTCACCAGCCCTGTCAGCGCGGAAGACGTCAGAAAATCAATCGATGCCGTAGGCATAAAAGACGCCACCATACAGCAGTTTGCCAATAAAAATCAAGTGCTGGTAAAAACAGCGTCTGATGAGGCAGGTAAAATAGGGGAAGCGTTTAAGGCTAGTTTTAAAGATAATCCTTCAGAACTTCTTCGCGTTGAAAAGGTAGGACCTTCCGTAGGAAAACATCTTAAAAAGAATGCGTTAATGGCGTTAATATGGAGCCTTGGGGGTATATTGATTTATGTAGGGATAAGGTTTAAAAATATGATATTTGCTTCTGCCGGCGTAATAGCGCTTTTTCATGACGTGGCTATAGGCATGGGCGCCCTGGCAATGGCAGGCGGAGAAATGGATTTAAATATCATAGCTGCGCTTCTTACAATAGCAGGTTATTCCATAAACGATACTATTGTAATATACGACAGGATACGGGAAAATTTAAAACTATACCGCAAAGCGTCCATGAGAGAGATTGTGAATATGAGTGTTAATCAGACACTCTCCAGGACCATACTTACGAGTTTCATGACCTTATTGGCGGTTACTTCTATTTTTCTTTTTGGAGGAGAGGTTTTGAAGCCGTTTTCGTTCGTGCTTCTGGCAGGCATGATATCAGGAGTTTATTCGACTGTGTACATTGCTTCGCCTCTTATAATATCCTGGCAAAACAGGCAGACGAAATAAAGTATTATGGATAAATTTAAGGAAATCAGGCGAATATTAATAGTCATTCTTTTTTTTAACTGGCTTGTGGCATTCAGTAAGCTCATATATGGGCTTGTTACAAAGTCCGCTGCCATGACCGCGGACGGAGTGCATTCTTTTGCGGACGGCGCTTCGAATATTATAGGGCTTGTAGGCATATGGGCTGCTTCCAAGCCGGTTGACGAAGACCATCCATACGGCCATAAGAAATATGAGACTATCGCCACGCTCGGTATCTCGGTCATGCTGTTTCTGGCAAGTTTTGATATCATCAAGGACTCATTTTTAAGATTATTTAATCCCGTAGTTCCGGATGTAAGTATTTTCAGTTTTGGCTTGATGATTATAGGATTTCTGATAAACGTGGTAGTAATGAAATATGAATATAAAAAAGGGAGAGAGTTATCAAGCGACGTGCTGGTTTGTGATTCAATACATACGAAAAGCGACATGTTTGTCTCGAGCGCGGTCATCGTGACGCTTATCTCGGCAAAACTGGGTTTTCCTATTATAGATACGCTGGTGGCGCTGGTTATAGGCGTATTCATAGCTAAAGCCGGATTTGATATATTGAAAAAAAGTTCTGATGTATTGTGCGACGGAGAAGCTGTTGAAAAAGCAAAGATAGCGAAAGTGGTGAGCGGGGTATCTGGAGTAAAATCCATACATAAGATACGGACAAGAGGAAGGCAGGATGACGTTCATGTTGACCTTCACGTAGCAGTTAATACGGATATGCACGTTGACGCCACGCACGAACTTAGTCACAGGATAAGCAATACCTTAAAAGAAAAGATACCCGGAATTACAGATGTAATTGTGCATATAGAGCCTTCCGAATACAAGTAGGTAACAGGCATGCCTGTTACCTACAATTATCATGAAAAGATGGAATGTTTATCTGCCTGATGCTGATCTGCAGAAATATTTGAGCGATAGCTTGTCAATTTCTCCTATAATGTCCCAGTTGCTTATAAATCGGGGCATGCGCGACATCGATAAAATAAAATCATTTCTGAACACTAATCCATCCGAACTTTATAACCCGTTTTTAATGAAAGGCATGCCCGAGGCTGTTTCCCGCATAAAAAAGGCCCTGGCTAAAAAAGAGAAGGTATTGATTCACGGCGACTATGACGCGGATGGAGTGACCGCTACCGCGCTTTTGTTTTTTACTTTACAGGAATTCGGCCTGGAACCCGTTTACTTTATACCTGACAGGCTTACCGAGGGTTACGGATTGGGCGCGAACGGAGTGGAAGAGGCTGCAAGGATAAAGGCAGATCTTGTTATTACGGTTGACTGCGGCATATCAAGCCATGAAGAAGTGGACGCATTAAATAAACAAGGCATAGATGTTATAGTGACAGATCATCATGAGCCTCCTAATATATTGCCCGATGCCTGCGCTACAATAAATCCTCATCAAAAAGGATGCGCGTATCCCGATAAGAATCTTTCCGGGGTGAGCATAGCATTTAAATTATGCGAGGCATTAAGTTTTGAATTGCATAACAGCAGTTTTTGGAAACATCTGGATCTTGTCGCGCTCGGCACGATTTCTGATGTAGCTCCTATTTTAGGAGAAAATAGGATACTTGTTAAAGAGGGTTTGAAATTATTAAAAAACAATAACTCTAATAAAGGGATAGGAGCTCTTATTGAAGTAAGCGGTATCAAGAAAGATAAGATAGGGGCTTTTGAGATAGGATTTATTTTGGGGCCCAGGATAAATGCAGCCGGAAGGCTTGGCTCCGCAGGCACTGCGGTCGAACTTTTATTGACGGATAATGATAAAATAGCCAAAGAGCTTGCGAAAAAATTAAATGAGGCGAACCAAGAAAGACAAAGGATTGAAAAGAGCACGTTAAAAGAGGCTGTATCAAAAATAGAGAGAGATATAAATTTTAAGGATCATAAAGTTATAGTGCTGCATAATAAGGACTGGCACGCAGGGGTGATGGGGATTGTAGCTTCCAGGATATCGGATAGATTTAACCGTCCGGCGATTCTTATTTCAACAAAAGACGGAATAGGGAGAGGTTCCGGAAGGTCTATTGAAAATTTCCATTTATTTGAGGCGCTTAGTAATTGCGAGGGGTTTTTGAAAGAATACGGCGGGCATCAATATGCGTGCGGCCTGACTATACTTGAGGAAAATCTGCCGGGATTTATAAAATTAATCAATGAATTAGCAAGCAATACTATGACAACAGAGGATTTGATCCAGTCACTTGCTATTGATATGGATATAGAGCTAAACTCGCTTGATTATAAAACAGCAGAGGACATAGCCAGGTTGGAGCCTTTTGGAGAGGGAAACTCTGAGCCGGTATTTTGTTCCAGAGGTCTGAGATTATCACGGCCTGTAAAGGTATTGAAAGGCGAACACATTAAATTCCAAGTTACAGACGGCAATAAAAGTTTCGAGGCAATAGGATTTGGAATGGCTAAGGACGGCGATATAGAGCTTGCGTTAAGAAATTATCCTAGCTTTGATATGGCTTACACTGTTTCAATTAATAACTGGCAGGGGGTAAATACTATTCAGTTGAAGATAGAAGATATTAAGCCTTCTTAACCTTACCGGCTTTAAGGCAGGACGTGCATATCTTTATTCTTTTTACAGTGCCTTTTAAAATAATCTTAACAACCTGCAGATTTGGTATAAATCTTCTTCGATTTACTCCGGTTATCTTTAGCCCTACGCCGCCTTTTGATTTTGCAAGGCCCCTGCGGGCAATAGTCCTTCCAGCAGCTGGTTTTTTACCGCATATTTCACACACCTTTGACATAATAAATCTCCTTTATTTGTGCAATGATTTAGGTTAAAATGATAACATAATGTTATTAGATAAGCAAGGAAATTTTAGATGAACACGGTGTCTTGTCTCCAGGCTGGGGTCTGAGGCGCATTTGAGAGGTTTCGGCATAGCTGCTTTTTTTGTATATAAGCGCGCAAGGAATTACGGCGAAGTTTTTTATACTGTCAAGACTACCTTCAGTATAAAAAATGAGCCGTAAACCGTAGCGCGCGGCGAAACCATCTCTGCGCCAAACGGCCCCAGCCTGGAGACAAGACGATGACTGTTACCTATCATTGAAAGTATTACAATTTTAGATGAACAATAAAATAAAAAAAGCTTATAAATTAATGGAAAAATGTGAACTTTGCCCCAGGAGGTGCGGGGTAAACAGGCTGAAAGGCCAGATTGGTTTCTGTAAAGCAGGGCTTCTACCAATGGTTTCCAGTTTTCACGCCCATTTCGGGGAAGAGCCGCCTATATCAGGGCATAACGGCTCAGGCACGATATTTTTTACACATTGCAGCCTAAGGTGCGTATTCTGCCAGAATCATCCTATAAGCCAGTTAGGCTCGGGAAAAGAAGTCAGCGTAGAAGAATTAGCCGGGATGATGTTAAAACTAGAGGCAGAAGGCTGTCATAACATAAATTTTGTTACGCTTACTCATTATATGCCGCAGGTTTTAGAAGCGGTATTTATTGCAAGAGAGAAAGGTTTGAAGGCGCCGCTAGTTTATAATTGCGGCGGGTATGAATCAATGGAAGCCCTGGGTATTTTAGACGGGATAATAGATATATATATGCCTGATATGAAATATTCTGATAATATGTCAGCTAAAAAATATTCAAATGCCCCGGATTATTTTGAGATTAATAAAATCGCAGTAAGAGAAATGTACAGGCAGGCAGGTGATTTAAAAATAGAGAGAGGCATTGCTAAGAAAGGGATTTTAATAAGGCATCTTGTGTTGCCTGAGAATTTAGCAGGCAGCCAGAAGATATTTGAATTTATCGCTAATGAATTATCGCCAGACACATATGTTAATATAATGGCGCAGTATTATCCATGCCATTTAGCCAATAAATTTCCAGAGATAGACCGCAGGATAAATGTCAGAGAATACATGGAAGCGATCAGGTTAGCTGAAAAAGCAGGCCT
This sequence comes from Candidatus Omnitrophota bacterium, assembly GCA_026387235.1. GTDB lineage: Bacteria > Omnitrophota > Gorgyraeia > Gorgyraeales > Gorgyraeaceae > UBA10183. The sequence goes on from JAPLMD010000015.1 coordinate 7,658, forward strand.
CAAAAACGGCTTCAGACAGGTTATGAGCACGATAAAACGCAAACGCGTACCGGAATGGACTGATAATTTAAAGGAGCTATGAAAGATTTAAATATCTCCGCTAGATTTATTAAAGGCGTTGGGCCTTCCAGGTTAAGCATATTGAGCCGTCTTGGCATAGAGACAGTCCATGACCTTCTTTATTGTTTTCCGCGCAGGCATGAGGATAGAAGCAGGATAAAGAAGATAGCTGAGATAAGGCCTGGAAACCTTGAAACAATAAAAGCGAAAGTGCTTACTTTCGGAGACCGCACGTCGAAAAAAGGCATGAATATATTTCAAGTAGCTGTCGGAGATTCAGCCGGAGTTATCCATGCCACCTGGTTTAATCAGCCATACATGAAGGGCAAATTTAAAATAGGCCAAGAATTAATTTTATACGGAAAAGTGGAAAGATACAATTACCTGCAGATAAATAATCCCGAATACGAGATATTGACCGGGACAAAAGAAGATTTTACGCACATAGGCAAGATAACGCCTATATACCCGCTTACCGAAAATATGAATCAGCGCTGGTTCAGGAACATTATGAAATTTACAGTTGATAATTATGCGGACGAGATTAACGAGATATTGCCGTTTGAGATGCGCAAAAGAAATAATCTGATGATGCTTAAAGAAGCTGTGAGAAATATCCATTTTCCAGTGAGCGACCTGGTTTTGAAAAAAGCCAGGGAGAGAATCATATTTGACGAATTTTTAATATTATTGACAGGCATTGCATTAAAGAGAGCCAGTATTAAGATAGATTTAACCGGTTACAGCCATAACCTGGAGGGCGACCTGATAGGTAAATTTAAAAATAACCTAGCATTCCAGTTAACAAGAAGCCAGTCAAGGGTGATAAAAGAAATAGAAGATGATATGAAAAGCCAGAAGCCGATGAATAGGCTTTTGCAGGGAGATGTTGGCAGTGGAAAAACAATAGTGGCTTTATACGCGCTTATCTTGACTGTCCAAAATAGATACCAGGGCGCTTTGATGGTTCCTACGGAAATACTCGCAGAGCAGCACTATAGAAATATCAAAATACTAGTAAAGGATCTTGGAATAAATGTAATGCTTCTGTCTGGAGATTTGAAAGAAGAAGAGCGCAGGCGCAGGTGGCAGATGATAGAAGTAGGCGAGGCGATTGCCAAGTTCAAGCAGGCGACAGGCGTCTACAACGTAACGGGCGACTCGGACATTATGATAATAGGCAAGTTCCGAACTCGGAAGGAGTTGAGTGACTTCACAAAAAAAACCCTAACCATCCCCCACGTATTGAGGACT
>JAPLMD010000024.1 GCA_026387235.1 Candidatus Omnitrophota bacterium
ACTAGGCGTGGCATTGGAACTCTCTATGGTTCCCGTCATTAACTCCGAAGAAAAAAGGGTAATAAGAATAGAGCTTTTAATTTTTAGAGGAAGAGAAGCAAAAGTAGAAGAATTATTTTTAAAAAGCAGGGCATGTTTGGAAAGAACAGGAGCAAAAAATTTATTATCAATAAAGGTGCCCAACCCTTCGTCCCAAGCATTAAAAATAGCAGTGGAGCAAGCGATATAAAGTTTTTGCGTGGTGCAAAGCACCCCTCTGAGAAGAATTAATTCTTGCAAGATTTTTATGCAGAGTTTTTGTTTTTCCAAGTCTTTCATTTTTCCTCTTCCTTAATTAACTTGTAGAATAATTATAGCCGGGAAATTAAGAAAAAAGAGATTTTTTTCCTTTAAAAGCCGACGGGCACAATTTATTTAACTTACATTCGCCGCACAATGGTTTTCTGGCATTACAAATCTTTCTTCCGTGCAAAATCAATAAATGAGAAAATACAGCCCATTCTGTCTTTGGAACTACTTTCATTAAATCATTTTCTATCTTATCCGGCTCAGTATTTTTTGTAAGGCCCAAACGGCATGATAACCTTATAACGTGCGTATCAACCACTATGCCGGCTATTTTCCCGAATCCGGAAGACAGGATAACATTGGCTGTTTTTCTGCCTACGCCCGGAAGGCCTGTCAGCTCCTCCATGGTATCCGGCACCCTAGCGTTAAATCCGCTTAAAATCTTATTCGCCGAGCCTATGATGCTTTTTGCCTTATTCCTGTAAAAGCCCGTTGAATGTATTGCCTTTTCAAATTCCTCAGGGTCAGCTTCTGCAAAATCAGAAATATTTTTATATTTTTTAAATAAAACCGGCGTTACCTTGTTCACCCTCACGTCCGTGCACTGCGCAGAAAGAATGGTGGCAACCAAAAGCTGCCAGGTATTTTTAAATCTAAGCGCTATCTTCGCATCAGGGTATTCTTTTTTTAGAATCCTTATTATTTCTTTGATATTTGTCATTTGCCAAAAAACATATATACGGAAATACCCAATAATATTACGGCGAATACCTTTTTAAGAATCGGGCTTGGAACTGCCTGCACAAAAGCCGCGCCTATAAAACCACCTACGATAAATCCAAGGGCTATAAATAAAGCTGCTCTTACATTTACGTTTCCTGCCTTGTAATATTTTATCACAGCCAGAATTCCTACTGGTAAAAGAAGCGCGGCAAGAGCAGTGCCCTGGGCAAGATGCTGAGAAAATTTAAAAATATAAACAAGGGCAGGGATTAATATTATAGCCCCTCCTATGCCGAAAAATCCTGAAGATATCCCCGACGCAAGTCCTATTAATATACTTAAAATATTGTCCATATTTGAATATGCTTTGCCTAGACTATGCGAGTTGAAAGGCCTTTTTGTCCCGAGCTGGCACGGTGTTTCTCTGCTCCGGTAGGCTTTCGAAAAGACGCTTGGCCGCCCCAGCGGGTCGGCCTTCGCTCCGTTTTTCTTCTCGCTCGTCTGCCACAGTTCCTGTGGCAGACACCATGCCCGCTCGAAGAAAAAAGGCTTTTCTCAAAGCCTACCGGAGCAGAGAAACGAGCGAGGGAGAAAACGGAGCGAAATTTTCTCGCTGGGAAAATTTCGCGTCCTTGAAACTCGCTAGTCTAGGCAAAGCATCCTATTGTTTACTTTATTCAGCCTATATGTTAAATTATACCTATGATTATAAAGACAGACGCTGATATTATCAAGGGATATTTTGAAGACTATTCAGGCCTTCTGGGAGGCTATGCAGATAAGGTCATATTGCCTGACAATGAAAAAGAAGCCAGGGATTGCCTGCTTGAAGCAAGCGCTAAAAAAGTCCCGGTTACAATATCAGGAGGCGGCACAGGCGTTACCGGCGCAAGGATACCTTTCGGCGGGTGGGTAATTGCCACGGAACGCTTTAATAAAATAATAGAAATAAACGAGCAATCCTCAACTGCAACTCTCCAACCCGGAGTAAGGCTTTCTGATCTTGAAAATGAGCTTTCAAAAAAAGGCCTCACATATCTTCCTGACCCTACGGAACCAAACGCTTTTATCGGAGGCACCATATCCACAAACGCCTCAGGCGCAAAAGGTTTTAAATACGGCTCAACGCGCAATTACGTAAAAAGACTCAAGGTTCTTCTTTCTACAGGAGATATTATTGATATAAAACGCGGAGATTATTTTATAAGCAGGGGCCGGCCATTCTCTCTTAAATTAAAAAATAAAGAAATAAAAATTAAAATCCCGGATTATTCAATGCCTGAAATAAAAACAGCCGCAGGTTATTATGTCAAAGACCGCATGGACCTTCTGGATTTATTCATAGGCCATGAAGGGACGCTGGGTTTCATACTTGAGACCGATATAGCGCTGAGTAAAAGGCCCGAAGGCGTAATGGGTTTTTTCAGTTTTTTCTCTTCCGAAGACGACGCGATCAGCTTCGTAAGGGACGCTAAAACCTATAATGCAATGTCCCTGGAATACATGGACGAAAATTCCCTCTCCCTTCTCAGGACAAAATACCCTAACATACCGAAATCCGCAAAGGGCCTGATATATTTTGAGCAGGACTACAAAAAAGAATCCGAGCCTCAGCTTATAGATTCATGGACGAGGCTTCTTGAAAAACACAAGGCCCTGACGGAAGATTCATATTTTGCGGACTCTGACAAAGAGAGGGCGAAGTTAAAGGAATTAAGGCACGCCCTTCCCGATGCAGTAAACGAGATTGTGAAAAAAAATAAAATGCCGAAAGTAGGAACAGACATAGCCGTACCTGATGCTGGATTCAGGGAAATGCTGAAATTCTACAAGGAAAAACTTGCGTCTTCCGGGATAGCTTACTTGATATTCGGCCACATAGGCGAAAGCCACATGCACGTAAACATGCTTCCCAGGACAGAGGAAGAATTTAAAAAAAGCCAACAGGTATACATGGAATTCGCTAGAAAGGCAGTCGGCATGGGTGGCACGGTTTCCGCGGAGCATGGCATAGGAAAACTAAAACATCACTTTCTCGAAATAATGTACGGAAAGGATAATTTAAAACAGATGGCGCTTCTTAAAAAATCGCTGGACCCGTCCTGCATATTAGGTCTTGATAATATATTTCCGAAGGAACTCCTAAGATGAAAACTATAATCGCTGTCCCTGATTTTACGCGCGAAGCCCATTTAAAAAAGATACTGCCCGGCCTTTTGAATAAACTGGCAGAAAAAGGCGTCCGGTATAAAGACATGGAAATACTCATCGGGACCGGGTTGCACAGGCAGCCTACCAAAAAAGAGATAGGATATAATCTCGGCAGCATCGCGGACAAAGTAAAAATATCTTCTCATAATTATAAAAATGTTTTCTACGCCGCAAGGTCAAAAAGAAATATCCCCGTATATCTGGATAAAAAATTAAAAAACGCTGATTCCATAATAACCGTCGGGGTGGTAGAGCCGCATCTTTACGCAGGATATAGCGGCGGCGTAAAGGTCCTCTCGATAGGCCTGGCCGGGGAAAAAACAATAAACGCAACGCACCATCCAAAATTCCTGGATCATCCGGGCACAAGGATATGTTCTGTAAAAAATAACCCTTTCCAGGATTTTATACAGGAAACAGCTTCCATCCTCCCGGTCAAATATTCCGTGAATATAATAAATGATGAAAACGGAAAAATGGTGAAGGTATTTGAAGGAAAACCCGGGCCGTGTTTCAGAAAAGCAATCGGCTATTCAAGAAAAGTTTTCGAGAAGAAAATAAACCGGTATTTTGACGTAATCATATGCGATATCCCATCTTCAAAAGGTATAAATATATACCAGGCATCGCGGCCGTTTAATTATGTGGCTAACGCCAGAAGCCCTGTCATAAAAAATACATCTCTTATACTTGTAAACGCGGGCCTAGAAGAAGGTTTTGGAAAAGGCCTTGGCGAAAAACGTTTTATGAAAAAGATGCTGGAAATGAGGCATCCGGATAAACTGATAAGCGAGATCAAAAAGGGCGGATGCCTGGCAGGAGAACATCGCGCCTACATGGTGGCAAAAGCCCTGAAAAAAGCAAATTTAGGGTTTATATCCGGGAATGCCCGTTTTTATAGAAATAAAGGCCTTCCGTTTTTATTTTTCGAAGGCCTCGATGAAGCTAAAAAATATATAAGAAAAAACTTCAAAAATCCAAAAATATATTACCTCAAAAACGCGTTTGCTACTGTATTGAATTATTAAAAATCTCTGCTGATTCCAATGGCCAGCTCTTCCCCGTCCGCGAACATGCCTTCTACATTTAACCTTGTATCTTTCGCAATAATATAATCCGCGCCGATTACAACCCCAAACATTTTTTCTGATTTAATGCGACGCCTGTCGTGGTCATTCACCCATTTTATAAAATCCACTGTTCCGTATCTTGCGCCGAGATAAGGCACGAGATTCCCTATGTCTTTTGATACCAATACCGAACCCTGCCAGTCGTCTATTATAACCCTGTGTTTATCGCTTGCCGGGCATGTAGAGCGCGGGTGAACGCTTATGTGCTGGAAACCCGCTACAGTCTTTATGCCAAGATCTTTATTTTCATACCCTTTTATCCTGAAACCATACCCTCCCGCAAAACTCGTATTATAATTTAAATTTCCCGGGTTGGAATTATGCCACGCCACGTCCCCCACACCTATCTTACCGTCAAAACATATCCAGTTAAATACGCCGTAAGAAACTGTTAAAAAATACCTATTATCGCTCGTTCCTCCCTGATCATCCTTCAGGTTTCTATCCATGAGAAAATCTCCCTGGAGCCCCAGTATCAATCTCTTTTCCTTAGGCATGTAGGTTCCGTAACAAGGCGCGGCGTAAGTAACGCCGGAGCACAGTATGTTTAAAACTATCGCGAAAAATAAAAACCTTTTGAGCATAAATTTATCCCTGTTAAAATAATTTTCTGCCTTTTTCTGCCAGTTCCTTCAGATCAGGCCATAATTTTTTTCCTTTCAACATGACCACTATCAGATTATGCCTTTTATCATAACTAATATAACCTGCAAAACACTGCTTGGCCCTTATAGTATACCCTGTCTTTCCTAAAATCAAATAAGAAGTCTTTTTCCATAAGCTTTTATTATGGTTCCTTAATTTTATACGCCTCCCTGTGTTTAATTCCGTTATCTCTGTTTCTTTTATGCCTAGGATATCTAGAAGTCTTTTATCTTTTGTAGCCTCGCGTACTATCAAAGCCATGTCATAAGCGGTAGAATACTGGCCTTTTGCGGGCAATCCATTTGAAGTTTTAAAATTCGTATTGCGGCAGCCAAGCCTCCTCGCCATATCATTCATAATGCTGACGAAATCTTTTTCCGTACCTGCCACGCTTTCAGCCAGCGCCACGCTAGCGTCATTTCCTGAATTTAATAAAAGCGCTTTAAGCATATCCTCAGTAGAGTACACCTCTCCTTTTTTAATATCTACCTTGCTTGGAGGCATGCACGTAGCGCACCTTGAAACAATCACCTTTTTATCAAGGCTGGATTTTTTCAGAACTACGAGAGCGGTCATTATCTTTGCGGTAGAGGCCGGGGCGAGTTTGATATGCGGGTTTTTTGAATACAGGACCTTTTTATTCCATCCGTTCATAAGCACAACGGAATTCGCCGTGATATGAATAGCTTCTTTTGCGAGAAGATTCGCGCTTAAGCTTGAAGATATAACAAATATGAATATGAGGATTCTTCGAAACATTTAACCTTGATGCATTTCACGGGTTTCTCTAGATACGTCTTCGAGGGCTATCTTTGCGCGCTCGAGTTCAGCGGCAAGCCTGGTGGTTATAATCAAGTGTCTATAAGAAAGCAGGCTGAACGCCAGGTTCAGAAACGCGAGTAAAAGCAGAAATATATTAACCTTGGTATTGAGCAAAAAATACAGGAAGAAAAACATGCCGAGTATTATGAGAAGCCTGTTCACTCTCCCGACTACTTCTATAAATATTTCATCGCTGGTTAATTTTTCCATATCTCGCATCCGGAAATACCCGACTGGTTTCTATAAGCACAAATTATACCATTTTTGCAATATTTAGTATATATCAAAAATCACCCTTCGACAAGCTCAGGGTGATACTGAGCGGCGGCCTTTTGTTCGCCATGAATGCCTAGTCGAACGTATCAATGCGGCGTAAATTTATTTGTTATAGGCATACGCCTATCTTTTCCAAATGCCATAGGCGTAATCTTTACGCCCGGCGGTGCCTGGCGCCTCTTATATTCACTGCGGTCTATCATGTTCAATGTCTTTTTCACAATGTCTTTATGGCCTACCCTTTTTACTATTTCGTCAAAACCTTTGTTTTTTTCGACATAAAGGTCTATAACCCTGTCTAAAAAATCATAAGGCGGCAAAGTATCCTGGTCTTTCTGATTAGGCCTTAATTCAGCGGTAGGAGCTCTTTTGAAAACACTCTTGGGAATGATGTCATTGCCTTCTCTTTTATTTCTATATTCCGCCAGTTCGTAAACAAGCTTCTTAGGCGCGTCTTTTATCACGCTGAAGCCGCCTGCCATATCTCCGTACAAAGTGCAATAACCCGCGCTGGTTTCGCTTTTATTACCGGTATTAAGCACCAGGTACCCGAACTTATTCGAAAAGGCCATTAGTATATTGCCTCGTATCCTGGCCTGAATATTTTCTTCCGCTATGTTAGGGCTTGAGCCTTTAAAATGCAGGCTCAATGTCTTTAGGTAAGAGCCGAATATATTATCTATTGATATTTTATGGAATTTTATTCCCAGGTTACCTGCTATTATTCCCGCATCTTTCTGCGTTTCGATTGAAGAATATCTGGACGGCATGCTGATTGCCAGGACATTCCCTCTGCCAAGTGCATCTGCTGCAATACATGCCACAAGCGCTGAATCTATTCCTCCGCTAAGGCCTAAAGCAACCTTATTAAAATTATTTTTGCGCACATAATCCTTTAAACCCAGCGTGAGCGCGGAATATATCTCTTCATACTCGGAGATTGGTTTAGTTTTTGAATGCGTTTTCTTCTGCTTTTTCGATAAATCCAGGTCAAATATCAATAAATCCTCATCAAATGCCTTTGCCTGCGCAATAACCAAACCGTCTTTTCCGAATAAAGCGCTCCTGCCGTCAAACACCAGTTCATCCTGCCCGCCAACGAGATTACAGTAAACTATAGGGATTCCGAATCTTTTTGCCTTGGCCCCTATTACCTTCTCCCGTTCTCTGATCTTATTAATATGATAAGGCGACGCGGAAATATTAACTAAAAATTGCGCCTTTGAAAAAGCCCTCTCTTCTATCCGGCTTTGCTGCGTCCAAATGTCTTCGCATATATTTAATCCAAAAGAAAAATCCTTTGTCTTCACCAGCGCATTTCTCAAACCAGGCTTAAAGTATCTTTTTTCGTCAAAAATGCCGTAATTCGGCAGATGCATTTTGTGGTACACGCAGATTATTTTTTTATTGCATATCACTGCCGCGCTATTGTATATATCCCCATCTTTCTCATCCACAAATCCCACTATCGCGATCGTATCGCCTGTTTTTTGAGATATATTTTTCAGGCATTTGAAATTCTCTTTTATGAAATGCGGCTTTAAAAGCAAATCTTCGGGCGGATAGCCTGTTATACTGAGTTCCGGAAATACAACCAAATCAATATCTTTGGAAGCTGCCTCTTTCATGCAGGATAATATCTTATTAGAATTACCCTCAAGGTCGCCTACTGTAGTATTTATCTGGCCTATTGCTATTCTGATATGTTTCATAGTGATATTTACCCTTGTATCTTAAGCATAGATTATATATAATATTAGCACAACTAGGAGAAATACGCAAATATGCATAAAATAATCATTTCCCATATAATTATTTTGTTCGGCCTCAGCGCCTCTTTATGCTTTGCTGAAGAAATAAAAAAAGAAGACAAGAATAATGACGGCAAGCCTGACATGTGGATATATTATGACGATAACAAAAGGCCTGTTAAGATAGAGAGCGACAGAAACTATGACGGCAGGCCTGACCTCTGGATATCCTATGGAAAAAAAGGCCAGAGACGGACAGTGATTGATCTGAACTTTGACGGCAGGCCTGACATGTATTCATATTACCAGTACGGCCAGCGCGTAAAATTAGAAATAGATTTTGATTACGACGGAAACTTAGATCAGATAAACAAATATATGGACAATAAAATTGTAAAGATGCAGAAACTGGATAAAAAAACAGGCAAGCTTGAAACAGTCTTTGACAAATCAGGCCTTTATCTATCTCAAAAGAAAAACGCCCAGGAATACAAACAAAAGACCGAACCCCTTACTGATAGTAAAACCCTCCCCGAAAAAAATAAAACCAAGCAAAAAAGAAATTAATGGGTATGCCGCTGCAATAGGCACCATCTTTGAAACCTCGCCGTGTTTCAGGGCATTATAGAAAAATATCTGTCCAAGTATACTTGCAAGCATGCCGCCCATGAATAAAAATAAAATGGTCCTCGGTTCAGCCTTTAGCGCTGATTTGAATATATTAATATTGCAAAGGCTCATGATAATAGCACCTAGGATAACTCCTGCTGAGCGCACCAATACGCCTGACAAAGGCTCTATATTCTTAAGTCCTGTCTTTTCCAGTATAGGCGCTATGCCCCACACTAACGCTGCCAGTATCGCAAAATAAAACGGTTTCATATTCTTCTCCTATCGTTATTTAAAGTTCAGATATAAGATAGCAGATATCATTTACAAACACAACAACTTTACACTCAAGCAATACTCATTTTGTAAACTTATTTAAAATTAATTGTGATATAATGCTTTTATGTTCAAAGCCGGAAAAGTAGCGATAATCGGAAGGCCGAACGTAGGAAAATCCACGCTTCTCAACGTGCTCGTTAAGGAAAAGGTCTGCATCGTATCTGAAAAACCCGAGACCACGCGCGATAATATCCAGGGCATAATATCAGATAAGGATTTTCAGGTAGTATTCGTAGATACCCCGGGCATGCACAGGCCGAAGAACCTTCTCGGAAAACTGATGGTGCGCAAGGCTCAAGCCTCTCTCACGGAAACAGACTTAAATCTTGTACTTATAGACGCGCGCAACGGAATAACAAAAGAGGATATAGAAATATTCAATCTCATGCCGGTAAAATTAAATATCCTCATCATAAATAAAATAGATGGCATTGATAGGCGGCATATCCTGCCTATCATTGAAAAAGCCCACAAATTTAATTTCAAAGAAATAATACCTATATCAGCTTTAAAAAAAGACGGCACAGATATTGTGTTTAAAAAAATACTGGAATACCTGCCTGAAGGTTTTCCGCTTTTCCCGGAAGACCAGCTGACTGATAAAAATGAGCGGTTTATGGTGCAGGAAATCATCAGGGAAAAAACACTGGAAATAACTTATCAGGAGGTACCTCATTCCATAGCTGTGACCGTTGAAGAGATGAAAGAAAAAAAAGACAGGGAAAATAAAGACATCATCTACATAAGAGCTAACATCTATTGCGAAAAAACCAGCCAGAAAGGCATCATCATAGGCAAGGACGGCAGGATGCTCAAGAAAATAGGCGAGGTTTCAAGAAAAGACATAGAAACTTTCCTGCAGAAAAAGGTCTTCCTGGATCTATGGGTCAAGGTGTACGAAAACTGGAGAAAAGACTCTTTTGCCCTGAAAAATCTGGGTTATTAAAACTACAATCCTAAAAACTGTATCGCCAATCCGCAAAGCAGTATTGTGCCGCCTGCCAAAGCATGAGTGTAGCGCTCAATTTTCCCCAAAGGAATCAGCTTAATCCCGAAGAATGAAATCATTACTATGCTAAACATGGTAATGATGGTAGTCGCGCCGAATATTATTGTTACCCACAATACCCCTAAAAGGTTATTTTTTGCTGCCGGGTACATAAGGATAGGTATCAGAGGCTCGCATGGCCCGAAAACAAATATTGTAAACAGTACCCATGGAGTTATGTTGGCCTTCCTATCTTCATCATGAACATGAGCGTGCTCGTGTTTGTGGGAATGCGCGTGCTCATGATCTGCGTCATCCATGTGGCTATGTATGTGCTTGTGGGGCTTATTTTTTAACGCGCTATGAATGCCCCAGACAAAATAAGTAACCCCGAATATTATTAATAACCAACCTGCTATATTCCCCCTGAACGATTCAAGCGCCTTTAATTTCATTACCTCTATTCCGAAAAAAATTCCTACAAAACCAATAAGGACAGAGCTCATGATATGGCCTATGCCGCACAAAAACGTCAATATGGCGGTCTTCGCCATGGACCATTTTCTTGCCTTTGCCATCACTATAAACGGGATATAATGATCAGGTCCGAAAACAGTGTGTAAAAAACCTATAGTAGCAGCTGTAATATATAATGTTACCATATTAAATTAAATTTATATCTATTCTTCTTACTTTTCTGTTTCTTACGTCTAAGGAATAAGGCTGGCCTATTATATCTTTTTGGATGTCAATTTTCCTTCCGTCATTATATTCTAATACAATAGAATTTACCTTTACGGAATTTTTTCCAACCGTGTCTTTCATTTTAGGATTGTGGTAAACTACGAGGGTTTTACCTAAAAATTTAAAAGCGTACGTATTCTCCGGAAAACCTCTGCCGGGATTTTTCGTAAAAAGCCAGGAAGGCAGCATAGGGCTGAATTTCAGGCTCAGCCCGCCTTTTTCATTTACAAAAAACGGTTCTTTGCCCGCGCTCATCAATAACCATACATTCAGCATTTCCGCTGTTGAGCCGCTCAGGCGCGCCACAAAACCCCTGCCATGCATCTTCGCGTCTGGAAAAGCGCTGGAAACTATAAAAGAAGAATTTTCAAAGATGCTTCTTTTATATCTCTCCGGCCTCTGGAACGGGACCAGGGTATTCTTAAACTCCGCGAAAAATTCTTCATAAAGGCCTTTTTTCAATATTTCCAGAAGATATTTATATTCCATGTGAAGCCATACGGATTCATTCTCCAGCCAGCCCGGGGTAAATATGCTGGAGCGGCCCACTTCTTTGGACACGCCCTCCAGAGGTTCGTTAATCCTATACATCTTTAATTTTGCGTCATATATTTTCGTTTTCTTAAGAGACGCGTATAAAACCTTTGCTTTTTCCTTATCAGGTTCTATCTTCAATGCCCTCACAGGCCCTTCCAGGAATAAAGGCAGCCTGATATTTTTAAACGCTGTCGGCTTTACTAAAGGCAGCCCTTTTATCGGGTCCAGCTTGCCTAATAGTTCATATTTTACAACCTCATTTATAAAATAGGTGGTATACGCCTTTTTTACAGGGTCATACGCCTTTTTAACCGCGCTGTCTATCTTTATAAGAAAACTATTCATTGTTTCTTTTAAATCTTTGGCGCTCAAATTCCTCTCTATGCCCGTAAAACCAAATTTAACTTTCTGCCTGTATTCTTCTTTGAAAGAATTGGCTTTGTCCCAATAATAAAAATCATTTCCCTTTTCTTTTATGGTGGTTTCCAGATTTTTTATAAAATCATGCAATTCTTCCGGAAGATTGACATTATAATTGCCGTTAGGGCCAAGCTTATTCAGAGAATTAAGCGTAAATACAACCTGGCGTTTTAATTCAAAAACTTCAGGCGTAGACGATCCGAAAAGACCCGGCAGGCCATTCATCGAATCGCACCAGCCCGGCTTATCAGCCTCCATTTCAATGCCGATGCCGAACGGGTCAAGCGAAGAAATCTTATTGGCTGTGATGCAAAGCATTTTTACTAAAAGCGTGGTTTTATAAATATTGCCTTTTCCGTTATTTGTCCGCATCAAATGAGAATCGCAGGCGCGCTGTTTTATCAGATGAGTTTTTTTAGCGTCATGCTCCAATGAATGATATTGCCTTATAACGCCTTCACTTTTTAATAAATACCTTGCTGAGCGGGGTTTCACGCAGAACATATTATCATAAAAAGTAAATTCTTTTTTATCTAAAAGGATTTCCTTTAACTTGTCCGGAAATACGCCCAGGAAACTTTCAACCAGATCCAGATTATACGTCCAGTGGTCTACCCAGTACCCTTCTCCGTGCTCTGCGTCATAAATAGTAACGCAGTTCTTTGACAAAATGTCCAGAAGAGCGTACCAGGATATTTTTAATTTTATGCCCAGTTTTTCTATTTCCATGAATAACTTACCCGGCGTAAATTCGGCTGATAAAACAGTCCTTAATTTTTCGAAATCAGATTCCTGGATATTGCCCTTGAGGGCTTTTTTTATTGAATCCGCTTCTTTCAATTTGAACTTTACGCCTTTTAAAATCAATGGATTATAGCCATCCGCCTGTATCAAGTTATAAAAATACAGTATATTGAAATCCTTTATGTCCGGATTAAAGAATACATCGTTTCTGCGGTTCTGGTTGGTATCCCTGTAATTACTATCGCCCTGTGAAAAATAAGCCGGCTCTATTGAGAATTTATTGTAATCCCTTTCCAGGTCTCCGTGCTTGCGGGAATACACGTAAAACGCGTAAGTATGGGCATTGGAGCAGGCGATTGGAATTCCGCCTCTTAACACATTATCTAAAAACGCCTGGCCGCAATACGCGTCATATTTCTTATCAGCGCTGACGGTAAAAATATTATCCTGGATCTCATTTATTATATTTTTATTCTCTTCCCTTTTTGAAATAAAGAATTGCTCTTTAGTCAATTCAGGGAGGAAAGAGTTCAATTTATTCTTTGAGCTCATATGGCCTGATAGAGTATAAAGTTTAACCTCCTCGCCTTTCCTGAGCTTAAAAGCCGCGTAAGCCATGGCGCTTGGCAATTTATTTTGATTCATCTGGTTCTTTGATATCCTGAACTTATTACCGTTCACAAAATTTACAGGATACGAAAAGTCCGTTATCTGGCCGAATATGGCCTCCGGATCAACCGCGACAGGCAGCGCCTTGCCTGAAATAGAAGCCAAATAGAAATTGCCTTCTTCTACAAACTTGACCTCTGACGCGTCCTTTGGATCAACTTTTAACCTGTAAAAAGGCGCGTTGTTTTCCAGGTTCTCAACAAGCATCCATGCCTCAATAGTGCGCCTCATTTTTTGTAAAAAGAAATTAGAAGTGCCGTAAGGAATTATCATAGGCGTGCCGTCTAGCGCTTCAACGGAGATGTCTTTTTTGGAAATATTCTTGATAGCGGCTATCCTCGCGAGTCCCGCAAAAGGCTGGTTCGGTATTGTGAAATACTTTATTTCCACGCTTAAACCAAGCGTGGAATTTATCTCCTCAATCCTCAATTCATGGCCGCTGACAAACATGCGCTGTTTTATAACAGCTTCTGTCTCTCCTGAATAGGATTTAAAAGGTTCATAGAAAATATTATTTTCCCCTTTTTTGATTTTCAAAAACGTGCGAAAACCCTGGGATGAAACTAATTGATACGCCCTGTTTGCCGGGAAAAATTCCATTATTGAGCTGTCTTTGCCGTTCACTCCAAAACTGCAGACAGCCTGGCCCCTGTTAACATAGAAAACCCACATTGGTATGCCGAATAATCCTGCTATGCCAGGCAGGAAATTCGAAAACGCCCCTGCCAGATTATAGTTTTCTATCACAAATTCATTATTCGAATCTATATAATATTTTACCTTTTTGTCCATTTGGGTAATTCTATCAGATACTCTTAAAACTGGCAAGTAAATTAGATAGGGCCTTATTTTCCGCGAAATTCCTGGTTTTCCAGGATTCCACTATTTCTTTTTTATGCTTCTTCCACAACGCGTAGAAATTCTCAAAACCATATACCGGGCCTTGCCGGTTAACCCAGAGAGGGTTCCCGAGATATTGATAAATTCCGTCCGGAAACGCGTTGTTTCCCACGGCCTTATACGTCCAGTATGTCCAATGGAACCCAAATTCTTTAAAACATTTCAGCGTATCTTTAACCCAGGCCAATTCGCCGCAGCATCCCGCTGGGTATCTCGAAGTTACCCCGAATTCTCCGGTAAAAATAGGCACGTTCCATTTTTTTGAATAATTATAATATCCTTTGAGCTGCTTTCTTATAGTATCCGCATCCCAGTATTCTCCCATTATATCGCCGGGATATTTCAGCCCATGATGAAAATTAAAAGTAAACTCCAACGGAGGGTAATAATGAACGCTGTAGGACAGGTTGTCCGCGAATGGCGAACCTATATCTTCCAGGCGCTGCCCCCAGAGGTTACCTTCCAGAAATATTATATGATTTTTATCGCTAGCCCTTATGCGCTTGACGAGTTTTACGTAAAGACCCCGGAGTTTCTTGCCGGCGTCGGACGTTTTGATCACGGATTCATTTAAGACATCATAACCCGCCACTATCTGCTCGTCCTTAAAAGTATCTGCCAGTAATTCCCACAGCTTAAAAAACTTTTCCTGATGCCTTTTATTTTTCCAAAACCCTGCCTTGCCGTCGCTATCGCTATGCCAGTCTTCATTCTGGGAGCCGGGCGCGGCGTGCATGTCCAGTATGCAGTAAATCCTGTATTTTTCGCAGAGCCTGACTGCTTTTTTAAGTATTTTTAAACCGTCTTCTTTTTCTATTAACCTGTAATTGAAAGGGAGCCTGATGCAGTTGAAACCAAGCGATGATATATTCTTAAAATCAGCTTCTGTTATAAAATTATTCCTGTAGAGCTTTGTGAAGTTATCCAGTTCCTTTTGGCCCCAGCGTTTTTTGAACTCGGCTTTGAAAATCCTTTCCGCTATATTCCTCCCATGGAGAATATACCCCTCCATCATGAGCCATCCGCCGAGGTTCACGCCGTGGAGAAAAACCTTCCTGCCCTTTGAATCAACAATGGTGTTATTCTTCGTCTTTAGCATAAATTATGGGCAGTTTAGGCTCGTGCCCGGGAGCAAAAACTGCAGCCCTCTTTGCAATGAGCAACAGGCCTCAACATATAATGAATCGTGACCTTCATGATAACCTCCTTTTTTTATTTATATATGAACCCGGTCTCTTTGGACCAGAATAAAAGATCCAGTTCATCCATGGGAATATTTATCTTTTTGCAGAACTTCCCAAGTTTATTTTCTATATCAAGGTATTCTTTTTTAGTCAATGATTTCGGGATCTCGTTTATCACGCCATAATTTTTCAAGTTCTTGAGTATATGCACATCCAGTATCGCGAGATCTTTCCCAAAACCTATATTTCTTAAAAAATGGCTGGCCTCTTTATAGCCTATACCCTTTACATTTTCAACAAGCCATTCCCTGGTTTTAAATATATCCTTTTGGTCTATATAATCTTTTATTGAGAAACAACCGTTCTTTTTGAATAGTCTCCTGGCATTCACGATAAACTCTGACTTTTTATTCAGAAATCTCGCCGCTTTAAGATATGGGCTTATGGCCTTTGGAGACCCGTTAAAAAGCAGGCCCTTGTTCTTTAATTCCTTTATTGCCTTGTCGCATTCAACTGCCTCTGCCTGAGGCGTCAATATGCAGAAACAAAGCTCTGAAAAAACATGCTTATCATCTTTTTTATAGCTATTCTCGAAATCCTTAAGCCTGTTTTTAATCAGTTTTTTATTCTTCCTGTAATATGCCGAAAGATTTTTCATATTCCAAGGGCTTTAGCTATGGCCTCTTTGTCAAAACCCACTATTATCCGGCCGTCTATATCCAGGACAGGCACTCCCATCTGGCCTGATTTATCCATCATCTCCTGGCTGGCCTGGCTGTTCATACCTACGTCTATATTTTCGAACTGTATATTATTTTTCTTTAAAAATTCTTTTGTCATCGCGCAATAAGAACAAGTAGAAGTGGAATATATTTTAACATTAGGCATAGCGCCTCCTATTTAGATAGTGCAAGTTTTACGCCTAACTCAAATGCCTTTTTTAAACAGCTGGGGTGATTTAAAATGCCTGCCTTCTCACCCACGCCGGAACAAAAAAGCTCTCCCTGATAATCCGCATTTATAGTCGCGAATAAATTCTTGGCAATGGATTTTGCGTTTTCAAAAAAATCATTCCTCTTTGATCCTTCAACAGAAATAAATACAGCCTTTTTCTTTCTATAGCCCGTATCTTTACTAAGCATATACTTCAAATGCCAGACACACTGAAATCTATCAATCATCATTTTTGTCTGAGCGCTTAAACTGCCGAAGAAAACAGGTGAAGCTAAAACCAGGATATCCGCATCTTTAATCTTCTTATACAGTTCATGCATGTCGTCATGGATCACGCACTCGCCGTCATCCCCGATACCTTCGCATTCCTGGCATGGAGAAAATTTTAATTTATTGAGGATGACCTTTTCTATTTCAGCGCCTTTACTTCCAGCGCCTTCCAGGACTTTATCCAAAAGGATATCAGTGTTGCCGCCTATTCTAGGGCTGCCGTTTATACCTAATACTTTCATGATTAATAATTCTCCGCCATTAGCTCGTAATACGCCTTTGGATGAGCGCACGCAGGGCATTTATCCGGCGCTTCCTGGCCTTCGTGCACGTAACCGCAATTGCGGCATTTCCATTTAACTGCCTTATCCTTTTTAAATACGGTCTTATCCTTCACGTTCTTCCAGAGTTTTCTATACCTGGCTTCGTGCTGTTCCTCTACTTCTGCGATTTCTTTGAATTGATCCGCGACTTCATTTAATCCCTCTTTACGGGCAATTGCTTCAGAATCTTTGTATAGCTTTGTCCATTCCATTTTTTCGCCGTCAGCAGCTGCCTTCAGATTATCCAATGTCGCGCATATTACGCCTGCAGGATAAGACGCCGTGATCTCCGCGTCTCCGCCTTCTAATAATTTGAAAAACCTCTTTGCGTGTTCCTTTTCAATATCAGCTGTTTCTAAAAATATTGCTGATATCTGCTCGTAACCCTCTTTTTTCGCCGCGCCTGCAAAATAGGTGTAACGATTCCTTGCCTGCGATTCTCCGGCAAAAGCCGCTAGAAGATTTTTTTCTGTCTGACTGCCCTTTAATTTCATTTTATCGCCTCCTTTATTTTATTTTTAAGTTCAAATAACTCTTTCTCGTCAGGCACCCATTGCGCTTTTAACCCTTTTACCGGCACTTCAAATTTACAAGCCTCCAAAATATTTTCTATATCGCTAACGCTCTGGCCTCCCCATCCATAAGATCCGAACGCTATGCCAATCCTGTTTTTAGGGGCGAGCCCTTTCATGTAAGTTAAAAAAGCTGACACGGAGGGAAGCATCCCATTATTCAGGGTGGGCGAACCAACGCATACATATTTCGCTTCCAATACAGAAGTCATGACGTCAGATATGTGGCTCGCCTGAAGATTCCTTATTTCGCACGGTATGTCTTTTTCTTCAAAAACGTCT
Organism: Candidatus Omnitrophota bacterium; assembly: GCA_026387235.1. GTDB lineage: Bacteria > Omnitrophota > Gorgyraeia > Gorgyraeales > Gorgyraeaceae > UBA10183. The sequence goes on from JAPLMD010000024.1 coordinate 17,382, forward strand.
TTTATCGCATAAGCCATGCTTTCCGTGCTATGCCACATGGTATCGTACACAATGACCGCTTTTTTATCGCATGCATTATTTGCCCATTTTTTATAACACCCTATTATATCCTTTATATTGCTCCTCCACATAAGGCCGTGGCTCGGGGCTATCATGTCTATATCCAGGCCTGAAACAGCCTCGAGGGCTTTATTTACCTGGACGCCGAACGGCAGGACAATATTCGCGTAATATTTTGCAGCTTCATTCTTGACCCTGTCCCATCCGAACTCGTCGTCAAAGCGCTCGGTAGAGGCAATGTGCTGGCCGAACGCGTCATTAGGCAGAAGCAGTTTTTCCTCCGGCACATAGGTAGCCATTGAATCAGGCCAATGAACCATCTGAATAAGCACAAAATTCAGATTTCTTTTTCCCAGATTAATCGAATCTCCTGTATTTACGGCCTTAAAATTCAGGTCTTTCTTAAAATGTTTTTTCAGCCCTTTTTCTCCGTTAGGAGAACAGACAATGACCGCGTTTTTAGCGATATCCAACATATCCAGGATGCTTCCGGAATGATCCATCTCAGTATGGTTAGAGATAATATAATCTATCTTGGAAGGGTCTATAACCTGCTTTATCCTCTCCAGCATCTCATCAAACTTATAATGTTTGACAGTATCGACAAGCGCGATCTTTTTATCTACGATTAAATACGCATTATAAGTAGATCCCATCTGCGTAGAATACCCGTGAAAATTCCTCAGGTCCCAATCAATCCCTCCTACCCAGTATACGCCTTTTTTAATCTCTAACGGTTTCATGATATTATCCCGCTTTTACAAATTCGCTTTTCTTCGCCCCACAAACAGGGCAGGCCCACGAATCAGGTATATCCTCAAACGCGGTGCCAGGCTGTATGCCGCCGTCAGTATCTCCTGCCTCTGGGTCATATACATAATTACATACGGTGCAGATATATTTCTGCATAAACGGTTTATCCTTTTTAGCGGCTGTTTCCGATTTTATGAATGTCGGAGCTGTTTCAGGCGTTGTCCCGTGCTTTACCTGATGATAATAATCATACGTCATGGGCTTTCCTACCTTTAGAATCTTTGAATCTGTCACTTGTCCCAGGAAAATCGTATGAGTGCCGCAATCAAACTGGTTTATGACACTAGCCTCCAGGTAGCACAGCGCGTTGTCCAAAACCACCGGGCACCCTGAATCCAGTTTTATAAATTTTGTACCCTTGAATTTATCTTCCGTCTTTCCTGATTTAAATCCGAATTTCCCCACAAAAGCGAGAGGCGCATCTTCAGAAATCACTGATACGCTGAATCTCTTGCTTGATTCAATGTATTCATGCGTGAGGTTTTTCTTATTGATGCTCACTGCCACGGTTATGGGCTCGCTCGTTATCTGAAAAAGGGTGTTTGCTATCTGGCCGTTAAAAAGCTCCCCTTTATTCGAGCTCACCACATACATCCCATAACCTATATTATGCAGGACATTCGGATCCATTTTTACCCAGCTTCTTTATTTCTTCAATATCTTTTCAAGATCGTCTTTAGGATTAGTAACCAGCCTCAGATCAAATTTCTTCTGGAGCAAGCTAAATACATTCTTTGACAAAAACGCGGGCGGCGTAGGCCCTATATACATGCCCTTCACATTAAGATACAACAAACTCAAAAGAATCGCAACTGCTTTTTGCTCGAACCAGGAGAGGACCAGCGTTAGCGGCAAGCCGTTCACGTCTGTCTTGAATGCCCCTGCCAGCGCCTCTGCGATCTTTATAGCGGAATAAGCATTATTGCACTGGCCCACATCTATCAGCCTGGGAATACCGTCTATATCCCCGAAATCAAGTTTATTAAAACGGTATTTCCCGCACGCGAGGGTAAGTATCACGCAATCCTTCGGTACCATTTCCGCAAGTTCTGTGTAATAATTTCTGCCTGCCTTCGCCCCGTCGCAGCCGCCTATTAAAAAGAAATGTTTTATCTTGCCGGATTTCACGGCGCTTATGATTTTATCCGCCAGGCCAAGGACCGCTGTATGATGGAAACCTGTCATTATTTTCTTGCCGGGGGCTTCTTTCAGCTCAGGCAGGCTCTTTGCCTTTTTTATCAATTCGCTGAAATCCCTTCCTTCTACCCTCTTGGAACCCGGAACGCCTGTTATACTTATAGTAAATAACCTGTCCAGATAGGTATTCTCCGGAGGTATAAGAACGCAGTTCGTCGTGGCTAAAATAGCGCCCGGAAATTCCTTGAATTCCTTTTTCTGTTCCTGCCACGCCCCTCCGTAATTACCGGCAAGATGTTTGAATTTTTTAAGTTCAGGATATCCGTGCGCCGGCAGCATTTCTCCGTGCGTATAGACATTTACTCCTGTTCCTTCTGTCTGTTTTAATAATTCATATAAATCCAGAAGATCGTGGCCTGTTATGATTATGCCCGGGCCTTTTCTGGTGCCTGTCTCTACTGCAGTCGGCACAGGGATTCCAAATCTCCGGGTATGAGCCTTATCCAGAAGCTCCATTACCTTTATATTAATATATCCGCACTTCAAAACCAGCTCAATATACTGATTAATGTCAAAACTCACGTTTGTGACTGTCTTAAATAAAGCCTCATGCATGAACGCGTCTACTTCTGTATCTATGGCTCCTAATTCCCTCGCGTGATACGCATACGCGGCAATGCCTTTTAACCCGAACAACAATGTATCCTGCAGGCTTTGTATATCCTCATTCTTCCCGCACACGCCTACCCTGGTGCATCCTGTCCCGCCAGCTGTTTGTTCACATTGATAACAAAACATGTTTACCCCGCTTTCTTTTTATATCTTCCGTATTTTTCCGCGCCTACGCATTCCTTTGCCATACTGCACCAGTCCAGACAAGAAGCTGGTAAGCGCCTTTTTGCCTTTTCTCTGCAATGAGGGCATTTTGTTTCTGCCTCGTCAGACCATATCTCTATTTCTCTGCCGCATGCGCATTTTATGTTCTCAGGAAAGGGTTCTTTGATCCTTTTAGAACCCGGACAACCGTCAAAAAAACTCATTTTACATTCCCCTGAATGTCTATGGTAATTTCCTTCGCCGGTATTTTTCTGCCGGATAATTTTAATGCCTCGCCGACTATCTGGTTCAGGCCGAAACAACACGGCACTTCCATATGCGCTACTGTTACGCTTTTTAGATCACCTCTCTTGAATATTTCCGCGAGTTTTTCAACGTATAAGCCGGCATCGTCGAGCTTAGGGCAGCATATAATCAGCGTTTTCCCCCTTAAAAACTCCTGATGAAAATCAGGACATGAAAATCCGACGCAATCCGCAGCTATCAATAAATCTGAGTTCTTCAGATACGGCGCTTCAGGTGGCACCAGCATCAGCTGCACGGGCCAGTTTGTAAGTTCGGATTGAATTTTTAAGGTTGGTTTAAACGATTTAACAGCAGTGCCAGGGCACCCGCACGCTAGCTTCTTATCCTCTTTCTTTTTTATCTCTGCCAGATGCCTTTTTGTCTCTTCTTCGTTAAATGCCGCTGACTCTCTTTCTTCAATGGTTATTGCGCCTTCGGGACAATGACCGAGGCACGCGCCAAGGCCATCGCAGTAAATCTCTTTTACAAGAGCTGCCTTCCCGTTTATTATTTTCAACGCGCCTTCAGCGCAATTCGGGATACATAGCCCGCAGCCTGTGCATCTTTCTTCGTCTATCTTTACAATTTTACGTTTTGACATGCCTACCCCGCTAAAGATTTTATGGTTATCTTATCAAGTTCTTTAATAACGGTTGAATTAATAGATTTTATCTTTTTCCTTAAACTGCATACGCCTTTATTAGGGCAGGCCTTTCCCTTAAGCAGGCAATTTGTAAGATCTATGTCGCCCTGAAACACCCTCATAATGTCAGTTACCTTTATATCTCCGGGCTTCAGTAAAAAAGTAAATCCGCCTGTTTTTCCTTTACGAGAAGACAGCATCTTTTCCCCCGCTAACTTCTGCAATATCCTTCTTAAAAATACCTTTGGAAGCTTTCCTTTTGAAGCGATCTCGTCTACCGTGGCTGTCCTGCCCTTGAGCTTTGCCATATATATCAAAGCCCTGAGCGCGTAATCCGTATCCCTCGTTACAAATCTCATGTCCCGCCTTTCTTCTAAATGATATCATCTTAGTATCATTTAGAAAATATGTCAAGTAAAATTTTAAAATATTTTTTTGATTTGTTTTTAAAAGAATGCCTCGCCTGCCTTTTTGGCAATCTTTTTAGCGGCGTCTATTTTTTGTTTTTGGATCTCCGGGCCGAGCGCGTCCATCGGCTGGCTGTTAATAAAAGTGATATCGGTTATGCCCGCTAATCCGAATACCGCTCTCAAGTATGGCTCCTGAAAATCATAGGAATGGGACGGGCTGTCAGGGCCGTAATCTCCGCCCCGGCTCGTGATAATAATCATCTTTTTATTTTTTACAAGGCCCTCCGGCCCTTTCTCGGTATATCTGAAAAGATATCTCGGCTGGAGTATTACATCTATATAATGCTTTAAATAATACGGGATGCTGAAATTCCACATAGGAGAGCTTATGACATAGCCGTCTGCCGAAAGAAATCTTTCTATATGCTTAATAATGTCGTTCCACGCGGGTTTTAAATCTTCAGGCAGGTCCTTCCCTCCGAGTAATACGTATTTTCCGCTCACAGCTTTCATTGTCATCGGCGGGAGCTTTTCCTTTGTAACATCCAGAGTATCCACCCTGCAATCAGGGTCATTGTTTTCCAACCCTTCAAAAAAAGCCTCTGTAACCCTGAGCGTCCTGGAATCCTCTTCTCTCGGCGTTGCGATTATGTGTAATAATTTGCTCATGCACACCTCTCTTTTATTATCTTGGCGCTATTATTTCTTTTGCCAGCTTTCCGCTTATATTGCAGTAGCCCTCTACCGATATCTTATCCCCTGCCTTGGCGTCAGGTATCAGATAGCTGACTTTCTGGTTAATGTTATTGTCCTGTCTGCTTATGGCATGGCTTATTATTTCTCCCCCGTTAAGCCCCACGTTAACCTTATAGATATAATGCTTATTAACATCGCTCACATTGTGCATGATAAGCGCTGTTAAAATTTTCGTTTTGGAATCGTATGTTATTTTTATGTCTGAAGGCGGATGAGCGTATGCGAGCGAACACATTAAAAAACTTAGAATCAAAAATATGGCTATTTTCTTCATTTTCCCCTCCTCTTGTTTAATAAAGGCGTAAATAAATTAAAACAGGCCAGGGCCAATAATTCCGATTCCTTGATCCCAAGCGCGTATAAAATAAAAATCAAAGCCCCTGCGCCTGAACCGAATATTATTTTACCTGACTTTGTCATTGGCGTTGTCATCGGCTCCACCAGCATTATAAAAATAAAGAAATAATTTAAATAACCCAGTATGTTAAGAATTGGGACGGCCTGAATAACAGCCTGGCCCCCGAATAGAATAAAAGAAGCGATAAAATAACTTACGATAAGCTCCAATTTTTTTATTTTAAACGAAGCGTAAATGCCGAAAGGGGCAATGATATACCATAGATACGCGCCTTTCCATTCCGTGGAAGCCCCCAGAAGAAATACGGAAACTAAAATCCCGAATGCCGCAGGATTAAAAAAATGCCTGCCGCGAAATCTTATTATATGCTTGGAAACTATCGCAAATAAAGCTGCCAGCGCTATCAGCCCCCATTTTTCCGAACCGGATAACACGCATCCTATAATCAAGCCTGTTATGATAGAACTCTCTCCCAAGACAAATTCTTTTTTCTTTAAATAAGAGATTATGGAATCTGCCAGAATAGACACTATAACGCTGACGCATAAGCCCGATAAAAACCTGATATCTTTTTCTAAAAAGGCTATATACGCGGAGAACAGCAAAAGAAAAATGCCTAATTGGACTTTTATTGATTTTATATTCATGCATTAGACCTTGTCCACCTGACAGGTGAGCCATCTGGCTCACCTGTCAGGTGGACAAGGTAAAGTATTATTTCAGCCGCGCTAAATACCTGAAAGCGCCCAGCGCTGCCTTTGCGCCGTCGCCGGCAGCTATCACGATCTGTTTTTCAGGCACGCTCGTGACGTCGCCAGCGGCAAATATCCCAGGCACGTTAGTCTCATTCGCGCAATTGACCTTTATTTCGCCTCTTTCATTTTTATCCAGGTCTTTCGCGAACCACGAATTAGGCATAAGGCCTATTTCTATAAACACGCCTTTTACTTCCAGGTATTCTTTTCTGCCCCGGGTGTCTATATTTATGCCTTTAACAAATTTTTCCCCGGTTATAGATTCTACCCTTGCATTGCGCAGGATCCTGACCTTCGGGCTATTCTTTATCTTCTCCTGCATGACAGAATCGCCTGTAAAATCATCTGTTATATTTATAAGGTAAACTTTATTGGCGATATTCATCATCTGTATGGCTGCGTCCAAGGCTGAATTGCCCCCGCCTATCACCGCAACGTCCTTTCCCGCGAAAAGCGGGCCGTCGCACGTAACGCAGTACGCGACGCCTTTATTCTTATACTCTTTTTCTCCGCTCACGCCTATTTCTTTTGCTTTCTTGCCGGTTGCGATTATTGCTGTTTTTGCTTCGTAACCCGCTTTTGTAGTCTTGATATAAATTACCTTGTCCTTCTTCTCCAATTCTATGACCTCTTCGTTTTCCTTCATCTGAATCCCGTATTTCTGCATGTGTTCCTGGAGCTTCGCCACAAGTTCCGGTCCTGTCACAAACTGGTAACCCGGATAATTTTCCACATCAGAGCTCCACGCTGCCTGGCCTCCCACGTCTTTGGTAATCACCAGGAAATTCATTTTCTTGCGGGCGGCGTAAACGCTGGCAGTTATGCCGGCCGGTCCGGCTCCTATAATAATAAGATCCAGAACCATTCTCATGCCTTTCTTTTTATATGCCAGGGAATGAGGTCTATAACCTCGTCAACGTCTACCGCTATCAGGTACTCGGGCCCGGGCAGAAGCGCCTCAGGATGAGTTGCATGGCCCTTTTCTCCCCGCACATTCTTTAAAAGCCTGTGCGATATCCTGCTCGTGATCTTATTTTCCCATAATTTTAATATGCGCTCATTGACCTTATTCTTCGGCACTATCTTCGCCTTTCCTTTAAGGCAATATCCCGTGAATTTATGCTCGTCAACAGCGGTTATGCTTATGGCCGGATTATTTTTAAGATTTTCATATGTCCCTGCCATGTAAAGGTCCAGAAGATAGGCCTTGCCGGATTCATCTATCTCCACTATGCCTTTACATGAATTATGCGGGTACCCTTTTTTATCGATGGTGGATATTATCGCGAAATGCTGGTTATGAAAAAATTGAACAATATCAGGCTTTATCATTTGACGGTCTCTTTTTATAAAATACCCCGAGTGGTATTTTGGAATCAATATTATAATCCCATTCCCTTATTTTTTCCATGGCTTGCTTGTAGTCTCCCGGGTCGTGGTCTTTTAATTCATAGACCCTTTTATTATAATAATCGTACATATTGAAAAACGTGACGCACACCTGAAGAACATCCACCAGGCTGAAACCTTCATGCGCAAGCGCTTCTTTGAATATCTTTTTGAGAAATTCTATACCGTGCGAATAACCTCTCGCTATAAAACCCGCCTTGCCGGCCATCATCAGTTCAAGCGGATTTATAGGCAGTTCTTTGGTGCCGGCCGGCGTGGAGCGGCCCTTGAAGCCTAAAGGCGACGTGGGCGTATACTGCCCCGTGGTAAGCCCGTAGACCCTGTTATTATGGATTATAATATTTATATCGATGCCTCTTTTTGCCGCGAATATCAGATGTTCCAGGCCTTCTCCGTAAGTATCGCCGTCGCCTGCAAAACCTATCACCTTCAGTTTTGGATTCGCAATCTTTATAGCCTCGCACACAGGCACCACCCGACCGTGCAGGGAATAGAAGCTGTTCACATTAAGATAATCGGCTATTTTCGCGTGGCAGCCTATGCCGGAAACAATTACTATATTTTCGGCCGGCAGGCCCTCTTCGATCAATTCGCCCAATACCGCCTTTATTGAATTCAGTATCGCAAAATTCCCGCATCCCGGGCACCACGTATTCTTCGCGTATGTGGCTAAATTAACATTTTTCATCGTCAGCCCTGTAAACTTACCTGCAGTTTTTGCTCCAGCTCGTCCAGCGAGAACGGCCTTCCGTCGTATTTTAATATTCTTTCATCCGCATTTATGCCATAACATTTAACAAAATCTGCCAGTTGTCCCGTAGCATTATTCTCAACGCATATTATCTTTTTGACTCCCCTTAGCGCTTCTTTGAATTGTTTCAAAGGAAACGGCGAAAACACGATCGGCTGCACGACTCTTAAGCCGAGTTTCTCGCCAGCCTCAACGCATACCCCTTTATTGGACCCCCAGAATAAAAGAGCGGTCGGCGAATCTTTACTGCCGTAAATTTTTACAGTTTCATATTGTTCCAATTCTTCGAGGAGATAACCGGCCTTGCGGAGCCTTTTATCCTGCATCATAACAGTCAGGTCTTTATCCTCGGTAGTCACGCCGAATTCGTCATGTTCATAACTGTTGACTTTTACGATAGCGCCTTTATCGGAAGGAAACGCGAGAGGAGAAATCCCGTTTTTAGTATTTTGATATCTTTTATATTCGCTCTTTTTATCCCACAACAAAGGTCCGCGGCTGTCTATTTTTCCGGCCAAATCCTCATCAAAACTATATGTCCCTTCATTCAAGGTCTTGTCGCAGAGAATAATCGCGGGTATCTGATATTTCCACGCCATGTTTAAAGAAACAGCTGACCAGTAATAAGCCTCTTCCGCGTCCCCGGGCGCCGCTACAAAACGGCTGAATTCCCCCTGGCCTGCGCTCAAAGCAAAATTTAATTCTGTCTGGCCCGTATAAGTAGGAAGGCCTGTGCTTGGGCCCGGCCTTTGGCCAAGTAATACTACCACAGGCAGCTCTGCCATCCCGCTGAAACTCAGCCCTTCTGTCATCAGGCAAAACCCTCCGCCAGACGTCCCCACCGCAACCCTTTCGCCGGCGTATGAAAAACCCATTGCCATGAGCATCACCGCTATCTCATTTTCAGGGTGAATCACTTTTAACGAAAACTCTTCCGCAGCCCCTGCCAAAAAATGCAGCACCCCGGAACTGGGCGTCATAGGATAAGCAATGTACGTCTTCATCCCCCCTTTAATAAGGCCCCGGCCTATTGCCTCGCTTCCCGTGACCAGAGGCAATATTTTTTGTTTCAATTTTTCTATTTTAATAAGCTCTTTTGCTTCGCTGAACCCGCGGAATGCCACTTTAAGATTTAAATCTATTTCCCTGGACATATCTTTTCTAAAAACATTTTCCATCGCGTCTTTATCTACGCCGATAGCCCTGCACATCGCTCCTATGATGCAGGAATTGCGCATCAAGTCAAGGCCGCCTGTCTCTTTTATTATAGCGCCGACCGGAATGCCTGTTCCTTTATCCGACTTGACTGAATTTGAATCGTAGATGATGATGGATTTATCGCTTAGCCTGGATTTGTGAAAATCAATGCTGTCCTGGTTTAACGCGAGGAGTATATCTACCGCATCCTTGTGAGCGGCTATTTTATCTCCGGAGCATCTTATTATTGAAAAGGTATGCCCGCCTCTTATTACAGAAGGATAATCTCTGTAGATATAAACGCGGTATCCAAGCGAGGCCAGAATGTCTCCGATAATCAGGCTTGATTTATCGATACCATCCCCTGCTCTTCCGGCGATAAGTATTGAAAGGTTGTCCATAAATCCGGCTTTTATTCCACTGCTATTTCTTTAGAGCTCTGCCAAAGGCCGTGTATGTTGCAATAAGAGGAGGCCAAAATCGCGCCGGACTTTTCTGTTTTAAATTTAAGATTTACTTCCGGGGCAGTGTAAACAGTGCTTGTATCCGGCCCCTGGGCTGACTCTCCGTGCGACGTAAACTCAAACTTCCCTATCTGGCATGGAAATTTCTCTCCGTTCGGTAAAAAATAAATCTCGATCCAGCGTATATGATGGGCTGTGGTATTCGGATGGGCAATTTCTTTTCCAACGCTTGCTTTAACAGTAACCGCTTCGCCTTTTTTTATCTTTTCAGGCGCATCTATAACAGGCGCGTGTTTTTCCTTTTTCCAATCAGCGCTCTGCAATAAATCTTTTAATTCTGCCATAACCGCCTCCTTGCTGCTTATTGAATCATAATTCTTCAAACTGGTCTTTACCTACTCCGCACTCAGGACACACCCAATCCTCCGGCAGATCCTGGAACGCCACGTTGTTATTCTCCTCAGGGTCATATATGTAACCGCATACAATACACCTGTATTTTTTCATATGCACCTCCGATTTTTACGAAGCAAAGATCATCCCGACAAACACCGGGAAATCAACGCTTCCATCTCCGCGCTCTCGCCCTTACCTACCTTTATCAGGTAAGACGCAATGCTCAGATTTGCCCTTATTTTGAAAAGCTTAACCTGCGCCATAAAATCTAAAAATATATTATCTGACTCTTTGATATAAGTGTCAATAAAATCTGCTTCCATGCAATATTTGAGAATCTCGGGATGCGCGTAAAACTGATTTTGGAACTGCGATATGAAATACCCCACGTCAAACGAACGCGGAAATAAAATGGCGCTGCCGAAATCTATCGCTGAAATAAAAAGCGTGGTTATATCGTGCTGCCTGTCCTGGCCTATTATGATATTCTTCGGATGGTAATCCCCGTGATTCAATATAAATAACTCCCTGCGTTTTAAATATATCTCCTCTTCCTGCTCTTTTACGTAATTTATAACCGGTTCGATTTTTTTCAGATACGGGCTTTTTGACCTCGTAAAAGAATCCAGATATGAATCAAACCTTTTGCGCTCTTTCTTTATGACGCTTTCCGCGTCGCCTTCTCTTATGCCTTTATTATGAAACCTTGCCAGCCACCCGGCCGCCAGCTTAAAATAATCAATCCCTATTTTTTTATCAACGTGCGTCAGTAAATCAAAAAGATTCTTACCTCTCTGTCCGCTCTCAATAATAAGCCTTTCTTTATCATTGACGTCTATTATGCCGGGCACTCTGAATTGCCCTTCCCCGAATCCATTCTTGTATAAAAACGCGATTATGCCGGAAGAAGACTTCGCGGCAGCCCATTTTTTATCGTCTGTTATATTTTTCAGTATAATCCTGTTCCTGGACTCGTCGTAGCCCTTAGTGCCGATAGTGATCTCCGTGACCACGATATTGGTTCCTGACTTCGGGATTTCTTTAAAAAACGGCTTGCATCTTGATTTTTTAATTTCCGCCACCACGTCCTGCATATTTAAAATCGGATGGTCGAACTGCGTGGGGTATGCCCCTGCCATGCCTTCAGCGTGGACGTCGCTTCCGCTGATAGCCGTAAACTTATATTTATGCCAGGTCTTCAGGCCGAGGTAATTTTCTTTCGGAGACTGATTCGTGCTGAATATCTCTATTGCGTCCAACATAGGATTTAATAATTTCTTCTCGTCCGGGATATTCCCGTTTCTGAAAGGATGCGCCCATACCAGCGCTGCTTCCGGAAAATTTTCCCTTAAATCTTTTAAACTTATTTTTTCTCCGATTGTAACTTCCGGGCCGAATACAAGGATGTGGCCAAAATCCGTTTCCACCTCCTGGCCAGCCATTATCAGAAAACTTTCTTCCAGTTCCGCCTCTACTCTCAAGGCATTTATCTCGTCCTCTCTCCAGAGATAATGGTGCTCAGTAATAATGACACCCTGCAGTTCTTTTTGCTTTACCTGCCTGGCAAGGGCTGTGGGGCCTATCTGGCTGCACTTGGAATATTTTGATGTATGGCAATGCATTTCTAACAGCATGAATATATAATACCTTTCTATCGCCCTAAAGACAACATTAAATTCTGGGCAAAAAAATCAGGCCCGGATCTTTACGATACCGGGCCTCATATTTTCCGTTGAGTTATACTTTTACTACGTTTACAGCTTGTTCGCCCTTAGGACCATTCTGTATTTCGAATTCCACTTCCTGGCCTTCTTCTAAAGACTTGTAGCCTTCCCCCTGTATAACGCTGTGATGTACGAATACATCCTTACCGTTCTCAGGTGTAATAAATCCATAACCTTTCTGGTTATTGAACCACTTTACTTTTCCTCTTGCCATTAATCGCTACCCCCTTTCATTAAAATTATAGCAAATAATGGCAGAAACAAAAACGCCGCAAGGTTAGTACTCTTTACCTTACGGCTCCAGACATCTAATCCCTTATTTACTACTAAATAACCTGGTAAATATTGTATGATTTTTACCCTTTTTTGTCAACAACTATTTTTATATCGCTATTGCTTCAGCCCTTTTGCGGCTTTTTCTATGTTTTGAAATTCTTCACGCATACCCGGTTCATCCGGCGCCAGCGCCATGGCCTCCTGGATGTATTTATAAGCCTCTTTAAACCTTTTCTTCTTATATAAAAGCTCTGCTTTCGTGCTCAGGATCAGGCCGTTATTCGGATCTAACAAGATGGCCTTATCGATCATGATCAACCCTTTTTCAATATTTTTCCCTGTCTCATAATACGAATACGCCTGATTATTATAAGCCGCTGCCAGAAGTTTTATTGTATCTTTATCATTGGCGCCGTTCTGAAACGCATATTCAAGTTTTTCTATGCCTTTATCATATTCATCCATGGCTAAAAATATATTTCCCATGGAATACGCCACTTTCAGGTTCCTGGGATCCAGCTTATGCGCTTTATTAAGCCATACAAGAGAATCTTCGAAATATGCCTTCTTATTAGTTTTAAATCCAAGATACAGATAAGTATTGGCTATGGATATATAAGTAGGGATGTAATTCTGATTTAATTCCAGGGCCTTATGAAAAGCCCCCATTATAGCAGATAAATTATTTTCCATATCATCGTGGGACAAATCTCTTATAGCTGTCCCCAATGCCCTGTGAGGCAAATGGTTACCCGGATTAACTTTTACGGATTCCCTAAAAAGCTCTATGATATCATTTTTATTCTTAATCTTATCAAAACAAGAGACGTATATTTCATAATAGAAATCCATTTCTTTATCGAGCCCGCTCAATATTTTAAGTTCCAGGGCAGCTTCTTTATACCGGCCTTTTAAAATATAACATCTCAATAAATTCATGTGACTATTGATATTTTTGGGATTAAATTTCAGAGATTTAAGCGCAGGTTTTTTGACTTCATCCACCTTGTCAAGGTTAAGGTATTCCCTGGCGAGATTTCCATAAACTATGTCCCATTCGCTTTTTTCCGGAGTATATCTTATTTCCGATTTTAACGCCTCTAAAGCTTTATCATACGAGCCGGCGTAATCATAGATAAATGCCAGGGCGGCATAATTGGCTTCGTTTGTCGGATTTTTCTGAATCTCGGTTTGAATTTTATCCGCGGCTTCGTCTGCTTTGCCGGAATCCGCTCTCCCTGATAAAAACTCTTCCATCAGAGACATGTCCAAAGGAGGTTTTTCCGCCAAGGCAGGAATGCCCATGCGGGCAGATGAACACGCGGCTATAAATATAATAGCTGCTATAATAGCCTTATCTATTCTGATTATGCTCATATATTACCGCCATAAAATATAGCATATTTTTATATTTAATCAAGCATCAGGTCCGTTTGCGGGAATTCTGCGCAGTTCTTTCTTTTCGGAACGTATTTTTTTATACCTGAGCATTTTTTCTTTGGCCCTGCGGGAACGTTTTCGTTTCTGGCGCCTTATTTTCTCTATTTCCTTCTGCGCCTGGGCCTTTCTGCCCAGAACGAGTGATTCAATTTTATTAACGAGTATCCTCCTGGCAAAAAACCGGTTCAAAACTTGAGAACGTTCTTCCTGGCATTTGACTTCGATGCCGGTAGGTTTGTGTTTGAGATAAACGCACGAAGAAGTCTTGTTGACCTTTTGTCCGCCCTTCTTGCTCGAGTGTATGAATTTCTCTTCCAGGTCAGCCTCTTTTATGCCCAATGAATCCATTTTTATTTTTAAGGCCTCTTCTTTGTCTCTGCTTACACTAAAATTCATATCAACTCCTGCTGAATTTGCAAAACTATTATTTGAATATTATATTCGCTATTATGCCAAAGATAATAACCTGCGGAACGGTAATGATGGGAAGCCATATGGCAACGCGCTTGCCGACATTGATCCATAGAAGCCCTATTTCAGTGTAGTCAGTTACCACGCCTGCCATGAGGAACACGAAGGCATTGCCTACCGCAGCTGTCTGGCGGAAGATTTCAAAAGCAAGAGGCGCTGTCCCCTCTGAACAGACCTCCATTATAGTAGCGAGGGCTAAGGTGGCTAGCATGCCTAGAAACGTGGGGCCCATGTATTTCTGGAAGACTGCCTGCGGCACGTAAGAGCCTATAATGCTCGCGAGGCCCATGCCTATAAGTATCCACCACAAGACCATGTTAGCAAGCATTGTCATGCCGCTATATACGCCTTTCAAGTCTATAAATAATTGACGCCTTGAAATTTTATACTCTGAGGCCCTTTTTTTAAAATCCGCGGCTATAGAAAAATCTTCGCTGAGCTCTTTGGTGTTTTTATTTGTCTCGATAATGGCTTTTGATTCGAGCGCCTGATAAATAAGGCCTGTAATAATGGCAATGATAAGCGCAGATAAAATAATATATAAAGCCCTGGCCAGGCCGAAAAACGCTATGAGCATCATGGTAATCGGAAGATTGGCCCAGGGGCTCGCCAAAAGAAATGTAACAACGCTAGGGTTCGAAGCGCCTTTTTTATGAAGCTCTATTGAAAGCGCGAGAATGCCGTGGCTGCAGGCGCTCATTAAAAATCCCAATAAGCCTGAATAAAGTATCGTGCGTTTATTAGGCTTGGCCAGTACGTGAGAGATATATTCTCTTGGCACAAAATGGTCTATCGCCCCTCCCAGGATAAAACCCAATAGCACTGCCCACCAGATTTTTCCAATGTACATTAATAGAGATTCTTTAAAAGGTTTGAGGAGCGGGAAAATGTATGATAAGCCGCAGAGTAAAGATAAAGTAAGTATTGCGAGGAAGGTTTTATTTTTAAATAATTTCACGGGGTTTTAGATGTGCTGTTTTTAATGAACTTAGCTATCTCCATCGCCCATAACGGAAACGAGGAGATGAGTATTACAAACGCCCAGTCAAAGGTTCCGAGAGGCTCTGTCTTAAAGATAGTCTGTAAAAACGGCTGATATACAACCAGCATCTGGAGGCTGAAAGAAATAAGCGTGGCAAGGATTAATTTTTTATTTGTAAGAAATCCTATCTTGAAAATAGATTCCCTGTTATTGCGGCAGTTAAATGAATGAAATAGCTGAGCGCATGATAGCACGATAAACGCGGCTGTCCTCGCCCTGCCGATGCCTTCTTTTTCAATAAATAAGACGAAGCTGAAGGCAAACAAACTGCAGAACGCTATAAAAGCGCCCTGCCAGAGCATTAGAAACGCGTTTTCTTTTGTAATGACAGGTTCATCCGGTTTACGCGGAGGCCTGGACATTATATTTTTACTAACAGGGTCCACGCCCAAGGCAAGCGCAGGCAAGCCGTCTGTCACCAGATTTACCCAGAGTATCTGTATAGGTAAAAGCGGCACCGGAAGACCTATAAGAGATGAAACAAACATCACTAAAATCTCACCTACATTGCAAGAGAGAAGATAGTGTATGAATTTCTTTATGTTATCGTATATGCCCCTTCCTTCTTCTACCGCGGACACGATAGAGGCAAAATTATCGTCTGTAATGATCATGTCGGAGACTTCTTTTGTAACGTCTGTGCCTGTAATGCCCATGCTGATACCTATGTCAGCTTCCTTTACAGCAGGGGCGTCATTTACGCCGTCCCCTGTCATTGCCACGACTTCGCCGCGCCTTCTCCACGCCCTTACGATCCTGAGTTTATGTTCAGGCGAAACCCTGGCGTAAACAGGGATATTTTCTATTATTTCATAAAGTTTATCGTCACTGAGTTTATTCAGCTCTTCTCCGGTAAGGGCCATGGAATCTTTTTTGAAAAATCCGAGTTCTTTGGCTATCGCGACCGCGGTATTCTTATGATCCCCTGTTATCATTACTGTTTTTATGCCGGCGGTGGAACATCTTTCAATAGCGTCCTTAACCTCTTCTCTCGCGGGGTCTATCATTGCCACAAGGCCTAAAAATACAATATCTTTTTCAATTGCTTCAGCTCTGTAGCTATCAGGCACTTTATCCATGTTCTTATATCCGATGGCGAGGACCCTCATCGCGGACGAAGCGAGTCTCTCGTTGACCGCGAGAATTTCTTTTTTATCCTCATCTTCTAATTTCCTGGCGCCGCCCCTATCTTCTATCTGGACACAGTCTTCTAAAAATATATCGGGCGCTCCTTTAATAAACGCGATTACCATGGCGTCATCGCGTCTTACTATGGTCATTTTTTTGCGCTCTGAATCAAAAGGTATTTCCTCAATAAAAGAAAACCTGTCTTCCAGGTCTTTTTTCCATATATTTATTTTGGCCGCGCAGCTGAGGATCGCGCCTTCTGTAGGGTCTCCTATGACTTTATAACCTGATTTGTCTTTAACCAGGTCTGCTCCGTTACAAAGCGCCGCGTAAGAAAGAAGTTTATTAAGCTCAGGATAATCAGGCGGGTCTATTGTTTTATAATCCCTTGTAAATTCTCCTTTTACGTCATAGCCGATTCCAGTGACATTGAATAACATCTTATTTACATAAACCGCCTGGACAGTCATTTCATTTTTAGTAAGAGTGCCTGTCTTATCAGAGCAAATGACAGTGGCGCAGCCAAGCGTTTCCACAGAAGGGAGCTTTCTTATTATGGCGTGACGTTTCACCATCCTTTGGACGCCCAGCGCCAGGGCAATGGTTACGACTGCAGGCAAGCCCTCAGGTATGGCGGCAACTGCCAAGCTCACTGAAGTTAAAAATACGTCTATAAGTTTACTGCCGCGCAGGATCTCCAGTAAAAATACAAGGCCTACCAGGCCGAAACAGATATAAACTATAAATTTCCCGAATGCTTCCAATCTCTTCTGTAAAGGCGTGACGTTATCTTCTACTCCCTGTATCATGCCTGCAATATTGCCCAGCTCCGTCTCCATGCCTGTTTCCGTTACAATGGCCCTGGCCTTGCCTGAAGCAATAGATGTGCCCATATAAACCATGTTTGCCCTGTCAGCTAAAGGAACATCTCCTTCCTTTAAAGAAAGCGTAGTCTTTACTACAGGATGCGATTCGCCTGTGAGGCTCGCTTCGCTTACTGTAAAATTAGGCGTAACCCATATAAGCCGGCTGTCAGCAGGTATATTATCCCCTGCTTCCAGTTCAATCAAATCTCCCGGGACTATTTTATAGGAATTTATGATTTGGCGATAACCGCCGCGGATAACCTTTGAATTAGGAGAGGAGAGTTTCTTTAAAGCGGCCAGGGATTTTTCCGCGCGGTATTCCTGGATAAACCCGAGCATCGCGTTTAATATTACAATCGCTACTATCGCGATAGCGTCTATCCATTCCTGCAGGAATCCCGAGACAAGCGCCGCGCCTATTAAAACCCAGATAATAAAATCCTTGAACTGGTCTATAAAAATATCCAGAGGATTGATCTCTTTTTTCTCTTTGAGCCGGTTGGGGCCATATTTCTCCAGCCTCGCGTCAGCTTCCTCGGGAGAAAGGCCCCCGGACGCGTCCACGCCAAGGGCCTTTTCTATTTCAACTATATCCAGTTCCCACCAGTTTTTCATATATTACTTTTTATCCTGCATCTTGCTGCACACGGGGCAGTTGCTCTTCATCTCTTCCATTGATTTTCTCATTGCTTCTGTGTCCATTTTCATTTCAACTTCTTTTACGAGATTCATGTCCTTGTCATATTTTATTAACTTATTCCCAAGCACTACTACAACTCCTCCGTCATAAGTAGCCAATGTTTCCATGTCCATCATGCGCCTCACCATCATCTTATGCATGGGGCATATGCATTCGCCCTTCTCGGATCCTTTTTCTTTATCGCCGAACATCCTGCCGAACATGCCGCCGCCATGGCGTTGCGGGCAGCTGCCTCCGCCTTCCTCCGCAAAAGACGCGCCGCTAAAATTGACAGTCAAAACAGCTATCGCGCAAATCAATAACAATTTTCTCATACTGCCTCCTCTCTTATTCTATAAAAACCAGTAAAGCCATTATGCCTATCCCAAGCATAATGGAACCAAGCTGTAATAACGATGTGGAAATCTTCACGTGGTCTTCTTTGTGAAGTTCAGGTATCAGGTCGCTCCCTGCTATATATAAAAATCCGCCTGCTGTTATGGGCAGCAGGCATGTTGAAAAACCTTTTATCCTGGATTCAAGGATAAGGGCTATTATCGCGCCGACTACAGACGTAAGCGCAGAGATAAAATTTAAAAAAAGCGCCTTTTTTACAGACATGCCGCTATATATAAGTATGCCGAAATCGCCTATCTCCTGAGGGATTTCATGCAATATTACCGCGAGAGTGGTTGCAACGCCTATCGGAACAGATACAGCAAAACTCGCGGCCACTATCATACCGTCCAGCATGTTATGCACCCCGTCTCCTATAAGATTAAGGGCTGCCACGGGATGGACATGCTCTTTGGAAGTAGGTATATGACAATGCCTCCAGCGTATAAATTTTTCAAGTATGAAAAAAATAAAGATCCCGGCCAGGACATAAAACGAAGTTTTAAGATTAGCGCCTAACGCTTCAAATGACTGCGGCAACAGATGTATAAACGCATCGCCGAACAAACCGCCCACCGCAAAGCTCACCATGAATAAAAGCGCTGCTTTAAGCTTTGTCTTGTTCAGAGAGATGGTAACCGCGCCTATAAGCGATATCAGGCTTATTACAACCACGCTTCCTATTGTCCACAGCCAAACTTTCATATTATCTCTCGAGGTAATGCCGGCAGCTAAATGCCGCGGTTGCGCCTTCCCCGCAGGCAGTCACTACCTGTCTTAATAATTTTTTACGGCAGTCGCCGCACGCAAATATGCCTGCCTTTGAAGTCAGGCAATTGTCATCTGATATTATATAACCCGCCTCATCCAAAGGCACTGCACCTTTTAAAAAATCCGTATTAGGCTTATATCCTGCGAATATAAAAACCCCGTCGCAAGAAAAATCTGTCATGGCATTGGTTTTCACGTTCTTTATCTTTACGCCCGCGACTTTAGCGGCTCCGGTAATCTCCGTAACAACCGAATCCCACGCAAATTCTATCTTTTTATCGGCAAATGCCCTTTCCTGCAGAATCTTAGTCCCGCGCAATACGTTTCTTCTATGTATAACAGTCGCTTTTTTTACAAATCTTGTCAGAAAAAGCGCTTCTTCGAGCGCGGTATCTCCCCCTCCCACCACGACTATTTCTTTATTTTTAAATAACGCGCCGTCGCAAGTGCCGCAATAAGATACACCCCTGCCCCTGAATTTATCCTCACCCGGGACATCCAATCTCTTAGGGCTCGCTCCGGCAGCAATGATGATTGACGAGGCAGTATAAGCCTTATCCTCTGTTAGTATCTGCCAGCCTGGTTTGGCTTCTTTAATTTCTCTTACTTCGGCTGCAATAAACTCTGTCCCGAATTTTCCAGCCTGCTTTTTAAACTTTTCTATTAATTCAAAACCATTTACGCCATCGGGAAATCCCGGATAATTCTCTATATGGTCTGTCGTGACAGCCTGGCACGGGACAGAAAAACTCTCCACGATAAGCGTTTTGAGCCTCGCTCTGGAAGCGTATATGCCTGCTGTAAGGCCTGCGGGCCCTCCACCTATAATAATAACGTCATAATCCATGGTATTGGGTATTATACCAAATTCCCGGCAGGTTTAGGAGAAATATCTTTTCTTAAAATATAAAGCCACGCTCACCAGCCCTATAAGAACCGGCACCTCTACTAGAGGCCCGATGACCGCGGCGAACGCAGCCCCGGAATTTATTCCAAAAACCGAAACTGCAACTGCAATGGCTAATTCAAAATTATTGCTGGCAGCAGTAAATGACAGAGTGGCGGTCTTTGAGTATCCGGCGTTAAGTTTTTTGCCCATATAAAATGAGATCAAAAACATCAGGACAAAATAAATTAAAAGCGGTATGGCGATCCGCACTACGTCCATGGGTATCTTCACAATATATTCGCCCTTAAGAGAAAACATGACCACAATAGTAAAAAGAAGCGCGATAAGCGTCAAAGGACTGATGGCAGGAATAAACTTCTTCTCATACCAATCTTTGCCTTTAAGTTTAATAAGACTGAAGCGGCTGATAATACCTGCCAAAAACGGAATCCCCAGATAAATAAAAACGCTCCACGCGATCTGCCCGATAGTAATACGCACTATTGCGCCCTTAAGGCCAAGCCATGCAGGAAAAAGAGTAATAAAAAGCCATGCATACACAGAGTAGAAAAGCACTTGAAAAACAGAATTAAAAGCCACCAGCCCCGCGCAATATTCTGTATCGCCTTTTGCGAGTTCGTTCCAGACAATGACCATGGCAATGCACCGCGCCAAACCTATCATGATCAGCCCTGCCATGTATTCCGGATATCCGCGCAAAAATACCACTGCAAGAATAAACATAAGCACAGGCCCGATTACCCAGTTTTGGATAAGCGAAAGCGTCAGCACTTTTGTGTTGCGGAATACATCTCCCATCTCCTCGTATTTGACCTTAGCCAGAGGCGGATACATCATTAAAATTAAGCCTATAGCGATGGGAATGTTTGTTGTGCCTACCTGAAACTTATTCCAGAACCCGCCAATCTGAGGATAAAAATAACCGGACAAAACCCCTGCTGCCATACCCAAAAATATCCATAGCGTCAAAAATCTGTCTAAAAATGATAATTTTTTTATAATATTTTCAGACATTACCTGCCTCCTAGGATTTCTATATTTATCTAAAGTAAAAGTTTTTGCAAGAAGTTAAACAAATAGCCTGTAAGAATTATAGCTAAAGTTGTTATGCTAAAAAAGATAGCTATTAATTTCAGTTTCATAGCTCTTCTCAACATTATCGCTTCAGGCAGGCTCAGCGCTGCGACAGCCATCATGAATGCTAAAGCAGTCCCCAAAGGAACTCCCTTCTGGAACAAGACAACTGCGATAGGCACTATCGCGGCGCAGCTTCCATACATGGGAACGCCGATAATCGTGGCGATAGGCACAGAAAATACCCCTGTTTTACTGATTATTGCGTGAACAGTCTCCTGCGGAATATAATTATGGATCAAAGCCCCCAGTCCCACGCCGATCAATACCCAGACCCAGAGTTTGCGCACAATGTTATTCGACTCCTGAATACCGAAAATAACCCTTTGCCTGATCCCTTTATACTTTATTTCAGATACCTCTTCTGTATTTTCAGCTGCAATATCTTTTTCAATGTATTTCTCCAGTTTCATTCCGCCAAGGATAATACCTGAAACAATCCCTATAGCCATACCGCTTATTACATAGGCAAGCGTGATCTTCCAGCCAAAAAATCCCAGCATCAAAACAACCAAATATTCGTTAATCAATGGGGACGTGATGAGAAAAGAAAAAGTTATCCCCAGAGGCACTCCTGCTTTTAAAAAACTTATAAAAATCGGTATTGAAGAGCATGAACAAAACGGCGTAACTGCGCCGAAGAGCGACGCAAAGAAGTTTCCCCAACCCTTGCTTCCGGTAATCCAGGCTTTAATTTTCTGCTGTGAAATAAAACTCCGCAGGAATCCAATCGCCGCTATCAACACAAATAAAAGCAGTATGATTTTAACAAAATCGTAAATAAAGAAGTTTATGCTGGATCCTAATTTAGAACCGGAATCGAGCTTTAAAATAGAGTATGTCAGCCAATCAACTATTAACTGCAGCATGAACTGCCTCCCTTATTCGAAGGCTTGGAGCAGCATGGCTGAGATTTTGCTTTTTCCTCCATTTTCTTGTCTAATTTTTCAAACATTCTGGAGAAAAACCCTTTCTTTGTCTTTTTTTCTTCTGTTTTATCTTTCATATTTATCTCCTTTCTATTCTACAGCAACCACCCTCAATCCTGATCGCCTTAATATTCACTAGTCCATCCGCTATCTTAGCGTGAGCCGAAGATATGATCCTGGAAAAAGTTGGCCGGGAGATCTTCATCTTTTTCGACGCATCTATCTGCTTTAATCCTTGCAGGCACGCCAGGCGCACCGCTTCAAATTCATCGAGCGTGAGATACACGCTCTTTAATTTACTCAGCGGCCTGCATAAAGGCTTAAAACATCTTTCCTGCGGCGCGCATTTTATCCATCTGGTCTTCTTCGGCCTCAAACACCCCTCCCGGTAGTTATGAACATTCGTTCATAACTAATTTACCACAAACAATTTTACATGTCAAGTTGTTATAAAAATAGGGAGTACTTAAATATGAGGGCTGCTATTATTTTTTCTAATAAAAATCCGGGCTATTCTTTCTTCAACCTTTGGATGGAGCAGGACAATCAAAAGGCCTCCTATGATATTACCGAGAGTGACCGGGATCAGATTATTGAAGATGGTAAAAAAACTATGCGCAAATTCACCCTTTGCCATAAGCCCTGCCGGTAAGAAATACATATTGGCCACGGAGTGCTCATAGCCTGACGCGACAAAAGTCATAATCGGAAAATAGATGCCCAATATCTTGCCTTCGATAGTTCTAGAGGCAATACACATAATTACAGCCAGGCACACAAGCATATTACACAGGATCCCCCGGTATAGCGCTTCAGTAAAACTCAATTGTAATTTTGCTTCACTGATCTTAACTGCCACAGCTCCTATTGAGGTTAAATCGCCGAGTTTTACAAGCAGCCCTGAATTAAACACCAGCCACGCTATAATAATAGAGCCCAGAAGATTACCTAAATATACTACCGCCCAATTGCGCAGAACCTTTCCATAAGAATATCTTTGATATATCAGCCCTATTGTCATCAGAATGTTCCCTGTAAAAAGTTCTGAACCTAATATAAGTACCAGCATAAGGCCTACGCTAAAAACGCTTCCTGCGAGAAACTTTGCAAATCCAGGATCCAGCGTGCCTCCGCTCAATACACTGGTTGCTACGCTGGCGCCGAAAGCAATATACATGCCCGCCAGGATCCCGAAAATAAAAAGCTCAAATACGGTTTCTTTCGCTTTCTTTTCCCCTCTTTCGCTTATGGCCTTTGACATCTCTAAAGGGCTTAAAAAAAGATTATCCATCTTTCTCCTTTTTTAAATTATTCTGACTGTTTCTATTCTATCGTCAAGGCGCAAAAAATACTACCACTTTATTTTCTTCATAGAAAAGTTCTGAGTTTATTGGGGTTACAGGC
>JAPLMD010000049.1 GCA_026387235.1 Candidatus Omnitrophota bacterium
TTTCACAAAATTTGGGAGGACACTATGTGGGGTGGAATAAACAGAAGAAAGTTTCCAAGGGCTAATTATCCGTGCATATTGACGGTAAAAAGAAAGGATCAGCAGGATGTATTATCTACGCAGACTGAAAACATAGGTTTAGGCGGCATATGCGTAATACTGCCAAGAGATCTCGGTATATTTGCTCCAGTGGAGATACGTCTGGATTTGCTGGACGGGCAACCTTCTATAGAATGCGACGGAACAGTGGTGTGGGTTATAGCTAGCAAAGGAGATAAAAAGTCAGAATCCTTTGATACGGGCTTGGAATTTACAAATTTAACAAGAAAAGACGCTATAAGAATCAGTTCTATAGTAGAGAAAGCAATAGACGCCCAGTAACTATTTGACGAATAAAGAGTTATGTGATAAACTTATGGTATGGAAGCAGACAAAAGAATTGTTCCAAGAATATTGTTTAATTTACCTGTCCGCTATCGCCAGAAAGGGACTGCGGGATATAGCGATACTGTGGGGAAAGACATAAGCAATAGCGGCATAGGTTTTATTTCCAACGAATTTATCCCAAAAAATTCCCATCTTGTATTTGAATTGCATTCTCCTTGGCAGATAGAGCCAATTCAGGCATTAGCAGAAGTTGTATGGGTATCGAACCAGCCTTGTTCTGAAAGATTTGAAGTAGGCGCCAAGTTTTTAGGCTCTCCAATGCAAGTATAAAACTCCCATAAGAAGCGTCAGTAATCGGCAGCCTTGCTTGACAAAACCGATATCGCAGGGTATACTTTTCATCACTTATGGCAGAAGAAAAAAGCAAACAAAACATGAATAAAGTTTTTGCCTTATTAACTATACTTGATAAGGATAAAAGATACGATTCGGAAGCATATTCTTTTATCATGGCAAGCTTGGGCTATACAATGAAAAAGCTCAAAAGGAAAGGCCATGTAACGGGACAGGAGCTTTCTGACGGCGTAAAGGATTATTGCCTTGAGCAATTTGGGCCGCTGGCAAGGCTTGTGCTTGAAAAATGGGGCATTAAATCAACTAATGATTTCGGAGAAATAGTCTTTAATCTCATAAATTCGGGATTGTTAGGCAAAACAGAAGAAGACCGCAAAGAAGACTTCCACGATAGGTACGACTTCAAAGAGGCCTTTGACAAAGGCTGCAAGTATTCCCTTCATTAATCATAGGTTAATCTGAACATTAAAAATATCACATTTATATAAAATATTTTAATAGATTATTTTTAGCATTTATGATACTATTTACAGATATAGAATATAGAGAAAGAAGGCGCAATTACAATGACAAATTCTTTGATTGTTCAAAAATACGGCGGCAGTTCCGTAGCGAATACGGACAGGATAAAAAACGTAGCTAACCGTATCGCGCGTTATAAAAAACAAGGCCATAAAATCGTGGTAGTAGTGTCTGCTTTAGGCGATACTACGGACGAACTATTGGAACTGGCAGGCCGTATTACGGATAAGCCAAGCAATAGGGAATTAGATATGCTTATATCTACCGGCGAACAAGTATCTGTGGCGCTTCTAGCAATGGCCCTTCACAAGATAGGCATTGATGCGATATCTTTTACGGGCCCGCAGGTAGGCATTATCACGGACTGTTCTCATACAAAGGCTAAGATCCTTAAGGTAAGCGCGGATAGAATCAGAGGGCAGCTTAAAAAAGGAAAGGTCGTCATAGTCGCAGGTTTTCAGGGCATGAACTCCGAACAGGAGATTACAACGCTTGGCAGGGGCGGGTCAGACCTTACCGCTGTTGCTATAGCAAAGACTTTGAATGCAGACATGTGCGAGATATACACTGATGTAGAAGGTGTCTATACTGCTGACCCGAGGGTTGTAAAGGATGCTAAAAAGCTTTCCGTAATCAGTTATGAGGAAATGCTTGAGCTGGCTTCTCTTGGCGCGCAGGTAATGCAGGCGAGATCTATAGAAGTTGCAAAAAAATATTCTGTCCCGCTGCATATAAGATCAAGCTTTACGGATAAAGAGGGAACAATTATTTCAAAGGAGGTTAAGGCAATGGAAGAGGTTCTGGTAAGCGGCGTAGCCGCAAATAAAGGAGAGGCAAAAGTAACTATCTGCGATGTCTCGGACAAACCGGGCATAGCGGCAAAAATTTTTACGGATATAGCCAAACATGACATAAATGTAGACATGATAATTCAGAATATAAGCAGAAAAGGTTATACGGACCTGTCATTTACGGTGCCTGCGGCAGAGCTGAATAAGACGAAGGACGTGATGGCTAAAATAGTCAATGCCGTGAAAGCAAAAGGCGTGGTCTATAATAATGAGATTGCAAAGGTCTCTATAGTCGGAGTAGGTATGAAGACTCATTCCGGAGTTGCGGCGAAGATGTTTGGGGCGCTGGCTTCAAAAAAGATTAACATAGATATGATATCTACTTCCGAGATTAAAATATCATGCGTTATAAATAAGAAATATGCAGACAAGGCGGTTCAGGCGCTGCATAGCGCATTTGGATTAAACAAGAGGTAAGGATATGAAAGAAATTAAGATTTACGATACCACATTAAGAGATGGATCTCAGGGAGAAGGTATTTCTTTTTCTGTGATGGATAAGATCAAGATTGCGAAAAAATTAGATGAATTCGGCGTTCATTACATAGAAGGTGGATGGCCTGGCTCTAATCCAAAGGATATGGAATTTTTCAAGCAGGCCGGAAAACTTAAGTTTAAAAATTCAAAGCTTGTCGGATTCGGCAGCACAAGGCGTCCGAAGATCAGCCCTTCGGAAGACGAAAACCTGAAAGCCCTCATAAAGTCAGGTGTGAAGATATCGGCTATCTTCGGCAAGACATGGGATATGCATGTGACAGATGTTCTTAAGATTTCCCTTCACGAAAACCTGAAGATGATCAAGGACACTATAGAATTCCTTAAATCCAAAAATTTCTATGTATTTTATGACGCAGAGCATTTTTTTGACGGGTATATGCGGAATAAAGAGTATGCTCTGGAAACCCTGCGTTCAGCCGTAAGCGCTGGATGCGATGCAGTTGTTTTATGCGACACAAACGGGGGCATGCTTATCAATGAATTAGGGGTCATTGTCAGGACAATATCCAGCGAATGCTGTAACGTCACGCTGGGTATCCATACCCATAATGACGGCGGCCTGGCTGTTGCAAACACATTAGCTGCGGTTGAAGCAGGCGCAGAGATTGTGCAGGGCACGATAAACGGTTATGGCGAAAGGTGCGGCAATGCAGACCTGTGCGGCATCATTCCTAATCTTCAATTAAAGATGGGATACAAATGCGTCCATGAGTCTAAACTGAAAGAATTGACGGAAGTGTCCAGGTATGTAAGCGAGATTTCAAACATGAAACCTCAGGATAACCAGCCTTTTGTGGGCAGAAGCGCTTTTGCGCATAAAGGCGGGGAGCATATAAATGCGGTCATGAAAAACCCGGTGTCTTATGAGCATACAATGCCTGAAAAGGTAGGCAATCATAGAAGGATTCTTATTTCTGAATTGTCGGGAAAAACAAGCATTATCCTAAAAGCAAAAGAAATGGAACTAGACCTCACAAAAGATGACCCTAAAACAAAGAGGATATTGAAATTAATACAGTCTATGGAAAACCAGGGTTATCATTTTGAAGCGGCTGACGGGTCTTTTGAACTTTTGATGAAAAAGGCGTTAAAAAAATATAAGCCATGTTTTACGCTGGAAGGATTCAAGGTGAACATTGAAAAAAGAGAAGATAATACCCTGATTTCAGAAGCCGTCATCAAACTGCACGTGAATAAAAAAGAAGAACATACTGCGGCGGTAGGAGACGGGCCTATAAATGCGCTTGATAATGCATTGCGCAAAGCCCTGGTCAAATTTTATCCAACGCTTTCCAGGATGCGATTGTCTGATTTTAAGGTAAGGGTGCTGGATGAAAAGGCAGGCACTGCCGCCAGGGTAAGAGTTCTCATTCAATCAGAAGACGAAAATAGCTCATGGGGCACTGTCGGAGTTTCCGAGAACATGATAGAGGCAAGCTGGCAGGCCCTTGCGGACAGCGTTGAATATAAGCTATTAAAAGACAAGGCCAAATAATCCCCGCCATGAAAGACATTCCTCCAAGATATAATCCAAAAGACCACGAAGAATCTATTTATTCTAAATGGGAAAATAGCGGGCTTTTTCATCAAGAGACTGACTCTTCAAAAAAACCTTTTACCGTAGCAATTCCTCCGCCGAACATTACAGGTATTCTGCATATGGGCCATGCGTTGAATAATACGCTGCAGGATATTCTTATAAGATGGAAGAGAATGCAGGGCAATGCGAGTTTGTGGGTGCCCGGCACTGATCACGCCGGCATAGCCACGCAAAACGTCGTGGAAAGAAGTTTGCGCGAAAAAGGCGTTACAAGGCAGATGTTGGGCAGAGAGAAATTTGTAGACGAGGTTTGGAAATGGAGAGAGGAATACGGGAATACTATTATCATGCAGCTTAAAAGGCTTGGCGCTTCATGCGATTGGGAAAGGACGCGTTTTACCATGGACAAAGGCCTC
The DNA here is from genome assembly GCA_026387235.1 of Candidatus Omnitrophota bacterium. Taxonomy (GTDB): domain Bacteria; phylum Omnitrophota; class Gorgyraeia; order Gorgyraeales; family Gorgyraeaceae; genus UBA10183. The sequence goes on from JAPLMD010000049.1 coordinate 4,569, forward strand.
TCAGAAGCAGTCTTGGAAGCGTTTGTCAGGCTTTATGATAAAGGGCTTATTTACAGAGGAAATTATATAATCAACTGGTGCACAAGGTGCCAGACAGCTCTTTCTGACGAAGAAGCGCCGCATAAGGATGTGGAGGGAAAGCTTTATTATATACTGTATCCATTTAAAGAGAGCGCAGAAGGCGTAGTGGTGGCTACTACAAGGCCCGAGACCATGCTTGGCGATGTGGCAGTGGCTGTAAATCCTAAAGATAGGAGATATAAGAAATTAATAGGCAAAAAACTGATATTACCTATTATTGGGAAAGAAATAGAGATTATCGCAGATGATTTTGTGGATAAAAAATTCGGCACGGGCGCTGTAAAGGTTACGCCTGCTCATGATTCCAATGATTTTGAAATGTCTAAGCGCCATGGACTTGAGCCTGTAAAGATTATGAGGCCTGACGGAAAAATGAATGAAAATTCCGTCAGGTTCAATGGCCTGGACAGGTTTGAGGCAAGGAGGCTTATAGTAGCTGAGCTTGAAGAAAAGAAACTGCTGGTAAAAATAGAAAAACATGAACATGCAGTGGGGCATTGCTACAGGTGCAATACTGTGATAGAGCCGTATTTGTCTTTGCAGTGGTTTGTGAAGATGAAGCCTCTTGCGGAACCTGCAATAGAGGCTGTTAAAAGCGGGAAAATTAAATTTTATCCGAAGAGATGGACAAAGGTATATCTGAATTGGATGGAGAATATAAAAGACTGGTGCATTTCAAGGCAGATATGGTGGGGGCACAGGCTGCCGGTTTATTATTGTAAAAAGTGCGATGCCGTGATTGTTTCAAAAATAAAACCTGACAAATGCGCAAGCTGTAATTCTGGCGACATATATCAGGATGAGGACGTGCTGGATACGTGGTTTTCGTCCTGGCTATGGCCGTTTTCAACTCTTGGATGGCCTGAAAAAACAAAAGACCTGGAATATTTTTATCCGACATCTGTCCTTGTTACCGCGCCCGAAATATTATTTTTCTGGGTTGCTAGGATGATCATGTCAGGCGAGGAATTCATAAAAGAGATACCTTTCAGCGATGTTTATATACACGGAACCGTCAGGGACGCGTCAGGCAAAAAGATGTCAAAATCTTTCGGCAATGTAATAGACCCGCTGGATATAATAGACGGATTTGGAGCGGACGCGCTGAGGTTCAGTATTGTATCTATAACAGCGACCGGGCAGGACGTATTTTTATCAAAGGATAAATTTGAGATAGGCAGGAATTTTGCAAATAAGATATGGAATGCGTCACGATTCGTGTTAATGAACGTGGGCGCACAAGAGCACAAGAGCACAAGAGCACAAGTAAAAGATTTAAGCATAGCTGATAGATGGATATTGAGCAGGTTAAACAGGACTATAGAAGAAGCGACAAGGGCGTTGAAGAATTACAGGTTTAATGAAGCAGAAGGCCTGATATACGATTTTTTCTGGCATGATTTCTGCGACTGGTACGTAGAGATGGTGAAGCCGCAGATTACAGGTGAGAGGATAGGAGATGGGGCTCAGAGAGCAGAGGAAATCCTGATAGATGTGTTAGAAAATTCGCTAAAATTATTGCACCCTTTCATGCCGTTTGTGACAGAGGCGATATGGCAGAATATAAAAGAAAGGGAAAGCATAATGGTTGCGGTATGGCCGGAAGCGGATAAACATTACATAGATAAAAAAATAGAATCTGATATGGAAATAGCGAAAGATATTATAGTAAACATAAGAAATATCCGCTCTGACATGAATATCCCGCATTCAAAAAAGATAATTGTAAATCTCGTGCCTTTAAAACAAGGAGCAGGTTCCGTATTGGCTGATAGTATGGGGTATGTTAAGAATCTTGCCCAGCTTGACGAGATAGCTATAAAAGATGCCGGGTTTAAAAAACCAAAGAGTTCCTTAAGCGCCATTACTGAGAATTTTAATATATTCATTCCTCTGGAAGGTGTCATAGATGTCGAAGCGGAAAAGGCAAGGCTTGCTAAAAAACAGGATTTGCTGAAGCAGCAGCTCGTATTTGCAGAAAGAAAGTTGAAAGATAGAAATTTTATGGACCATGCGCCTGAAAACGTAGTCAAGGCAGAACAGGAAAAAGCCGCAAAAATCAGAGAACAGATAGACAGGCTGGGGACCACTATGAAGGATTTATGAAGCTTACGAAAGAAAAAATATTTCCAATTATTATCAGCGCTTTAAAAGAGGATATCGGCTCAGGAGATATTACGAGTTTTATTATTTTTGAAAAAGATGTCAGCGTGTTGGCGCATATTGCAGCGAAAGAAGAATGTGTTGTAGCCGGCATGGATGTTGCTAAATGGGTTTTTGACGTAGTTGACGAAAAGATAGTGTTTACTGCTTTATGTAAAGACGGCGACAGGATTAAAAAAGGGAAGAGGGTTATGTCCGTGAAAGGGTCTGCAAAGAATATATTATCAGCCGAAAGAACTGCTTTAAATTTTATCGGGCATCTTTCCGGCGTGGCAACTCTTACCTCGGAATTTGTAGGGATGGTAAAAGGCACGGGCGCGAAGATATATGATACTAGAAAAACTATTCCTGGCATGAGAGAGCTGGAAAAGCATGCTGTTACGATGGGCGGCGGGTATAATTATAGAATTGGTTTATGGGACGAGGTGCTCATAAAGGATAATCATTTAAATGGATTGATTCAGGGCTCAAGGATAAAGGCAGTCAGGTACGCTGTAAATTTATTTAAAAATAAAGGGTATAAAAATATTGAGCTAGAGGTAGAAAATATCGCGGAGTTTAAAGAGGCGCTGGAAACAGGGGCTGATATTATAATGCTGGATAATATGAAGATAGAGGATATTAAGAAGGCAGTTAAGCTTAAGAGTGCAAATATTAAAAAATACGGTACAAAGGTAATATTAGAGGCTTCCGGCGGAATTAGCTCAGATAACATAAAAAAGATTGCCAATGCAGGAGTAGACAGGATATCAATAGGCAGGCTTACTCACTCAGCTCCTTCTATAGACTTTTCGCTGGAAATTTGTAAATAGAAATACTATTAAAGGCCTCTGCCATGCCTAAGAAAAGCCTCGCCGATTCGAGCGGGTATGGTGCCCTGCGGTAGCTGGGGTCTGAGGCACCTCAGAAAAGTTTCGGCATTAATAGTATTCTTAATGCTAAGTGCGCAAGGAATTACGGTGAAGTTTTTATACCGTCAAGACTGCCTTCGGTATAAAAAATGAGCCGTAAACCGTAGCGCACGGCGAAACTATTTCAGTGCCGAACGGCCCCAGCTACCGCAGGGCAAGCCAGGTATTTTACTTCCTTTAGTATCTCCCTGGTCCTGAGGAGCAACCTGCCCTGAGCGAAGTCGAAGGAAGCGACGAAGGGCCAGATCCTTCACTTTGTACAGAGGCCTATCAGACTAATTTATGTCCAAATTCGAATTAATCAGTCCATTTAAGCCCTGCGGGGATCAACAGCAGGCGATTGATAAGCTTACGGAAGGGCTGCGAAGAGGCCTTAAGTATCAGACGCTTCTCGGGGTTACTGGCAGCGGCAAAACATTTACAATGGCCAATGTGATTAACAATATTCAGAGGCCGACGCTTGTGATGTCGCATAATAAAACCCTTGCCGCGCAGCTCTACAGCGAGTTCAAAGATTTTTTTCCACACAATGCCGTTGAATATTTTGTAAGTTATTACGACTATTATCAGCCCGAGGCATATGTGCCGCAGGCGGATATCTACATAGAGAAAGACGCTTCTATAAATGATAATATAGACAGGCTCAGGCTTTCCGCCACCAGTTCGCTCATGTCCAGGCGAGATGTTATTATAGTGGCAAGCGTATCCTGCATATATGGACTAGGTTCTCCGGAAGATTATGAAGATTTGCTGTTATTTTTAAAAAAAGGACAGGCAATAAAAAGAGGCGACTTATTGTCGCATCTTGTAAGCATACATTACATCAGGAATGATATTGATTTTAAGAGGGGGTGTTTCAGAGTAAGAGGCGATACTATAGATATATTCCCTGCTTACAAAGAGACGTTTTTCAGGATAAATTTTTTTGGGGACGAGATAGAGAAGATTTCGGAATTGCATCCGGTCAGCAATAAAACACTCTCAGATTTCATTGAAAAGATAGCTGTCTATCCGGCTAAGCATTTTGTCACTACCGAGGAGCGGGTAAAAACAGCTATCCAATCAATAGGAATAGAGCTCGAAGAAAGGCTTAAAGAATTAAGGTCTCAGAATAAATTATTAGAGGCTCAAAGGTTAGATTCCAGGACGCGTTATGATATGGAAATGCTTGGGGAAATGGGATTTTGCAATGGCGTAGAAAATTATTCAAGACATCTGAGCGCCAGGCTGCCGGGCTCAAGGCCTTACTGCCTGCTGGATTATTTCCCGGAAGATTTTTTAACAATAATCGATGAGTCGCATGTTACAATGCCGCAGTTAAGGGGCATGTACAACGGGGATCAGGCGCGCAAGCAGACCTTGGTTGATTATGGGTTCAGGCTTCCGTCCGCCATGGATAACAGGCCTTTAAGCTTTGAAGAATTTTCCGGCATTGTTCATGAAACAGTATTTGTTTCCGCTACGCCTTCGGAGTATGAGATGGAAAAGTCCGGCCTGATAGTAGAGCAGGTTATAAGGCCGACGGGTTTATTGGACCCGGAGATAACCGTTAAATCGACCGAGAATCAGATACAGGACCTAGTTCAAAACATAAAAGAAGCAGCAGCTAAAGGCCAGAGAACGCTTGTCACTACTTTGACCAAGAGGATGTCCGAGGATCTTGCCGGATACTTGAAAGATTTGGGCTTGAGAGTAAAATACATGCATTCAGAGCTGGGTGCGATTGACAGGGCAGAGATATTAAGAGATTTGCGCATGCAGAAATTCGACTGCCTGGTAGGGATAAATCTATTGAGAGAAGGCCTGGATCTGCCGGAGGTTTCCCTGGTAGCTATTCTGGATGCGGATAAAGAAGGTTTTTTAAGGTCAGAGACGTCTTTGATCCAAGTATCGGGAAGGGCAGCCAGGAACCTGGACGGCCGCGTTATAATGTACGCTGATACAGTGACTAATTCAATGAGAAAGGCAATCGAAGAAACCGCGAGAAGAAGAAAAAAACAGGCGGAGTTTAACAAGAATAATAATATCACGCCCAGGTCTATCGAAAAGGCCATTAAGGAGGGTATAGAGTCTTTTAAAAAAGCGGAAGAAATTGTCATTGAAGCGACTGGACAGAGCGAAGAAGATTATGAGAAAGAAATGCTTATCGCGGAACTTGAAAGAGAGATGGAGCTATGCGCCAGAAATCTGCAGTTTGAGCGCGCGGCCCAGCTCAGAGACAGGATAAAGGAATTTAAAAATAATGTTAGATGATAAGATATTGAATTATTTTAAGAAACACGAAGAGGGTTATATTTCTGGGGAAGAGCTAAGTCGAGAACTTGGCATTACCCGCGCAGCCGTATGGAAACATATAGAAAATTTAAGAGAAGAAGGTTATAGTATTGAGGCGTTTCCTCATCTGGGCTATAAAATAATTTCAATACCGGACCGACTGACAGAAGTGGAATTGAAATGGCAGCTCAAAACAGACATTATAGCCGGGAAGATATATTCTTATAAAGAAACAGATTCTACAAACAACACCGCATATAATCTTGCTATTCACGGAGAGAAAGAGGGTTCTATTGTGATAGCGGAGTCGCAGACCGCCGGTAGAGGGAGGATGGGCAGAAAATGGGTTTCTCCTAAATCCAAAGGCGCGTATTTTTCTGTTATATTGAGGCCTGATATATTGCCGAAAGAGGTATCAGGCATCACGCTTCTTTCCGCTTTAAGCGTAGCAAAAACAATCAGGGAAATGGCAGATCTGGCGGCGTTTATAAAATGGCCGAATGACGTCTTAATAAACAGTCAAAAGGTATGCGGAATATTGACTGAGATGAATGCCGAGACAGATAAAATTAATTTTGTTATAATAGGCATAGGCATTAATATAAACACAAAAAAAGAGCTTTTGCCAAAAGGCGCAACATCTATCATGGAAGAGTATGGCGCGGAGATATCCAGGGTTGATATAGTGAGGGGTATTTTTAAGAATCTGGACAAATATTACAAGCTCTTTGGTAGCGGTCATATAGGCAGAATAATAAAAGAATATAAAGAGTTTTCAAACTTCTTGGGCACAAGGGTTCAGGTTGCGTACCATAATACAAAAATAGAAGGATATGCTGTAGATGTTGACAAGGACGGTGCTCTTATATTGAGGATGGATTCAGGGCTTAATGAAAGAGTTTTAGCCGGAGACGTTACAATGCTGAGGTAATGATGTTATTGGCGATTGACATTGGCAATACAAATATTTATAATGGCATTTTTGATAAAAAAGTTTTGAAGAAGACTTTTAGAATGCCTACATATTCTAATGACCTATGCAGTGAATATAAGGCAAAATTAAAGCCTTATTTTAAGAACATAGATTCTATTATTATAACGAGCGTAGCGCCTCTTGCTTTGAAGAGGGTAGAAAAAGTCATCAGGAAAACGATTAATAAAAGTTGCGCGGTTGTCGGAAGAGATGTAGATAGCGAAGTTAAGAATCTTTACAAAGATCCGAGGCAAGTAGGTTCTGACAGACTTGTAAATGCAAGGGCCGCGTATGAATTATACGGTAAAGAGTGCATAGTTGTGGATTTTGGCACGGCTATAACTATAGATATTGTAAACAAAAAGAAACAATACATAGGAGGCGTAATAGCGCCCGGTCCTGAGATTTCGTTATGGGCATTGTCTGAAAAAACAGCGCTTTTGCCGAAAGTAAGCATCAAAAAACCAAAAGGTATTTTGGGGAAAGATACAAAAGAAAGCATGCTCATAGGTGTCATATACGGTTTTAGCAGTTTATGCGACGGCATAGTAGGTAAGCTGAAAAAACGGTATTGCAGAAATGCCAAGGTAGTAATTACCGGCGGTTTTTCTAAACTCATAGGGCCTTATTGCGAAAGCGCGGATAAAATAGATCCGGATCTCACTCTTAAAGGCCTGGCAATAATAGCGGGTAAGTTTACGTGAAAGGATAATAAACATGTTTAAAGTTTTGTATAATGAAAAGATAGCGCCCGGTATTTACAAGATGGTTATAGATGCGCCCTTAATTGCAGCTAAAGCTAAATCCGGACAGTTTATCATGATAAGAATCGACGAGGCCGGAGAACGCATTCCTCTTACCATAGCGGATATTGACGGGAAAAATATTACTATAGTTTATCAGGCCGTAGGCGTGACAACTTACAAATTAGCTGAGAAAAAAAACAGAGAGTTTGTTTCTGATGTGGTTGGGCCATCGGGCCATGCTACGGACATCAGGAAAATAGGCACGGTGTGCTGCGTTGGCGGAGGTGTTGGTATAGCAGAACTTTACCCTGTCGCAAAAGCGTATAAAAATGCCGGAAACAACGTGATAGTTATAGTAGGGGCCAGGAACAAAGAACTTTTGATATTCAAAAAAGAGCTGGAACTTTTAGGCGTAGAAATTTTTATAATCACAGATGATGGCTCAATCGGCGAAAAAGGGTTTGTTACGGATGTTTTAAAAAGGGTTATGAATTCAGGCAAAAAAATAGACCTTGTTTATGCGGTTGGACCAGGGGTGATGATGGAAGCGGTTTCGAATTTAACAAAATCACGCGCAATAAAAACCCTAGTCTCATTAAATACAGTGCTTGTGGATGGTACGGGCATGTGCGGTTCATGCAGGGTACAGGTTGGGGATGAGACAAAGTTTGTTTGCGTTGACGGCCCGGAATTTGACGGCCATCTGGTGAATTTTAAAGAATTAAAAATACGTCAAGGCTTGTTCGTAGAACAAGAAAAGCATGCCTGCAAAATACGCGGCATACCCGTTATTTGACAAAACTAGCATGACTTGTTTTGTCAAATAACGGAAAGATAGAATGAAAAAACAAACAGCAAAAGAAAGAATAAGAAATTTTAAAGAAGTAGCATTAGGTTTATCTGCAGAAGAGGCGCTAAAAGAAGCTTCAAGATGCCTTTTTTGCAAGAAAGCAAAGTGCTCAGCTAACTGTCCTGTTGAAATAGATATACCGCGTTTTATAAACGCAATAAAGAATAGAAGATTCGATGAAGCTATCAGGATAATAAAAGAGAAAAATAACCTGCCTGGGGTGTGCGGCAGGGTATGTCCGCAGGAAAATCAGTGCGAAGACGCCTGTATTTTAAACGCTAAGAAAGCCCCGATAAATATCGGAGGCCTTGAAAGATTTGTAGCGGACTATGAACTGCAGCATATACTTAGAGTTGAGGGCATAGGGCATGAAGCATTGGGCCATAAAGTAGCTATTATAGGCAGCGGACCTGCTGGATTAACCTGCGCGGGCGATTTGGCAAGAATGGGCTATAAAGTAACTGTCTTTGAAGCATTGCATACTGCGGGCGGGGTTCTCGTGTATGGTATTCCTGAATTTCGGCTTCCGAAAGAAATTGTTAAAAAAGAAGTAAAATATCTGGAGTTCCTAGGCATTGAGGTTAAAACAAATTTTATAGTAGGCAAGACATCCTCGCTCAAAGATATATTTGAACAGGGCTACAAGGCTGTTTTTATAGGAACAGGCGCGGGTTTACCAAGTTTTATGAATGTGCCTGGAGAAAATCTTAACAGGGTTTATTCTTCAAATGAACTGTTAACAAGGGTAAATCTTATGAAGGCGTATTTGTTTCCAGAATACGACACGCCTATTAATATAGGCAAAAAGGTAGCTGTCATAGGCGGCGGAAATACTGCAATGGACTCTGCCAGGGTTTCTGTGAGGCTTGGTGCAGAAAAAGTATATATTGTTTACAGAAGAACTGAAAATGAGATGCCGGCAAGAAAAGAAGAGAGAGAAAATGCAAAAGAAGAAGGCGTCGAATTTCGCATGCTTACATTGCCTACCGGGATAATCGGAGATGAAAAAGGCTTTGTAAAAAGTATGGAGTGCGTAAAGATGGAACTTGGAGAGCCTGATGATTCCGGGAGAAGAAGGCCTGTGATCGTAAAAGATTCTGAATTTATAATGGATGTGGATACGGTGATTGTAGCAATAGGCCAAAACCCTAATCCCGTGTTTTTAAAAGCAACGCCTGAACTTGCGTTGAATAAATGGAGCAAGATAATCACCGATCCCCGGACGCAGGCAACCAATATAAAAGGCGTTTACGCTGGCGGAGACGCTACGGAAGGCGATGATACCGTGATCGCCGCGATGGGCGCGGGGAAACGCGCGGCAAAAGCAATATCCGTATATTTGAAAAATGAGAAGTAAGCGGGTTCTGGCTGCAATGAGCGGCGGAGTAGACAGCTCTGTAGCGGCGGCTATTTTAAAGGAAGCTGGTTATGAAGTCATAGGCGCTACTATGAAGGTCTGGCCCAAAGAGCTTTGCGGCCGGGAAAAACAAAAAGCGTGCTGCTCATTAAAAGACATAGAAGATGCGAGAAAGGTTTCCGGAATTCTTGGCATAAAACATTATGTTTTAAATTTCGAAGCGGATTTCCGGAAAAATGTAATAAACTATTTCACGGATGAATATCTTTCAGCCAGAACGCCTAACCCATGCATTGTCTGCAATGAAAAGATAAAATTCGGGAGTTTGCTTAAAAAAGCAGAAGACCTGGACTGCGATTTTATCGCGACAGGGCATTATGCCCGGATAGAGACAAACGGGTCTGTTAGACTGAGAGAATCCATAGATAAGGCAAAAGACCAATCCTATGTTTTGTTTAGCCTGAAACAAAACCAGTTGAAAAAGATATTGTTTCCCATAGGCGAGCTTACAAAAAGTGAAGTGAGGCGCAAGGCAAGAGAATTGGGGCTTAGCATATGCGATAAGCCTGACAGCCAGGAGATATGCTTTGTGCCTGACAATAATTATTCTGATTTTATAAAGAAGTATAGGAATATAGTTCCTCAAAAGGGCAGCATAATAGATGTATCCGGCAAAGCGCTTGGGCAGCATATGGGGTTCTGGAATTTTACGATAGGCCAGCGCAGGGGGCTTGGCATAGCTGCCAAAGCGCCTCTCTATGTTATAGAAATAAGACCGAAACAGAATGTTATTGTTGTCGGAAACGCGAAAGATGTAAAGAAAAAGAAATTTCTGGTAAAAAAAGTCAACTGGCTGGTAAAAGATCTAGAGAAGGAAAAAGAATTAGAAGTAAAGATAAGGTATAATCATAAAAGGGCTGCGGCTTCCGTAAAGGATTTAGGCGGGGATAAAGCAGAGATAGATTTTAAAGAGCCGCAAGACGCGATAACGCCGGGACAGGCAGCTGTTTTTTATGACGGAGAATATGTAGTAGGCGGCGGATGGATAGACCGCGTAGAGGGGTGACAGTTTGGGTAAATTAGAGAGATTGAAGAAAATTTTAATAGAGATGGGCGGGGTGGTGGTGGCGTTTTCGGGCGGGGTGGACAGCAGTTTTTTGCTAAAGATAGCAAAGGATGCTTTGCCGGACGGGAATGTCCTGGCTGTAACAGCTGTTTCAGAAACCTATACCGGTTCTGAACTTAAGCAGGCAAAGAGATTTGCAAAAGAGTTAGGAATCAGGCATAAAATAATTTTTACAGATGAACTCAAAAATAAAAACTTTACAAAAAATCCGATAGACAGGTGTTACTATTGTAAAAAAGAATTATTCGGCAAGCTGGCTGAAATAGTAAAAAAAGAAGGCTTGAATTACGCGGTAGACGCGTCAAATATAGATGACGCAAGGGATTACAGGCCTGGTAGTAAAGCAAAAAAAGAATTTGGAATCAGAAGCCCCCTTATGGAAGCAGGATTCTCGAAAGAAGATATAAGAAAATATTCCAGGAAGTTAAAATTAGAAACAGCAGACATGCCTTCTATGGCGTGCCTGGCTTCCAGGTTCCCGTATGGAGAAAAAATAAACAAAAGGACATTAAAAAAAATAGAGGCAGCGGAAGATTTTATAAAAAGGCAGGGCGTGTTACAGGTAAGGGTCCGTTGTCATAATAATATAGCCAGGATAGAGGTAGAAAAAGAAAATATAAAGATATTTGTGAATGAAGGAATTTGTGATAAAATAGCAAAACGCCTGAAACAGCTTGGGTTTAAGTATATTACTTTGGATTTAGAAGGATACAGAACTGGGAGTCTTAACGAGATATTGAATAAGCGTAGCAAAATTCTGACTGGAATTTGAAAAATTCCAGTCAGCTGGGGGAGTTTGAGGGGGTGCAGGCACCCCCTCGAGGGGTAACAGTGGAGTAATGCGACAGTAGGAGCATTATGGAACGTCATAGGGGCGAAGCCCCTTTGAAATAAATTACGAGGAGCGAAGCGACGAAGTAATTTATTGGCGGCGTAGCTCAGCCTGGCAGAGCAGTCGGCTCATACCCGGCGTGTCAGTGGTTCAAATCCACTCGCCGCTACCGATTTCGCCGAAGGCAAAATTATGAATCAAAGCTTATAATGCCTACCACTTTTCTTTACAAAATTAAATCCACCATCAAAAAATACAATATGCTGCGGAAAGGCGACAAGATTCTCGCGGGCGTTTCTGGAGGACCTGATTCAGTTACACTGCTTCACAGCCTATGCGATTTGAAAAAAGAATATTTATTAAATATTATAATCGCTCATCTTGATCATAAATTCAGAGGCAAAGAATCCATTGCTGACAGAAAATTCTGCGAGGAACTGGCAAGAAAGTACAGCCTTGAGATCGTCTGGGAAGAAATAGATGTG
>JAPLMD010000034.1 GCA_026387235.1 Candidatus Omnitrophota bacterium
GTCCTTCATACTCCCTTTCTGTCATTCCCATAAAACTTGTACCCGCGAAAGCGGGTAATGGGAATCCATACTTATGTCATCCTCTCTCCCTTGAGGGGAGAAGGTGGGGTGAGGGGGAACGTAGGGGTCTGATTCATCAGACCCGTCTTTCTTTTTCTAAAGCCCCCTTTATGTCATTCCCGCGCAAGCAGGAATCTATCCCTCTGTCATTGCGAGGAGCGAAGCGACGCGGCAATCTCTTTCCTAAAAACCGACAACTGAAAACTTTTCTTCTAAAAAAGAGTATTTTTCATAACTTTGTCGAATAATAATTTATAGAATTTGAAATAAATTTAAAAAAATATTATTTTATCTCATAATTTCTGCCATACTGTAGTCAAATCAATGTGCTATGATTTTTAAAAACTAAATCGATAACCTAAAAACTTTCACAAAAAATAAGAATTTTCCCAATCTTTTGTTGAATTAATATAAAGTTAAAGAAAAATATAAAGATTATATTTTTTAAGCTGGTAGCAGCAATTTAATAAGGTAATGAGGGAATATGAAAAGTGATATTGATACTGCAAGACCTAACCCCATAATTTTATTTAATAAGTTATGATGGAATATCTTAAGATCGGGAATCTGCACTTAAAACACCGGACCATACTAGCTCCCATGGCATCCCTCACTGATATTGTCTTCAGAAGGGTCGTTGATGAAATCGGTGGAGTAGGGCTTATGGTAACTGAATTGATCTCTGCGGAAGGGCTCAGAAAGAAGCAGGATAGAACCCTCTCCATGATCAGGTCATTCGATTTTAACACTCCGCAGTTTATCCAGCTTTTCGGAAGTGAACCGGAGTCATTCACAGATGCGGTAAAATATATTGAAGCGGAAACTGATTTTTCTGGGATAGATATAAATATGGGGTGTCCGGTACGGAAGATTATAAAAAAGAGGGCAGGTGCGGCTTTACTTAAAGATCCGAAAAAAATTGGAGAGATCTGCAGAAAGGTCAGGAAAGTGATCAGCATCCCTTTCACGGTAAAAATAAGGCTTGGATATGAAGAGGAGAATGTATTCGAGATACTGAAAGTACTTGAAAATGAGGGGGTTGATGCGGTTACGGTTCATTTCAGGCTGAAAACGGACGGGTACAGTTCGGAAGCAAGGTGGGAATATGCAGAGAGAATTAAAGAGCGGTCAGGTTTGAGGATCATCGGGAACGGAAATATCTTAAACCGGGATGAAGCATTGGAAAAATTAAATCTAGTGGACGGAATAATGATTGGCAGGGGGGCAATAAGTAACCCGTTCATATTCGCTGAAATACAGGATAAAATGCCTGGCCCCGAAGATAAAAAGGAGATCACGGAAAGGATAATGGCTCTGGTGGAAGAATATTACCCGCCTGAATTAAGGCTTCTCAGGATAAAAGCTTTCACCAAATATCTTGCTTTGGATAAACCCGAGGCAATAAAAATAAAGCATAAGGTCTATGCATCAAAAACTTTCGATGAGGTCAAACCATTCTTCAGGGAATTAGATTTTTAGCCAAATCGCTTTGGGAAGAATCTATTTTCGATTGAAGATGCCTCAAAGATTATAGGATTACCGGTTAAGGATACACGTTTATATTTGGGATACTTTGCCCGTCGAGGATGGCTTTCCAGAGTAAAGCAGGGAATGTATATTTCAGTACCGCTGGGGACAGTAAGTCCTCAGGGATATAGAGAGAATCCTTGGATTGTGGCTAATAGAATCTTTGCTCCTTGTTGTATTGGTGGTTGGAGTGCAGCCGAGCATTGGGGATTTACAGACCAGATTTTTAATAGCGTATTTGTTTTTACAACTCGCCTGTTCAGAAAAAAGAATATAACTATTCAGGGGACAGAATTTATTTTAAAATTAGTTCGCGCAAAGAAGATTAGTCATATCAAAGGTATTTGGATTGAAAATGTAAAAGTGCAGGTTTCCGATCCTTCTAAGACGATAGTTGATGTTCTAAATGATCCTGCTGTTGGTGGAGGCATTCGTCATGTATCTGATATTGTAAGGAATTATTTTAATTCTGAATATCGCAACGATATAGAATTACTAAGCTACATAGAAGAAAATAATAATCACACAGTCTATAAACGTCTCGGTTATATACTTGAAATTTCAGACCTTAAGGTGCCAGATATTATAAAAGAATGCCATAAAAATATTAGCTCTGGCTATTCAGTTCTTGACCCAGCAATAAAGACCAAGGGTTCTTTTAACCGAAGATGGAACTTGCGAGTAAATGCTGAGGTTAAAAAATGATTACACACCAAGAAATAAAAAATCTTGTTACTGAGTGGGGCTTACGGGAAAGCATCATTGAAAAAGATTACATTATTGGCTGGGTCTTGTGGGGTATTGGATCAGACCCCGAATTGAGTACTCATTGGGCTTTTAAAGGTGGTACCTCCTTAAAAAAATGCTACATTGAAACATGGCGTTTTTCAGAAGATTTAGATTTTACGGTTATACCAGGTGGATCCTATAAGCCCGAAGACATAGAACCTCTTATCAAACGTATTCTTGAGCGCGTTTACGATGAGTCTGGTATTGATTTTTCTATTAAACCTCCTATATTTAAATATGCGGATAAATATCTTTACACCGAAGGAAGTATTTATTATCGAGGTCCTCGTAATGCTAGAACTCCGGCTAGAATTAAGTTAGATATTAGTGGTGCGGAGAAAATAGCCCGTCCAACGATACTGCGGGATATATCCCATCCATATAGCGATTCTTTGCCTGCCCCGGCTCAGGTAAGATGTTATGCTTTTGAAGAGATTTTTGCCGAAAAATTACGCGCTATGGGAGAACGTGGCCGTCCTCGCGATTTATATGATATCGTACTTCTATTTAGGCATCGAGATCTTCAAGGCGAGCCAAAGTTAATAAAATCCGTACTAAAAAAGAAATGTGAACTTAAAGGCATTTCTATACCGACATTAGAGTCTATTCAGAATACGTCAACGAAAGGCGAACTC
>JAPLMD010000050.1 GCA_026387235.1 Candidatus Omnitrophota bacterium
CCGCCTGACTCTTTGTCGTATATCCTGATGGTTATATTGATATCACCTGTCACAGGATCGTCATTGGCATCTGTCAACTTGCCCTGGTAATTTATATACCTGGGTATTTGCGCTTGCGCCCCAGGCGGCGCAACCGCTATGAACAACAGCATAAAAATAAACACGACAATATGCCAAACTCTTATTCCGCTTAACGCTCTTTTCATTTCTATGGTAACCATTTTAATCTCCTCCCTTTTAGGAGATAACTACAGGGCTTGCTATTTTAGCAAGCCCTGTAGTTACACCCTTTAAAGTTCTTCGGATTTTTTTTCTTCACCTATCTCTCCGTTCGAAAGCACAGGAACATTGCCTGGCATAACCTTCCACTTCCTGCTAATCATTTCGCCGTTTACAATTTCTGCCTTCTTAACAACTGCTGCATGAGGCTTAGCCCCCGAAATCAAACTTGCAACCTGCCTGATATTTTTATTGTTCGCATAAACTACAAACATTGCTGTTATTAAAACAAATATAGAGATAAAAGATAAAAACACAAGATCATATCTGACTTGCTTGGGGCTTGCGCTTAGGATTTCAACAGTATCGTTTGAATGAGATACTGCAATCTCCGGTTCAATAGTTTCCACTTCTGTTATCCCAAGCACTATTTTTCTTAAGTCTTCCAGGCCTTCAAAATTTTTATTCAAACGATAATATTTCAGGTTGGCTTCTTCTTCTGCGATCAAAATTCCCATGTCAGCCAATTTTACAAGCTGCCTTCTCAATGGGCTCAATGATTCATCTAGAAGCCTTTCTAGCTCTCTTAGATAATATCTATCATCTATATTAGAGAGAAATAACTTGAGAATTTTTATTCTAGTCTTGGAAGTTACTAATTTCTCAATCATTTCCCCCTCCTTTCTTCTCTGAAACATCTGTGCCCTTTTAGGGCACAGGCAAAGCAATAAAAAAAGCTCATTTTTCCATCGAAAAATGAGCTGCTTTAAAGCCTTTTATATTATCCTTTTGGCAGCTGACAACCATAAGTCCCTCCGGACTTTTAGGCTCTAAAGCTTTGCGCCCCATTCTTTCGAATGGTTTACCCTTATCAATGGGATTTATTTTATTCCTATTTCTCTCTCTACTCAAAAGTATATCATATATATGACATAGAGTCAAGATATGTTCCCTCTCGAGTGAAAAATATTTTTTAACCTGCCTTAACTAGTTTAGAGTATATCACTTTAAGAAATGCTTGTCAACATATTGTGGATATTTTTTTCTAAACCACTATAAGTATAATACATTTCAATATGTTGTGTCAACAAAAATTATGCACACTATTAGTCTTACCACTCTATTCTACGCTTTTATACTAAAAGTAAGTCTAGGTAACCTCTATTGCTTAGGTTTTAGGCGAAAAATTGTTTGATGTCTGATGGGATTTCTACTGAAAATTCCACTTCTTTATTCTTGGAAGGGTGTATGAAACTTATGGATTTTGCGTGAAGAGCCTGCCTAGATAGGCCTTGAACCACAGGGCCGTTATAAAGCACGTCTCCCAGTATCGGATGGCCTATATGCGAAAAATGTATGCGGATCTGATGAGTGCGGCCTGTTTTCGGGACCACTTCAAGAATTGTAAAATTCTTCTCTTTATTCCTGGATATTACTTTATAATGCGTTACTGCTTCTTTGCCATCATACCTGTCAATCACCATCTTCATTCTATTTTTTTTATCGTGATTGACCGGCAGGTCTATTATCCCTTCATCCAGGCTGATAATCCCTTTTGCAACTGCGATGTATTTTTTTGTGATGGTCCTGTTTTTTAATTGACTTGAAAGTTTGCGCAGCGCCACGCCTGTTTTCGCGACAAGCATCACGCCTGACGTATCTTTATCCAGCCTGTGCACTATGCCCGGCCTTAATACATGCTTCTCATCTTTAGTCTCGCGCGGCTCGTTAAACTCCGTAAGAAAACCTTTGTAATTTAAAAGCGCGTTTACCAGCGTCCCTGAATAATTCCCGCAAGCCGGATGAACTACCATGCCCGCAGGCTTATTGATTACCAGGATATCCTTATCTTCGTAAATAATATTCAGCGGTAATTTTTCAGCCCTGGGAATTTTTTTATCACGCTCTGCGAGGCTTTCTGTTTCCAGCTTTTCTAAATCGATTTCTATTTTATCGCCTGTATTTACCTTATGGCCGACCTTTGCCATCTTGCCATTCAATAAAATCTCGCCTTTCTCTATCATTCCCTGCACGATAGTCCTCGAGATCTCCAGCTCAGGCTTAACTCCTGCCAGATGCTTTAAGCTCACATTATCTATCCGCTTGCCGGCATCTTCCAGCATTACTTCAAAATTATACATAAAACCATCCCAGGTTAACCTTTGTCGTTATTTTAACATTATTTCGATAAGTATGACAAGGAATTTAATGCAGAATCTGATTACGCTCTTAAGAAATTGATTATCTTTTATAAAATCTGCTATAGGCGGGCTGAAATGGTAGTAGAAATCAACGAATCTCCTGCCTGGTCCTGATTTCAATAAATACTTGTCCCTGAATTCGCGCAACACTATGACTTCTTTAGCTATGGGGGAATCAAATGCCACAGTAGCAATAAAACAGTTATTGGCGTCATCGGCATTATTTCCAGGCCGAGAATCGTCTTTTTTATTTTCAGCGCCCACGATTCCAAAAATAGTAAAGTGGCTTGTTTTCGCCGTAACTATATTTTCTTTCGGAAATATAAGAACGTCTGAAAGAATTTTCCACTCCTCATTCTTTTCATCATACCAGTAAACATCCAGGGTTAATTCGTCAATATCTTTATCATCAACAATGCCGTCTTCATTTTCATCGGCATATGGAATAGATATAATCATCTCTTTATTAAAAGGATCTTTGCGATTTTCAAATTTATACTCCCGGTATTCTCCTATAGGTTTATTTTTATTAAGACTACTTTCTTTTGGGATCTGGCCGGATTCCAATCTTTTTATATTGACAACATCGTCTTGTTCTAATGCATCTGCCGGCAGGACTAAAGAGGTTTTGTCTGAAAGCTCTATTTTACCTATTTTATTCCTGCTCACATTATTAGATGAAATCATCGGTTTTTTGTCATTATTATTTCCATTTGTAATATAAATTGTTGCATGGCGCGACATAACTATGCCATCCGCAGTTCTTACATCAAGTTTTGCCATATAAACTCCTGGGTCATTATAGATAAATTCTGCCTGAGGCATTAAGGTTATAAGATCAATTATCCCGTCATCGTCAAAATCCCATAAATATTCCGCATCGTTTATTTCATCTTCGGTTTCAAAAGAAAATTTTACTGTAAACGGTGCTCTGCCTTTTAGCGAATCCGCAATAATCTTGCCTTTTTTGATATCTTCTTGGTCAAAAATACT
>JAPLMD010000054.1 GCA_026387235.1 Candidatus Omnitrophota bacterium
AGTGGGCAAGGAATTGAAATCATAGGGCGAAGAATTGCCTGCAACTTCAGCTAATTCTGTCCAGGCGCCGCCATTATTTCTTGATAATTTTATTTTTACATTTCCGGTAATGCCTACTGTTGACCAAGCGACATTGCAATTTTCTCCGACTAGCCAGGTGTTACCTCCATTAGGAGTAGTCAAGGTTATGGAAGCAAATATATGAAATGCCGCGTCAGATACATCGCTTATGCCGGAATAATCAGAACTCACTACCTTTATCTTTGCCTGATCGCTTGGCGGGCCCTGTATGACCCAGCCTGTATAAGGAGAAGAATTCCCAGCCACTTCAGCCAGCTGCGTAGGATATGTTACGCCATTATCTGTGGATAACAATATCTTTACATTGCTAAAAGTGCCGACTGTGGACCAGCTGACACTGCAATTCTGTCCTATGTTCCAATAGTCGGTTGCGCCGTTTGGAGAGCTAACTGTAATAGAGCCTGCTATGGTAAACGTAGCATTTGATACATCAGATACATCGCTATATGTACCGCTCACTATCTTTATAAGACAGCTTGAACTTGTAGGGCCTGTGACAATCCACGGGTAAGGAGAAGAATTAGCATTTGGGCTGGCAATAGGCATCCAATCTCCTCCGTTATTTCTTGAGAGCCATATATTTACTGTTGCGTAATTGCCTGTGTATGTCCACGAAATATTCTTTGATTCTCCTATGTTCCACGTTCCGCCTCCATCAGGAGCAGTTACTGTTATAGTGCCGGGCGTTACCTGAAAACCAACGCTTTCTTTATATACAGTTGAATCATTTGTCTGCACTACCTTGACCTTGGACGTAGATCCCTGGGGCGTTTTTGGAAAATCAGACGCTATGGGCCATGACCAGGAAGTATTTGTATCATCTGCGCCGGCAGCTTGAGCTGAAGTAAGGGTAGAACTATACGAAGCTCCGTCATTGCTTGAATACAGTATATCGACAGTACCTTCATTCAGGCCTGTGCCTGCGAAATGGCCTTTCTTTTGCCAGGTAATATCATAACTTCCTCCCAATAAATAGGTATTTACAGGGGTTGTAGCAGGAAGCGTTACGCTCGTTATCTGGCCTTTTAAAGTAAAAGGAGCGCTTATGCTTTCTATCAAGGTACTGCCTGCAGGCGCAGGGTTATAATTAAGGTGTAATTTTATAATATTATCTGCCCCTATCAGGCTTCCTCCTCCTAAGTCAGAAGGTATAGTCCAATTCCAGCTATTATCGCTATTATCTGCGCCTGCCGAAGGAGTGCCGGAAGGTATGTCAGTAAAACCTGCGCCGCCGTCTGTAGAAAGACTTATGTTAATAGTGGAAGGGCTCAACCCGCTCAGGTTTCCGTTCGCATGCCACTGGATTGCCTTTGTCTCTCCTATCTTCCAGGTATCAAGAGGTTGTGTGATAGCGAGTTTTCCTTTTATGATAAAATTGTTATTCGAGGTATCGTAAAAATTAGCAGGGCTTGCCTCTTTGTCAGTATCAAAAATCCTTACCTTAAATGTCTCCCCTACCATATTGGCAATGCCTGTGATGGTGCTGGGGAGGTTGCTCCATGTAAATTTTCCCTCATTGGCAACAGCTGAGCTATTATTTACATCCAGGCTTGTGGCGCCCGGGATATCGTACCAGTTGGTGCCGTCTTTTGTTATTTGCAATTTCACCTTATGGACTCCGGCTGTGCCTGAGCCTCCTATAGTTAAAGAATCACTATACTTCCAGGTAATTTCAGGAGATGCGCTTATGGTCCATACCTCTCCGCCATTAGGAGCAATAATAGTTATAGGGCAAAATTGAACCGCTACGCAAGTAGCTATCATACTAGCGCTTGTAGTTACATTCTGCCTGTAAAGATAGATCGCGCTTACAGTGTCAGCAAGGGAATATATCACAGGGCTTGCCGCGCTTTCGTTAAATGACATGAGCGAGTTAGAGTTACTATTCGAAACCCATAACTTCAGCTGAGTAGTGTCATAAGCTATTCCATAGGGATTTACCTCTGTATCAGCTATCACAGCTACAGAACCGTCTGAGGCAGTGATTTTAATCAATGAATTTGAGCCAAAATTTGTAACAAATACCGCGTCATCCACAGTGCCTGCTTTATCCACAATAGCTATTCCCCGCGGATTAAGCTCAGTAGCGTAATCAGCTACGAGGACTGGAGCAGTAATTGTAGTGACATTTACTAAGGCAACATAGTTATTTCTCAAATTAGTAACCCATACCTGCGGATATGCCCGGTTGCCAAATCCGCTTGCCGCATACTTGATACTGCTGAAACCAGCGTTTGTAAATACAGTATAACGGCCGTTGGTAGCTGGCGCAGTGCAATCATACCTATGTATCCTTGTGGAGGAATTACCCGCAACCCACATGTAACCCCTGCCATCATAACATATGGCTGTGGGAAAGGTATCATTTACGCCATACGCTGTGCCCACATTCGTGCCCGAGAGTATTTTAGTGACAAGATTAGTAGAGGCAGTACCGCCATAATTTGCTGTCCACACGGCAGGAGGACTGGAAGTAGTATCTGCTGCTATATCAATAGGGTTTATAATGCTGCCTGTGCTGATAGTTGCCGCAACAGTGCCGTCAACAGGATTAATCCTCGTAACATTATTTGAACTGTAATTTGCCACCCATATTGATTCAGAGCCGGCTGTGGGTACATAGCATATTGCTACAGGCATCGTGCCTACGGTCGTATCAGTGCCTACCTTTGCCCCTGTGCTCGCGTTATACCTGCTGACAGTGCCGGCATAAGTATTACAGACCCAAATCAAATTCCTGGCAGAAGAGTCATAACATATGCCTTTAGGCCCGGTAATCTGTGGTATAAGGAGCGTCTCATCATCATACGTAGTAGTCGTAGTATCATTCGGGGCAGAAACACCGATGAGAAGCAGTGTCCTTTTAGGGTCAACCGCAGTCGCGAGGGGTTGGCTCTTTGTCTCATCGTTGGTCGCAAACGTAAGATTCGTGCCTGTGCCCTGGCTAGCTCCTACAAGGTCAGTCAATTCAACCACGTAATACTTAACCTCGATATCTGTAAGAGTAGTTGTGACAGCTGCGCCGCGCGTAAAAGTAACTCCTGTAGTGCTTGTAATAGCGCCTCTCACCTCGGTAAGGCCTTCTATGCCGTTCACGCTCCTGTTTGCCTTGTAACTATACATTAGAAAACTTTTAGCTATAGTAACTGCGCCTGTCCAACTCCCTGTCCCTGTAAGGCTATTTACAGCTATGGTCGCTATTCCTGACTTGACATTTACGTCACTGGAAAACTCCACTATCTGCCAGACAATGTTAACGCTTTTAAGGGCATCGTTCGTGGCGTATCTTGAAAGACGCAGAGTATTATTATCCTGAATGTTTGCCTCAATAGTAGTGATCTCATCAGCGGTAGAAGTGGTCAAGGCTGACCTCGCCTGAACCACAGCCACTGCCTTTGTGTAATCGTCAAGCGAGGGCGCAAGCGAGACATCCTTTGTCGTATATTTCGCATTCGTGTAAGAACCTGAGGCAAAAGAAGAAATGCCTCTTGAGACTTTTGCGCCTGAGGTAAACTCCACGACATAATACCGCACTGTGGCTCCGTAGGTGGCGCCGTCTCGCGATATGACAAGTTCTGTGTTTGACGAGAATTGCGCGCTGAATAAGACATTCTGTGTGGCATTAAGGGCGGTGACGTCAGACGACACGTACAAGAGTACAAGAGCCTTTGACTGGTCAACAGACAGGATTTCAGAAACCTGGGCTATGTCATCAGTGTCAAAATACACCTCTCCTGTCTGCACCCTTTTGACCTGCACAGCGTGAGCGTCAGCTGTTAACAAAAACACTGCGAGCATGGCGCACCCCGCCAGTATCCTGCTAAACCATTTTCTTCCAAACCCTCTTTTTAATATCGTAGTCATGGCTCATCGCCTCCCTGAGGGAAATTAAAACCCTCCCTCGCGTTCTTTAATAAAGACTATTCTTTTAACTGTTCTATTTTTTACTTTTATCTTTCCCTCTTTATCATCTTTAAGCTTTTCAGTTGTTTCTTCGTAACTAACAGCTACTATATTCCCGATATTTATCTGTTTCAAATCCTCTTTATTTTCTATCTTCACGTCCTTGTCTATGTCAAATGCCATTTCATAGGATGTCTTTTCATCCTGTCCGTACAAAATAGAAATAAAATTTTGACTGATACCCGCAACCTCTCCTGTCATTTTTTTCATCATGACTTCTTTAATTATATTCGGGTCTTCTTTTTCCTCAGCGTATCCGATACCAAGGCCGCCGCATAATCCCGTCATTAAAATCCATGATAAAATAATCTTTGATATATATCTCGTCATCTTACCCCCCGTTATTTTTTTCCATTCTTCCGCCTGTGGAAACAAACGAAAAATCCCTTATTGCGCCGTCAATCAGATGCATGTTCATCATGCCCTTCATTGTGCTGCCGTCCCATTCACCGCGCCAGCTGACTGTCTCGCCTTTTTCATTAGCTTGTATCGTTCTCCAAATAATAACGCCGTTCTTAAGATCTGTTTTTGTATACGAAGAATTTGAAAAACCATTTTGGGCTAAAATAGTTGATGTGTACTGTCCATTTTCAAAATAAATCACGTCCTCTTTAGGAAATCCTATGCTTGCGCCTGTGGTCTGCGTAAGCCCTATCTTCCACGCAAAACCTTCAATCTCTTTCATTGGCTTATCTGTCCTTTTCTGTTCCCGCACGGTATTCTGCAGGGCCTGCTCAGTCAATCGTATCTTCCAGACATAAGTTTCTATGTCCTTATTCGCCTTTATTGCCACATCCCTTTCGCGCTTTAACATATCCAACGTGCTCTTGTAAACGTTTATGGTCTTGCTGTATTTGGTCTTCAATAAAGAATTTTGAAAATAAAAATAAGCGATCGCCATGCCGAGCAATACTATTGCGGCGCCGCCCGCGGCCAAATATAACCTCTGCGTTTTATTGGGCGCTTGATTTTTTTTCTGCGCCTTTGCGTTTTCTTCTATCCTGTTTTTAACCTCTTCTATAAATTCATCAGATCCTAGAATCCTGTTTTTACGTAAAATCTTTTTGAATTCTTCTATTTCCTTGGAATCCGGTTTAGAAACGAACGCGTCAAATTCTCTCTCCCTGCCTTTAAGCATTCCGAACACCTCTTCAATCTCAGCTTTCATGTTCGGGAATCCCCTCTTTGAAGAGTCTAGAAACATATTGTGACTGGAATATTGATACGACTTTGGATCGCTGACTATTTTCTCTGCCACAGGACTTAAGTGGATCTGCCGCGTTAATTGTAGAAGATACGCGTCTTTTTCCGCAATTAATGCTTTAAAGCGCTGCTGGAAAAGATGCCCTTTTTTGCCATGTTTGCCATTGTATATTTTAGTATAAAGCGAGGTTATGTCATGCATGATATTAGAAATCGCAGCGTTATTTCTTAATTCAATGAGCATCTCAAGCCTGGCGGGAAGAAGAGAAAAGGAAAACAATTTAAAACCGTATTGGTCTTTGTATTTAGCAACAAGAGAGATATATTCTTTATAATCCATGTCATCTATAAATATATTATAAGTATGGCCTGATCTCGTAGTTACGTAATAGAGCGCGCTTTCAATGTTAATCCTTGGCAATCTGCTCATTTTCACCTCTAAATACTCAAAAGTGCCTGGCACTTTTGAGTATTTACAAAAAAAATCCAGGCAAATCGCCTGGATTTTCATATCCTTATAAAACCGGCAATCTGCCTGCCCTTCTAATATCAATTGTGAAAGGGTGCACGATTTTGCGTCCCCACATTACTGTAGGTTTGCCTTTTTCGAATTTAAAGAAAATACTATTCAATTTTAAGTCTTCTTTTGCCCTAATTTAAGTATACCCTATTTCTCGGAAAAATCAAGGAATTGCCTAACTATTATCTTTTATCGTCCTTCTTCTTTTTGTCTTTTCCCTTAGACATATCTTCTTTCTTGACCTCTTCTGCTGCAGCAGCCGGTGGCGGCACTGCAGCTATAGACGCTTCTTCCTGTATTATCTCCTTACCCGTGCTATAAAAACTATAATCCTTTACTGTTTTTTCATCAAAATGCCTGCTCAAAACGCCCCGCATCCGGCCCTCTTCTATCTCGCCTTTCCAAAAAGCAAGCCCCTTTTTTTCGCTGGTTTGCATAGTTTCCCACACTATAATATTGTCCCCTTTTACGGTAATCGTAAAACCAGATGCTGAAAATCCCTGAGATTTTAAACTTTCCATTTCAACCTTACCATCTTTAAAAAGAAGTGCATCTGTGAATTTGTCTTTCTTTTCCGCTTGGGTGATCTGCGAAAGGTTAATCTGCCATTTGGTATTATTTAACTCTTTTTCAGCTTCTTTTATCTTCTTAACCATATCTTCGTCTTGTTTGACTTCGACAGCCTTTGGTTTCACCTGCTCTTTCGTTTCAGCTGCCACGCTAACCGAAACAAAACATGCGATTAAAACAAGCGCTAAACATAACTTGAAAATCATTTTTTTCCTCCTTCTGCAGCATTATCAGGCTCTACGGCCGCCTTTATTATCTTCTGCTCCTCTTTTGGCTTATCCGAAGAGTCGGCCGGAGCATACTCTATTTTTTGCACAATGTCATAACCGGAAACAACCTCTCCGAATATAGTATGCTTTTTATCAAGCCACGGCGTTGCCTTGGTTGTTATAAAAAATTGACTTTTATTGGTGTCTGGCCCTTCATTGGCCATTGCTAAAATACCAGGTTTATTAAATGAAACTGCATCTTTAAATTCGTCTTGAAACGGCTCGCCCCATATCGACTCGCCGCCGGTGCCGGTGCCGGCAGGATCTCCTCCCTGAATCATAAAATCCTTTATTACGCGATGGAATATTGTACCATTATAGTACCCTTTTTCAACTAATGCAATAAAATTTTCGCACGCCTTTGGCGCAACATCCGGAAATAACTTTAATTTTATATCTCCATACTTCGTATTTAAGGTAACGCCGGCTTTTTTCTTAAGTTCTTCTATTTTTTTGGCTCGCATCTCTTCCGCTACGTAATCCTTGTAATTTGCCCGCTTAAAAAGATCATTAAAATAATCCTGGACTATCTTGTATTTTTGCGATTGGATCATGGTGTTTTTATAGTACTCCTTCTTTTTATCGTCATATTCCTTTAGATCCGCTTCTTTTTTATACAATACTCTGAATGCGGCTACGCCATAATAAAAATTCCCGACAACCAATTCTCCCATATTACGGCTATGAATATTATAAGCGTCTTCTTTTGGTATCTTCCACAAATCTATCAAAGCCTCCAGAGACATAATGTTTATCCATGAAGAACCCTTCTGGCCCAACGGCTTTTTTTCGTCATAGGTATCCTTCCAAAGCTTGGGGTTTTTCCTGGCATCTTCTATGAATTTTTCCGCTTCTTCTTTTGTTTCAAATCTTATGTATTCGCTCTCAAAAGAATTATACTGGTTTAAAAATTTCTGCTTCATCTCTTCTTCTGTTACTGTAATCTCCGGAGACGTCTTTAATTTCATAAATTTATTTATTATCAATAGTTCCCTTATGCGGCGTTCAAATACATCCACCTTTTCATTAAACTGAGCTAACACCCATAAGGAATACTCGCTACTGCCATATTCTATATTTTTCTCCGACATCAGCCGCTTAAGCTCTGTCTTTAATTCATCATCGTCTACGTCTATATGCAGCTGCCTTGCCTCTTGTATAAATATCAGATTCTGCCACGCCTCACTCCTCGTCTCCTCTTCGGTCCTTCCGCCTTTTCCTGTGCGGGTAAATATAGCGGCGGTTTTATAATAATATTCGAATTCGCTTTGGCTGACAGGCCTGCCGAATGCTTCTCCTACGTCTTTGGAAATCAAGGCAAAAGCAGGGCCGGAAACAAGCTCAAGCAATACGAAAAAACAGAATAAAAATAATAATCCTTTTCTCATTTGGATATATTTACAGTAACTGCGTTGGACTCTATTCTATTTTTAAATGCGTCTATTCCTATCTCAGGGCCATACGCGTTTTGATATACAGCTGTTATTTTATATTCACCGGGTTCATTGAATTCAAAAGAACCGTTTATGTTCCTGGGATACTCTGAAACAGCTTCTTCGCCGGGGCTTAACAGCGCGAAGTAATCTGCCTTAGGAAACCCTGTCTTGTAAGAGAATTTATAAGGCAATTTTGGGCCTGAAGGAGACGTTACTGACAGAAAGACCTCTCTGTCGTTAATCAGGTCTTCTTCCGGCCCTAAAAAAAATCTCTTGTTTACATAGACAGGTGCAGTGCCGATATTCTTTAATGTAAAGGTTATCTTTATGGGATCCTGGGTTTTATAACTCTCTGTTTTATCGCAGGATATAGTAAATTCCATATCTTGCGACAAGGCAAACATCTCTACGCTTGTAAAAATCCCGGATATTAGAATTAAGCTGATTAAAATTATACGCATTAATCTGTCATTTACTCGCAAAGGAAAAGTTTGAAATAGCGCCGCGTTTATCCTCTTTTGTCAATACGCCTTTCATCTTGCCATTTTCTATGTCGCCTCTCCAGAACGCAAAATCTCCTTTTCCATCGGCCTGCATGGTTTCCCATATAACTAAGCCTTCTTCGCCTATCCTCACGTTAATTTCCGCGTCATTAAAACCCGCGTTTCTCATGTTCTTTGATATCATCTTGCCTTCTACAAAACTTATCACGTCTGCCTCAGCTCTGCCTTTTCCGCCAATGAGAGCTACCTGCACAGCCCATTCGGTATTATTCAATTCAGCTTTCTTGGCTGCGGCAAGATCCGCTAAATTCTCTCCTGAGAAAGCTATCTGCGCGAAAACCATGCCGAGCGCCATTACTAATACAATGATATTTTTTTTCATTTTCCGCTTCCTCCTTTTAATGAACAGACGACTTACTTCATCGGTATTTTACCTTCGTATGTCTCCCATGTAAGTACATATTTTCTTGCCATATCCGCATCTTTGTCACCGCTCTTTGCCAGCCGTAAAAAGTGCCTGAAATTTTCAATCGCCTTTTTGCGGTTAACCATATATTCCGCGTATATGCATCCTAAATTAAAATGCGAATAAGAATCATCCGGGTTAAGTTCTATAGCCTTTTCAAATTCAACGATCGCCCTATTGTACTCCTTATTTTTGGTATAAAAAACACCCAAATTATAATGCATACCTGTTGTTTCTTTGAGCAATTTTTTGTTTTGGCGCGCAATCTCGGAAAACTTTTTAGGAACATTTTCTACTTCTTGCTGCAAGGTCTTGTTCTTCTTTGATGCCTCTGTAATATTCTTCCTGCAATCCTTCAGCTCGTTTTCCAATGATTCTTTCTCTTTATCCAGCTTGGTTTTCTGCGCCGTAATAAGCTCGCTCTTCTTCTGGACATTAGCGAGATTGGACGAGATATTATCTTTCTCTTTTTGTAAATCCGCGATCTGTTTTTTCAGCTCCTTTGTAATATCGTCATTTTTAGCCTTTTCGTAAGAGGACTTAAAAACATCCCTTTCCTGCGCCGCTTGAGCCTGGGAATTCATCAACTGCTTGACAACTTCTTGGAGTTTCTGATTTTGACTATTCATACTTTCTTTATTTTTCAGCATATTCTGTTTCTCTGTTTCAAGTTTTGCTTTCTCTTCTTCTAATTCCCCCATCCGGCTATTGTCTGCTATCAGGACTTTTGCCTGGGCTAAAAGATTATTTCTATCCGCTTTTACAGCATCATTTTCCTTTGCTAAAACGTCGTATTTATTTTTGAGCTCCTTTTGTTCCTGGCTCAATTTTTCATAATTCGGCTCGAGATTATTGAACTTTTTAGAAAATTCCTGGGCCTTATTGGCAAAATATATGATACCTGCGCTTTCGCTAAAAACCAAAAAACCTATCAGGATTGCCAGCAATTTTACTTTATTGTTCATATCAGTCGTCTCCTTCTATTGTAGGCTCTGTCTCATCTTTATCTTTAATATCATTATATTCTTTATATGGCTTTATATTTGTTTCGACCGGCGTATTAAGCGGCTCCAGGTCTGTGTCGGACGTAAAGCTGGAATAATCTGTATAATCTTTGCCTGGCTGATTTTCTATCTCTTTCTCGTTTCCGGTAAATAACATGTCCCCTGAGACAATATGCGGGGTCAGCATAACCAATAATTCCGTCCTCTCTGTGCTCTTTGACCCTGATTTAAATAAAAAATTAAGGATGGGTATTTTGCCTAAAATCGGCATCTGCTCATAACTAGATATCTTCTCGTCCTTACGAAGTCCTCCTATGATTATAGTGGAGCCATCCTTTACCATAACGGTTGTTTCTGCCATAGAGGAATCTATTATCGGTATTTTGTTGCCGGAAGGTGTGGTAAGCGAAGATACGACGCTTGAAATCTCCGGTTTTACTTTCATCGTGATATAGCCATCGTCGTTTATCGTGGGGGTCACGGCCAATTGAATGCCCACATCAACAAAAGTTACCTCTTCTGAAACAGTAGAGGTTGACTGGCCTGTGGTAGTAGTTGTAGTGACATAAGCCTGGCGTTCGCCTACGTGTATCCTTGCCTCCTGATTATTTATCACGACTAATTTCGGGTTTGAAAGTATCTGGGTATTGCCCAACGTCCGAATATAGTTTAATAGAATGTCAATGTCTCTGTTTCTTGTCACAATGCCTACATGCATTTTTTCGCCTAATGTAGTTTTTGTGCTTGCGGCTGTGCTGGCAGTATTGCCGCTAAAAGGATATGCCCCTACGCCGGAAACCGGGTTGCCGGCGGTGGTGTCAGTGGATCCCGTCCCCTCTTTAAATGCATTTCTTGACATCCAAGTACCGGTAGCTGCTTGCAAAACGCTGAATGGGTATGAGCCGACATACGTGGATCCGCCTTTGCCCCATAAATTACTCAAGCCCTCCCATTCTATGCCCTCGCTTGATGCATTCGACAATTTAACCTTAACGATCTTGGTGTCGATTAAAACTTCTTTTGTTTTTGTGTCCAGAGCGGCTATCAGCTTTTCAATACCCGCCATCCTATCAGGAAGCGCCTGCACAATAATTTGATTAGATCTCTCATCTGCCCTTACCAGCCCGACTTTCTTTGCGTCTATGTGCGACTTAAGCTGATCCTCTACCTCTTTTGCCTTGGCATATTGCAGTCTAAATACCTTCACCGTATTCTGCTGCTCCATAGAAGCCAATGCCTTTTCTATCTCGCTAATCCTCTCGGGTGTATCCAGTATTAACGCTGTGCCTGATTCCGGCTCTATCAATACGCGCCCGATTTCGCTTTTTAAGGTATCAAAAAGCGTGAATACCTGTTCAGGTATGGCATATTTTATATGGAAGATTTTTACCTGCCTGCTGTCGGAAAACCTTTTTCCGAAAAGCAATTTATACTCATCTTCGGTCATGACATTATAGATATCGCCTTCCTTTGCATAAGCGAGTTCGTTTGAGCGCAACATTATATCAAATATGTCTTTTACAGGCACATTTTGGACCATAAGGGTGATCCTGCCCGTAACGTTCTTTGTTACAACTACATTTAAGCCTGCCTTCATAGCCAAAAACTTGAGCGCGTCTACAACGTCTATATTGCGAAGGTCCAGAGAAACGCTGCTCCGCGCGTCCAAAGGCTCAGAGGATGGCAGAGGCTGGCCTACAATCGCCTGGACTAATTGAGTGTTAGATTGAGTGTTAGCGTCCTCTGCCCAACTGATATTAGCCGGGCATAAGATAAAACAAGCAGCTAATAACGCATATAGAGTCCGACGGAACTGAAGCCCATGGCTTCTAAAATATATCATCGCAATTCTACTTCTTCTCCTCTGTAGCTTAAAATAACCTTGTCTTTTAATATCGCTTCTACCCTTATATCTGTTCCCAGGGTTTGCCCTCTCTTTACAAAAAACGTCCTCAACGCGCTTGTGTCTTCAACCATTGCGTCAGGATCGCTGGACCAGGAAATACCAACTAATCTTAAATGCCTGGTTGCCTCAGTCGCGTTTAAAGAGGCGTCTTTCATAACTGCCTTTGCGCTGCCATCTATATTTTTTGCGCCTATCTTAAATATGTTTCTTTGCCTCACTTTTTCTAAGTAGAAGGATTCTGCTTTTTTTAAAAAAGACGTCTTTCCCGCGCCCTCTTCGGATTGGCTTTCTAAATCAGGGATCTTAAATTTAGAATCCCATGGGTTTTTCATGTCAACCATCGATGCAGAAAAACTGAATAAAAAATAAAACGCTAAGATAAATATAGAAAGAAACAGGATATTATTTATAGTTTTTACGTCTAATTTTCGGAAATCCCTGTAATCAAAACTTCCTCTCAGTTTATTCTTAAAAAAATAAATCCTGCTTAGCCAGGCGCTAAATGAAAACAGGCTATTCCTTCGGTATCTGACAGCGCGGCCGCCAACGCCTGCGCTCTCTTTCTTCGGATCCTCTATTAACCTTAATAACTGTTTTTCTGGAGTAACAGATCTTTCCTGTGCCATCCTGATTTTATCTCTTCCCCTATTATTTCCTTGATCAACTCTCCGTTTATTACAAATTTATTCTTAAGGATCAGGCATTTCAATGCCTTGTGGCATATCATGATTATCTTTCTCGGATATCCCCGGCTATATTGATAAATCTCTTCTATTGCATCCTCCGAGAATAACTGCATGTTTGCCTTGTAGCCTGCCTGCCGTATCCGGAATTCTATCATCTCTTTTGTCTCATTAAAGCCAAACGGGTTGAGGGTGTATTTAAAACTAACTCTATCAAGAAAATTCGGAATGTTCACTATCTTGGAATGCAGTTCCATCTGCCCTAAAAGAACCAGCTGCAGAAGCTTAAATTTATTCGTTTCGTAATTTAAAAGCACTCTCAATATCTCCAGAGAAGCCTCGTTTAATTTTTGCGCCTCGTCAATTATAAGAGTTACTGTTTTATTTTCTGTAACTCCTTTCTGGAAAAGGAACTTCTCTAATGCCTCTCTCATATCCAATATTGCATGAGAGGCATTGCTATCTATGTTAATATCAAAGTTTCTTATTAATGAGGTAATGAAGAGCTGCTCGTTATTAAAAGAAGGGTCTAAGATTATGTGAAAGATAAAATCATCTCTTTCTTTCAACTCCTGTATAAGCTTGCGGGAAAGAGTAGTTTTGCCTGTCCCGATATCCCCCAATGTAACACAAAGCCCTCTTTTTAGCCTGAGTTCTATGAGAATATTGGTAAGAGCTGCCTCATGTTCTTTAGACAGATAAAAAAATTCAGGGTCAGGGCTCGTAGAAAATGGTTCTTTGTCAAATCCTAAAACCTTAAAGTAACTCATATTCTCCTAAGGCCTAAAAAAACCTCTTTTACACTTATATTCTAAGTATATATACGCTATTTACAATAATGTATATCATATAAACCATTTTTTGTCAAGCCAAAACCCCTTATTTGAGTATAAGTTGAGAAAAATTAGGCTGGATTTTTGTTAATTGGATGAAATTTCCACTCTATCAAGTTCTTGTATGACATTAAAATCGCTGTCAGCCAAAGGCTTTGTTACTATAAAGCTGTCAAAAACCTTGGTTGTCTTTAATGCGGATATCTTTATGTTGTCTCTATATACGTCGAATATCTGGCCTTCTACGATACCATTGGCTTTGCTGAAATCGAGCCAGACATCCCTACTGGCTGCATCTTTGCCTATTACAGCTCCTGAGGTTTTCTCAACCATTAATTCTGAAGCAATTTTTAGACTGCCGACTTCCGGCGCAGGAATATCTGCGCTGGAAATATTTTTATTTTCAGATTCACCAACCTCTTTTTTAACCGCTCTTGGCCCTTCTTCCGCCTGGCCTGAGCGTTTTGTTTCTCTTTGCAATCCTCTCGCTGCTGCTTTTTTATCCAACTCTAGATCTTGACTATATTCTGTCTCTTCTAATTTTACCTCTGCAGTTTTCAATGCGAGCGCTTTTTTTAACTGAAGCTTAAGCGCGTTATTAACGTCTTCTAATGTTCTCTTCTCAAAATCAAATGAATTCGTTTTTAACGCATATTCTGCCTTAAGATTTTCCAATATATTAATTCGTGATTCCAAAAATGACTTTTCCTTTTCTACTGCAGCTATCTCTTCGTAAAGCCGCATCTCTGTTTTTTTCTTTTCTTTATTCAAAAGTTCATATTCTTCCTTAAGTTTAGAATCTGCGTTTGCAAGCGCAGAAATCTCTAACCTTAACTTTGCTTCAGATTCTTCTTTTGATTTCTCAGCAATAGCATGTTGGTCGCTAAACAAGGCTATTTTTTTATTTAACTCTGCTATATTGTCGTCTTTGGCCTTGCTTAAATTAGTTATGTCTGAATCAAGTCTAAATTTTAAATCTTCTTTCTCTTTATTCAAAGAAGATATTTCCGCCTTCAATTGAGATTCGCTGTCTTCTTTGGCCTTTTCCGATTTTTTAAGCTGGTCGCTCAGATAGGATATCTGACTATATAATTTTTGCTCTCCGTCTTCCTTATATTTGACTAAAGAAGAGATGTACTTTAAGTTTGATTCAGAGTCCTCTTTTTCTGCGCTTAGACTAACAAGTTTGGCGCCAAGATCCGCTTTTTCTGTCTCTAATACAGAAATTTGAAGGCTCAATTTAGATTCGTTTTCCTGCTTTTCTGTATTCAAAGAAACAATCTGGCTATTCAAATCGGATTTCTCTCTTTCCAAAACAGCTACTTTATTGTTAAGTTCCGATATCAGCTTTTCCTTGCCCTGAATCGCAGTAGCAGTTTCGGATCTTACTCTATTTTCGTCTTCTTTGCTTAATTTATCCAAAGCCTGCAATTGATTGCTAAGAGTTACTATCTGCGAGTTTAGTTTTAATTCGGAATCGTCTTTTTGTTTTGTCAGAGCTGCCAATTCCAGCTTTAATTTACCGCTGTTATCTTCGCTCTGCTTGATAAGGTTTGCGAGTTTTTGTTCAAGAGATTCTTTGTCCTTATTTGAAAACGAGTATTGGCTGCTAAGTGTTTTTATTCTGGAATTTAGCTGCGCTTCCGCGTTTTCTTTATCTTTAGCGAGGCCTGCGATCTGAGCGTTCAGTTTGGAATCTGAGTCCTGTTTTTCCTTTGCAAGGATGAAGAGTTTTGATTCAAGCTCGTCTTTTTGTTTTGTCAGAGCTGCTAATTCCAGATTTAATTTACCGCTGTTATCTTCGTTCTGCTTGACAAGGCTTGCAAGTTCGGAAAGAAGCCTTTGTTCTGTTTCCCTTTGCGTCTGGGCATTTATTTTCTTGATATTCACAAGCTCGCTGCTCAGGTTGGCGGACAAACTATCTTTTTGCTTGTTTAATTCTATTACTTCCGACAACAATCTCGCATTTTCATTCTGCAAATCGCTCAGTTTGCTGTTTAATAATTGTTCTCTCTGCGAAGAAGGCGTTTCATGTTCCCCGGATATAAATTTTGATGCGCCAGCGGCTGAAACCACATCTGGAACTATTACCCTGTCTCCTATTTTTATTGCGAGATTTTTGTCTGTACTAAGAGACCAGGCCTCTGACATTTCAGGCTTTACATCCTTTATGACAAAAGTGGCGAGATATTCGGAACGCCTGTAAATCTCGACCAAGGCTCCCACTTTTACTTCTTTTTCGCCTAAATCAGTAAAAACAAAACCTGCCTTGTTAGCTGCGTGAAGGACAACGCCTTCCTTTGAGCCTTTTGCCTGCGCTGGCGGGACTAAACAAGATATGACAAGAAAACAAATTATAGCGAAAACGGCAGCGGTCGTATATGTTTTAACTATTCTGTTTAAAGGAATATTTAACACAAATATTCCTCCTTTTTAAGAGCTATGCTTAAGATTTTTATGCACCCTTAATGCGGATTCAAGCAGGGATAACCCTTCTTGAAAATCTTTACGCTTGCAAAAAATACCGGAGATTCCATATTTCATTGCTTCTGCAGCCCTTGGGTCATCCACATAAGCGCTTATAACTATTATGGGAATATTTTTATTAAATCCCCTGATTCTTTTAATCGTTTCTACGCCGTCCATATTTGGCATCCGCAAATCAATCAGGATAATATTTAACTCTTCTTTTTTCACCAGGTCAATTGCAGCCTCTCCATCCCCTGCGGTTACAACAGAATAACCTTTTGATTCAAGCCAAAACTTCATAAGCTGAAGAAAATCCTGCTCGTCATCTACCAACAAAATCTTTTTTTCTTTACCCATAAACCCTCCGGCATATTTACAAATGTTATTATTACAACATATTACGCGATAGTCAAGCTTGAATTGTGTTCAAGGGCAATGTGAAAATAAACTTTGCGCCCCGGCCTTGTTCGCTTTCCGCCCAAATTCTTCCGCCGTACAATTCTACTATCTCCTTGGCAATAGACAGCCCTATGCCCGTCCCGATTATTTCGCTGCGCGCTTTTTTCCCATCTGCCTGATAAAATTTATCAAATACCTTCTTGAGATCATCCTGAACTATGCCGCTGCCCGTATCCTGGACGCTAATCTTAATCTCCTTGTTCTCCTGATCGAAACCCGCTTCTATAATTATACTGCCATTATTTGGAGTAAATTTAACAGCATTCCCCACGAGGTTATTCAAAACCTGGTTTATTCTATTCGGATCTGCATATAAATCTGAAATGGGCTCATGGATATTTTTTTCCATCCTGATAGATTTTGTGCTTGCCCATGTGCCAAAACTCTTGAGAGATTCGTCAATCATGTTCTCTATTGAAAAAAGTTCACGCCTCAATTCCATTTTGCCTGCTTCTAGCTTGGAAAGGTCTAAAAGGTCATTGATAAGAAGGCTTAATCTCTTGAGATTGCGCTCAGCTATGCTTAAAAATTGTTCCTGATTTTTGCTGACAGGCCCCGCGGCATTGCTGAGAATAAGGGTTATGGATTTTTCGATAGCTACGAGAGGTGTCCGCAACTCATGAGAAACGCTGGCTACAAAATTTGATTTCAATTGATCCAATTCTTTTTGCTTAGTGATATCGCTCAAAACAGAAACCATCCCGACCGTATGACCGTTCTCATTCTCTATGACCGCGCTAGAGGCTCTTAATATCTTTTTGGTTTCGTCATGCTGGCTTATGACCTCTATTTCTTTGCCTTCGGAGCCGGGCACATTTTTTATCAAAGATATCAACTGCTCTTCTTTTAAATTCTCCATGATAGGCCTGCCTATTTTATCATTTTTCGAAACCCCTAAAAGCCTCTCTGCAGCGGGGTTCATCATAATAACCTTGCCTGATGAATCCACAACCAACAGGCCTTCTGCTATGCTTTTTATTACCGCCTCTGTCTGTTTCTTATTAACCAGCTCCTTTTCATATTTACCCCACGCGACTTCTTCGTTCTGCGTCTTTTCTTTGATAACTGATTCGTATTTCCTGCTTAATTCTTGCGTATGCAGGCTGATCTTCTTATCTAATTCCTTATTAAATATATCGGAAACAACCTTGGTAACCTGTTCGCAATCCTTTTCTGAATCAACTATATTCGTCAACTCATCATATATAACACGCTCTAGCGGCTCTTCGACAGAGAGATCTCTATCGAGATATTTTATTCTTTTTTTATTTTTATCTAATGCTTTTTTTGAATGATCCGACAGGTTGGAGAAATATACCAGCAGAAATGCGATTATTATACTTAAGGTAGCTGTTACTACGTATACGGATACAAGGTAAGAAGACATTTTATATATATCCCCTAAAAGTGAAAATATATTTGAATAATACCATAATAACTATGTTTATACAAGAGCTTGCTGAGACTGAAAAAACAATATTCTATTCTTTTAAATCTTTATTACATATTGGCTGATGCTTCCTGGGCCAGAGGCAAGATTGCCTGGACTTCGTCTTTGGTCATTCTCCCGAGCTTTGCAAACCTGAACGCGCCTTCCTGGTCCCTGTTTTCCCTCACTATCTGTAATTTCTTAGGGCCGTTATTGTAGGAATGGACGCTCACGGTGATTTTCCCATCATCATTTTCATAAGATTTAGCAAATACTTCCTTATCAAGACTTGCATCGTACGGCATGTTTCCTCCTCAAATTTGCAAAGCAAATTTGATCCCGAGCCGCTCTTATACTCCAGTATATGCGGCGAGGGACCTTTTTTTACTCTGTTAGACCAGCTACAAAGCCTGACGCCCATGCCCAGGCAAGATTGTACCCGCCTCGTTCGCCATTTACATTCAGAATCTCGCCTGCGAAATAAACGCCTTTTTTTAATTTTGATTCGAGAGTAAGTTCCTTGACCTCTCCTGTATCTATCCCGCCTGCCGTAAACTCTGCTTCGTTCCAACCTCTTGTTCCTATTATATCAAATCTTTTGTCTTTTAGCATCTTTACTATTTTTTCAATATTTGCCCCCCTGAATAAATCCCTGAAAATAAGGCTGAATTTATTGGGCAATATCCCTATCATTAAATTTTCTGCTGCGAAACCTTTTTGGATCCTGTTTTCAATCTCTTCTCTAAGCTTTAGCGCGTCAATAAAAGGCACCATATCGATCGAAACGATTACGCCTTTTTTGCGAAGCCTGTTTATGGCTATCGAAACATCCCCGCTCACGTCCAATATGGCAGTGCCGGACAATCCGTATTTTGTGAAAAGCAATTCTCCTTTCGCTTCTTTTTTTATTTTACCATCTATTACGCTTCTTGCAATACATTGTATTTTCTGGCCCTGAAGCAGGTGGCAAAATTTGTCTTTTACCAAAAGCGGGACAGCGTTTGGGACAGGCTCTATGATCTTATGGCCGAACGATCCGGCTAAAGCATAGCAACTCCCGTCAGAGCCAAGGCTCGGATAAGTCTTTCCGCCTCCTGTTATAATAACCCAATCGCCTGATATAGTTTTGCCGCTCCTGGATTTTACTATAAATCCTTTGGCTGAACCGGCAATACTATTTACTTCAAAGCCAAACTCTATGGGCATCTTTAAATTTTTAAGCTCTTCTTCTAAAACCTTTAAAACGCTGGATGACTGGTTTGTAACGGGAAAAAGCCTGTCACCTTGCGAATATAACTTCAGCCCAAGCTTATTAAAAAATTTCTCTATATCATCCCGGCCGCCGAATTTGGAAAATACACTTTTTACAAGGCCTCTTGCTTCTGGATTATAATGCGTCTCGCTTAAATCTTTATTGGAAATATTGCATCTTGCTGCGCCTGAAATAAGTATTTTCTTGCCGAGCCGCGGCATCTTTTCGCATATTATAACATCTTTACCGCTGCGCCCGGCGCTGATAGCCGCAGTTATTCCTGCTGCTCCGCCTCCTATAACCGCAATATCAAATTTTTGCATTTATACATTCGCCCCGATAAATCGGGGCTCAGTATTCCGCCCAAGAAACCCTGGGCTTAAGCCCAGGCGGGCTTCATTTTCTTATTTTTTTCCTGATATCGTGCTCGTCCTCTATCTCGCCCACTATTTCCTCAAGCAGGTCCTCCATGGTCACCAGGCCCTGAATCTTGCCATACGAATCAATTATAATGGCCAGGTGAGTGTGGCCTTTCTGGAATTCCTTTAACAGCTCTGCTACATTTTTGGAATCAGGGACAAAGATAGGAGGATATATTATATCCTGCAGGATCACAAGGTCTCTATTGACCGAAAGATTCAATAAATCCTTCATATTTATAACGCCAATTATATTGTCCGGGTTGTCTTTATAAACAGGCAACCTGGAATAGCCTGACTCAAGGACCTTATCCAGTATATCCTCTATATTCGCGCATATATCAATCAAAATCATCCTGTCTTTGGGTATCATTACAGTCTTTACAACAGTATCGCTGAATTCAAATACCTTTGTAAGCATTTTGTATTTATCTTTATGCTTCGGACTTTCTTCTTCGCCTATCCTGATGAGCGCCTTTATCTCGTCTTCCACTACAAGAGACGGCTTGCCTTTTGTACCGCCTCCCAGAAGATTCACTACGAAATTAGTTATAGTCGACAAAATCCTGACAACAGGGGATAAAATAATTATAAGATATTTCACTGTCATGGAAAGATATAATGCAATCCTTACAGGTTTTTTCGCAGATAACGTTTTAGCAGCTACTTCAAAAATTATTATGAGAAAAGAGGCTACGATCGTAGCAAGCAATATGCTTCTGGAATTGCTTCCGCTGAAAGAAACTATCATAACCGTAACTATGGATGCTATAAGAGCGTCCACGATATTATTCGCTACAAGAATGGTTCCGAAAAATCTTTCAGGTGTCTCTAGAATTTTTAGTATTATCTTTGCTGGTTTAGACCCGTCAGCAGCAAGGCGCCTTAATTTTATGATGCTCGCCGCTATAATGGCTGTTTCTGACGCAGCTGTCAAAGCGCCTATCAAAAGTAAAATTACCAGCAATAAAAGCTCTATGATTATTTTCATTTTTGTATAAAGTTTACCATATCATCCGCTAATGGCAAATCAAAATTCATTTTGATACCGGTGACAGGATGTATAAATTCAAGCGCTTTAGCGTGAAGCGCTGTCCTCTTAAACTTCAGCTTGAAGTCTTTCCTGAATGCGTACACGCTTTCTCCCACAAGAGGATGCCCAAGTTCTTTAAAATGTATCCTGATCTGATTAGTTCTGCCTGTAGCAGGTTCTACTTTGACTATCGTAAAATCCCCCCTTCTTTCAAGGACTTCGAATTTCGTAATCATAAGCTCGGTTTTTCTTTTCTTTTGATTATATATGTTGCCTCTCAGGGTATCGGAATTTTTTTGCACAATGCCATGGACAAACGCAATGTACGTCTTTTTTACAAGACGCCTTTTGAACTGATCCATCATGTTTCCCTGAATAGACTTCCCCTTGGCGTAGAGAATAAGGCCGGAGGTTTCTCTGTCAATCCTGTGGCATGGATAGGCATTCACTTCCACGCCGCGGCTATCCAGTTCCTTATTTAAAAGATCTGTCAGGGTATTTGTTTCTCCTTTTGGGGTAGGCACAACCAGCATCCCGGAAGGCTTGTTTATCACAAAGATATACTCATCCTCATAAACTATGCCATATCTCTTTTTATCTGGATTCATCTGGCATTACTGCGCTTTTTTATTTAGATACTCTTTTAATTTTTGCCAGGTTTTAGGCCCGACTTTGCCGTCTGCCTTTAAACCGATTTTAGACTGAAAAGCCTCTATGGCCTTTCTGGTTTTGGGCCCGGAAATACCGTCTATATTACCTTCGTAAAAATTGGAGTTCTTTAAAGCCTGCTGTATATCCTGGACGCTCGGTTTTTCAACCTCTGCCATTTGAGTAACCGCGGGTTCTACGGAAACGCTCTGACTGATATTTTCCATAGCTGCGACAGAGGTCTCCTCAGTAACAGCCGGCTCCATGGATAAACTTTCATCCGAGTTTTTCTTAAGACAGCCTGTTAAAGCTGTCATTAATATAAAAACAATAACAAAACGCATTACCATGCTAACCTCCCTTTCGTTTACAAGTATATTTATTTTAGATAAGTTGACAGTTTCTCGACTATTTTATCACAGTAATATTTTAAAAATCTGGCTTCATCTTTAGCGGGCATGTTTATAATCTTAACACCATTTATATATCTTTTGTCTCTATTAGATTTAATATCCCCTATCCATCTTACCTCGGCAACCATAGATACAGGCGGACAGTCATCTTTAAGATCTACTTCAAGCTGCACAAAAATCCCGGGTTTCAATAATTCAATAGACTCAAAACACACGCCTTCCGCAGATATGTTCTGCGTCTTCGTAAACTGGAATATCTGCTCATAATCAAGCACCTTATATTTGGCTTCCAGAATTAATTCAATTCTGGGATATCTTCTTCTTTCCTTGACGAAATCATTAATCATAACACCCCCATTATCAGTTTTTTTGCCTCATTCGGTGTTGCGGATAAGAATCTGAATCTGTGTTCAAATATTTTCAATTCTTTTAAACATTTATCAATATAACAAACCGCATCCGCGTTGCCCCTGTCAAAAGAGAGCATGGAAACAAAACTTACAAGGGCTTCTTTAAATCTTTTTTTATAAAAAAGTATCTGCCCTATCTTGAAATATGTAGCTCTATTTAAAAAAGGCCGGTTACAAGCCATATCTGCCACCTTGTTAAAAAATTCATACGCCTTATCAAAATTGCCGTCTCCAAAATATATATCAGCTATCTTAAAGTAGCTAAGGGCTATCTCATATTGGTCTATATATTTCTTTTCCTCGCAGTTAAGGCCTTCTATGAATTCTATGAATTCCCTCACGCCCTGTTCGGTTTTTAATCTTTCGCCGCTTATCTTAATATCAAACGTGTTATTGACATATTCTTCTATGACAGAATCTACCCTTTCGACTATATCCTGAAGATAATATCTTGGATTTAGCTTTAAAGTGCTTCTGTAGTTTTCAATGGCCTGTATGTAAAACTCCGACGCCTTTTCAAAATTTTTCCAATATTTCTCGCGCCGCGCCTTATTATGATAATCAACAG
Source organism: Candidatus Omnitrophota bacterium (assembly GCA_026387235.1). Lineage (GTDB taxonomy): Bacteria > Omnitrophota > Gorgyraeia > Gorgyraeales > Gorgyraeaceae > UBA10183. Next base: position 22,538 of record JAPLMD010000054.1, read on the forward strand.
CTATCTCCAGAATAGGTTTGATTCTCGCGCGCTCGCTGTTCCATTCTTCTAGATTTTTTATCTTTTCTTCTATATTGTTCACATTGTTATCGGTCATACTTGAATAATATAGCATAAAAATGTAAACATGTGAAGAAAGAAATTTTTGTCCAAGTAACTGTAGGTTGATTTTATTAATCCATTGTGCTATATTTATCATATGTTAGGAGCGCTGATAAATCTACTTTATCCTGTCCTGTGCAGAGTCTGTTCTGAAAAAATAAATGAATTCGACCGTAATATATGCGCTGATTGCGCCAAAAAGATAAAAGAGCGGCTCCCTCCTTTCTGCATAAAATGCGGAAGGCAGCTCAAAGGAGATCCTGAATTAATGGCTGTATGCCCGGACTGTAAAAAACATGCTCCGTATTTTGACAGGGCATGGTCAGCTTGCCATTACGATAATCCGTTAAAAGGCCTTATCCATGATTTCAAATATAAGAAAATATCCTCTCTTTCAACAGATTTTACGGCTCTAATTATTGATTTCATGAAAAAATATAACGTCGGCAAAGATTGTCAGATGATTTTATCCATACCAATGCATTCTCGTAGATTATTCAAAAGAGAAATTAACCATTCCGACATACTGGCGCAGGGATTAGGAAAAAAGCTGGGTATTTCGTACTCCTCAAACACGCTAAAGAAAACAAAAGATACATTATTTCAAAGTAAACTCAAAAGAGAAGCCAGAATAAAAAATCTCCATTTAAGCTTCTCTCTAAAAGACAGCTCAATTGTCCGCAATAAAAATATACTACTTATAGATGACCTTTTCACTACAGGATCCACTGTCAATGAATGCTCAAGGCTTCTTAAAAATTCAGGCGCGCGATACGTGGAAGTAATAACGCTGGCGCGAGGAGACAGCATATGAAGATACTGCGCAAGTATATAATAAAAGAAATTATTGTCATGTTTTTATTTTCTCTTGCCATATTCACCTTTACTCTGGTAGTAGGAAATATCATAAAGCTCGCGGAGTTAGTAATAAACAAAGGCGTGGATATAAGGCTCATAGGCAGGCTATTTCTTTATCTCATCCCATTTTTATTAAGCTACACCATACCCATGTCCATATTGACTTCCGTGCTGCTGGTGTTCGGCAGGCTTTCCGGAGACAATGAAATCGTGGCTATCCGCTCAAGCGGTATAAATATCTACAGACTGAGTTTTCCACTGCTTGTGATAGGCCTATTGCTCAGCATTCTCTCTATAGTATTAAATAACGACGTAATACCGAACATGCACTTTGAATCCAGGAAGATCATAAAAAATATAGGGATAAAAACTCCGGCTGCGTATCTCGAACCGGGCATATTTATAAAAAGTTTCAAAGGTTATATAATATTCATACATGAAATAGGCGGAAATAAGCTAAAAGGCGTACGCATATATCAGCCGCAGGATGAACATTCCACCAGGACCATAATAGCCGAAAAGGGGGAATTCATAACGCTTGATAATCAGAATGCGGTAAAATTAAAGCTTATAAACGGCACAAGCGATGAGCCAAATCCTAAAAATCCTATAAATTTCTATAAATTGAATTTCAAAACATATTATTTGACCCTAAACATAGACGAATCAATAGCGTCCAGCGGTTACATGGAGAAAAAACCCAAGGAAATGAATTTTCAGGAAATAAAAAATGAAATCAAAAAACTTGGTACATATCACGTTGATACGCCAAACCTCATTACAGAATTTCACAGAAAGATTTCCATATCTTTTGCGAGCCTAATTTTTATAATCATAGGTATACCTCTGGGCATATTTACCAGTCGCGGAGAAAAAACCATACAGTTCGCCATAGCGCTGGGGGTAATTGTGGTATATTATCTATTAATGGCCCTGAGCATAGCTCTATCTTTAAAAGGCATTTGGAGCCCTGGATTCTGGATGTATATGCCGAATATAATAATTGGCGCGGCTGGAATAATATTATTAAGAAAAACCATAGAAACCTGACATGCGAATATTAGACAAATACATAGCTAAATATTTTATACTGCCTCTTCTATACTGTCTTCTGGCGTTTATCGTCCTATACGTAATTATAGACCTTTTCGGGCGCCTAGATGAAATTCTGAAACAAAATATCCGGCTGGGAATACTGTGGGAATACTATATATCAATGATACCTATCATCATCATACAAACAACTCCTGTGGCAAGCCTAATCTCCACTATATATGTCTTAGGCACACTGAATAAATATGGAGAAATAACAGCTATGCGAGCAGCCGGAATAAGCATATACAGAATACTGATGCCCTTTATATACATCGGGTTTACCATAACAATACTGATATTCGGCGTATCCGAGAAAATCCTTCCGCAAAGCATGAGAAAGGCAGAATCAATAAAAGAAAACTCCATAGAAAATATTGATAAAAATAAACCTGTTAATAAAAAAATAATTTCCAATATTGCGCTATACAGCAAAAATAACCGTCTCATATTTATAGACAATTTCGACGCCTCTTCTAAAACAGCAATGGGCATTACCATACTGGAACAGGACAAAAAAGATAACGTGTCATTAAAGATAAACGCTCATGAAGCAAAATGGCTTGGCGGGAAATGGCTTTTTTCAAACATACTGATGTATAAATTGGACGATAAAGGAGCGGTAATAGGTTCTCCTGAATTTTTTCAGGAAAAAACAATTACCATGGAAAGCCCTAAAGACCTCATAGCTAAAGGTACAAATTATGAATACATGAGTTTTCACGATTTATCAAATTATATAAAGAATTTTTCTGAAGCCTCTCCGAAATTAATCGCAAGACTCCGCGTAGACCTGCATCAGAAAATAAGTCTTCCTTTTATAAGCCTCGTGGTAATATTAATAGGGGCTGGTTTTGCATTAAGGACAAGACAAAGAGGCAAGGCCACCGCCCTGTTGGGCATAGGCATGAGCATAGTAATAGGCTTTATCTATTACGCCTTTATGGCGAGCTGCATAGCCCTCGGTAAAAGCGAAGCGCTTCCGCCTTTCCTCTCAGCCCACCTGGCAAACATATTATTTGGATTAATTGGAATAATATTGATAAGAAATTAATTATCTAGGTGCCGAGTTCCCAGCTGGAAAGATATTTTTTCTGAAACGGAGTGAGGACATCTATCCGGACGCCCATGCTTTTAAGCTTAAGCCTGGCTATTTCTTTATCTATTTCTTCGGGCATTCTGTAAACCTTTTTATTTAGCCTTTTATGATTCTTTACGAGATATTCCGCGGCAAGCGCCTGATTCGCAAAACTCATGTCCATGACTATAGCAGGATGGCCTTCAGCGCAAGCAAGATTTACGAGCCTGCCCTCGCCTAAAAGATTAATACGCCTCCCATCTTTTAGAAGATATTCTTCAACGCCGCTACGGATAACACGTTTCTTAGAGCTCATCTTTTCAAGAGCAATTATATCTATCTCAACATTGAAATGGCCTGAGTTGGCGACTATTGCTCCGCCCTTCATCGCTTTAAAATGTTTTCCAGCTATAACCGTAGTATTGCCTGTCAGGGTTACAAATAAATCTCCTTTTTTAGCGGCTTCACTCATCGGCATTACTGAATAGCCGTCCATTACTGCTTCCAGGGCCTTTGTAGAATCTATTTCTGTAACTATAACATTGGCTCCCATGCCTCTTGCGCGCATGGCAAATCCCCTGCCGCACCATCCATAACCAAGCACAACTACAATTTTACCTGCCAAGAGAATATTTGTAGCCCTGATAATCCCATCCACTGTTGACTGACCCGTGCCGTAGCGATTGTCAAAAAGATGTTTAGTATCTGCATCGTTCACAGCAATTACAGGAAAAAGAAGTTTTTTATTCTGCTCCAGACTCCTCAACCTTATTATCCCTGTAGTAGTTTCTTCTGTGCTGCCAAGTATATCCGGCACAAGGTCTAGCCTGGATTTATGAATAGTAGAAACAAGATCCGCGCCGTCATCCATTGTCACGTTCGGCTTCAATTCCAGAGAACTCTCTATATGAGAATAATAAACTTTATTATCCTCTCCTCTTCTTGCGAAAACAGGTATGTTAAAATCTTTTACCAGAGACGCAGCCACATCATCCTGAGTACTGAGAGGATTAGAAGCACAGAGATTTACATCAGCTCCTCCTGTTTTTAAGGTATCCATTAAAACCGCTGTCTCTGTAGTCACGTGAAGGCAGCAGCTGACCTTTATGCCTTTCAACGGCTTTTCTTTGGAGAATCTTGTTCTTATAAGGTTCAATACAGGCATGTTTTCATTTGCCCATTCTATCCTTAATTTTCCGGTGGAAGCTAATTTTATACTACTTATGTCGTATTTCATGTTAAACACATCCTTTTCTCAAAAGATCTACCTTGTCTGTCTCTTCCCATGTAAAGCCTTCTTCCTCGCGGCCAAAATGCCCGTAAGCAGCTGTCTTCCTATATATAGGCTTAAGAAGATCCAGCTCTGTTATTATGCCTCTCGGCGTCAAATCAAAATGTTCCTGCACCAGCTTTGACATATTTCCTTCTGAAATTTTGCTCGTTCCGAAAGTTTCGACCATTACCGCTAACGGCTCTGCCTTTCCTATAACATAGGCAAGCTGAATGCAGCATTTCTTGGCAAGGCCTGCGGCTACTATATTTTTCGCAACATATCTCGCCATGTACGCGGCTGAACGGTCAACCTTTGTAGGATCCTTGCCTGAAAAAGCCCCACCGCCATGAGATATGATGCCGCCGTACGTATCCACTACTATTTTTCTCCCTGTCATGCCCGTGTCAGACTGCGGCCCGCCTATTAAAAACTTGCCTGTCTGATTTACATAATATTTTGTATCGTCGTCAACAAGCTTGCCCAATACAGGCTTTGCTATCTTTTCTATAATCTCTTTTCTTGCTTTCTCGGTTATATGCTCTCCGCTTTTATCCAGTATTTCTTCTGTGTGCTGACACGCAAGAACAACTGAATTTATCTTGACTGCCTTGCCGTCTTTGTACTCAACCGTTACCTGGCTTTTAGAGTCAGGCCCGAGATATTTCAGCGTTTTATTTTTCCTCAACTCTGCCATTTTCCTGACAAGCTTATGCGCCAGCATAATCGGTAAAGGCATCAGTTCTGGCGTCTCATCGCACGCATATCCCACCATAAAACCCTGGTCGCCTGCGCCGCCTTTATCAACACCCTGCGCAATGTCAGGAGATTGAGAATGTATCGTGTTTACAACAGCGCATGTCTTATAATCCATGCCATATTTAGGGTCTGTGTAGCCTATTTCCTTAACCACTCTCCTTGCGGTATTAATTATGTCTACATAAGCAGTGGTGGTAATTTCCCCTCCCACTATAATAAGGCCCATCGTCACAAACGTTTCGCATGCAACCCGGCCTCTTGAATCCTGGCGTAAAACCTCATCCAATATCGAATCTGAAATCTGATCGCAAAGTTTATCAGGATGACCCTCTCCGACTGATTCTGAAGTAATGTAATATTTTCCTTTAGGCATTTTTTAATCCTTTCTGAATTCTTTATCAGCCTCTTCTAACGATTTTTTATCCCCTATGTCAAACCACTTTTTATCTTTAAACGCGTAACCAAATACCGATTCTCTTTTGTAGAGCCATTCCAGAAAATAACCCGGCGCGTCTTTAGCGTTATCCATTTCCAGATATCTCTTCATTATGTCCAATCTTTCCTTTGGAAAGAAATAAAGGCACATAGCTGCAAGAGTAGACGGAGGATTGGCAGGTTTTTCCCTAAAATCAACGATCTTATTATTTTTATCAATAGATACTATACCGTATTTTTTCGCGAGAAGCAAATCTTTTATATCATAAATGCCTATTGTAATAGAGGGCCTTTTCGAAACGCAAAAATCTGTAAATACAGAAAGATCTGCCTTGAAAAGGTTATCTCCGGCCAGGACCAGCAAATCATCCTTTACATTTCTTTTCTCTATGACAAATTCTATGTCTCCTGTAGCTCCGAGCCTCGTTTCATTGGAAGTTGTGCCATCGTCTACAATAGTTATTTTCTTTAAACTCTTGAAACCCCGTTTCCAGTCCTCAAAGATCTGATAAAATTTTTCATTTGTTACAATAAAAACCTCGTCCGCCTGTTTCAAAGGTTCGATAAGATCAAATATGTATTCCAGAACAGTCTTGCCTGCTACCGCGAGAAGCGGTTTCGGAGTATCTAAGGTCAATGGATACAGCCTGGTAGCGTATCCTGCGGCTAATAATAAAACCTTCATATTTTTCCTAGTTCTTTTTTCAGGTAATCTATTGTTTCTACCGGAGTCGGGTCAATATTATTGAGAATGGCCAGATAAAAACTCACAAAATCTCCTATATACATAAGAGAATATATCCTTGCGAGCCTTTCGCCCTTTTCTCTTTCTAATACAATAACCTCCGCTCCTGATTTTTCTATAATCTCTTTGGAAATTCTTATGCGTTCTTTTGTCCTACTGCGATCATCTTTATCGCAGAGCATTATGACCTTAAAATCCTTAAGAAGCTTTTCCGGAAATTTCCAGCCCACTATCTCATTATGATTCATTTCGGGCAGCGTATTGCTGGATGAAAGCGCCTTTCCGTTCTCCGCGATCTGCTCTCTCCATCTATAGCTTATAGCTTCCGTAGTATCAGCCGTGCCGTATATTACGGAATATCTTTTGTAAAGTTTAACAGCTATCTGCTTGGAGATATTTTTTTGCGCCGGAACGTCAAAACCCGCCTCTTTATCCCTGATATCGGAAAGAACGGAATACAGTTCTTTCACATCATTTTCTTTACCTTTTACTAGCCCGAGTTTCACTAAAACACCAAGCATTGTTATGGACATATAACCGATAGCTGCCCTGGGAGGGTATCCCGGAGGAATCAGTATATGAGTGACATTATTTTTAAAAGACAGTTCCTTTAATTTTCCTCCTGCGCCCATTGTTATTATAAAAGCTTTTCTCTCTAGGCCCTGCTCAAAACAGGAAAGCGTTTCTTCCGTAGCCCCGGAATAACTTGAACATAATAAAAGCGTATTCTCATTTACAAAATCAGGCAAGGTATAATTGCGGCATATCGATACAGGTATTTTAAGTTCACTCCCTGAATAAACTTTAACAAGATCAGCCCCTATGCCGGATCCTCCTACGCCTGCGAATACTATATTGTTTATTTTTACTGCTGGTTTATTTATATTGCCGGAGATCCCGATGCGATAGGCATCAGCGCATTGTTCCGGCAGGCCTGAAATAAACTTCAGCATATTTGAACGGTCCAGCTTTTTTATGAGTTTCAGATTGTCCAGTTTATTCATGCCGAAAATTTTTTATTGTTTTTTGGTCTTCTTGAGCCATGGGATAAGCTCGTTCAGCCGTTTATTTGTGAAAGTCTCTATCTCTTCGCCTGTAGACAAGGTCAACGCCTCTTCCGCGACTTTTCTGGCATCCTCAAATTTCACATTACTTATGACGTATTTCATCTCAGGAACTACTACAGGGCTCATGCTAAATTCATCCAGCCCAAGCCCAAGCAATATAAGGACGAATCCGGACTCCGCTGCCATCTCTCCGCACATTCCTACCCATATATTTTCTTTGTGCCCTGAATCTATTATATTTTTTATAAGCCTGAGCACTGCCGGATGCGTAGGTTTGTACAGATAAGCTATTTTTTCATTAGCCCTGTCTACTGCCAGGGAATATTGTATAAGGTCATTGGTTCCTATGCTGAAAAAGTCCACTTCCTTGGCCAAAAGGTCGCAGGTAAGCGCGGCTGACGGGATTTCTATCATTGCCCCTACTTCTATGTCCTGGTTAAAATTTATCTTTTTATTTCTCAATTCTTGTTTTGCTTCCTCTAAAACTTTTATAGCCTGCCTTAGTTCTCCGAGTCCGGATATCATAGGAAACATGATTTTTATATTTCCGAATGCGCTCGCGCGCAGTATCGCCCTTAATTGGACCTTAAACACCTCCGGCTTCGCAAGGCAGAATCTTATAGCCCTCCACCCGAGAAACGGGTTCATCTCATGCGGAACTTTAAGCTGCGATAAAAATTTATCACCGCCGAGATCAAGCGTGCGTATTATAACAGGGCTTTTAGAAAGTTTGGCGCCTACTTTTTTATACGCCTCAAATTGTTCTTCCTCGCCAGGAGCATCGTTTCTGTTCATGTAAAGAAATTCTGTGCGGTACAGGCCTATACCTTCCGCGCCATGCGCGATAACAGAATCAACCTCATCAGGCAATTCAATGTTTGCCGATATCTCTACCCTGTGGCCGTCAATAGTATTAGCAATTGTATCTTTAAAATCCAGAAGCGTTTTTTCGAACTCTGCGAACTTCTGCTGCTTTGCCTCATATTTTTTAAGAATTAATTTGTCCGGATTTATTATTACAATGCCGTCCGCTCCGTCCACTATCAGGGTATCCCCTGTCTTTATTTTAGCTGTTGCCTTTTCAAGGCCTACTACAGCCGGAATCTCCAGGGATTTTGCCATAATCGCGGTATGAGAAGTCCTGCCGCCTATATCGGTAATGAATCCTATAACATTCTTCTTGTGCATATTAGCGGTATCGGAAGGTGAAATATCATACGCAACCACTATCACCGGTTCTTTTAAATCGCTAAGGGTTTTTTCCTGCGCGCCTATAAGATTTTTTAGAATCCTCTTGCCCACGTCTTCTATATCACTGGACCTTTCCTTCAGATATTCGTCATTCATCTTTGAAAAGACCTTTATATATTTACCGATAACTTTTGAAAATATATATTCCACGCATTTGCGCTCTTTCTTGAGGCCCTGTATAACTTCCTCTATCAGCGTCCTGTCCTCCAAGACAAGCAAATGCGCGTTGAATATCTCCGCGTGCTGAGCTTCCATCTCGCGCGAAATTTTTTTCTGTATAGTAAGTATCTCCGAACGTGTCTTGATAAGAGCTTCTTCAAAGCGGACAATCTCAGAAGGGACAGCATCCTGCTTAATATCCTTTTCAGTTACTATAAGCTGCCTTATATCAAACAAAAAGGCTTTGCCTACGGCTATCCCAGGCGAAGCCGGTATGCCTTTTAATAACATTATGGCGTTTCTCCTAATATTATTTTTTCAAGTTCCTCAATCGCTTCTTTTGCGTCAGGGCCATTTGCTTTTATATGAAGTTTGGCGCCTTTTTCTACCGCGAGAGTCAATAAACCCATTATGGACTTCCCGTTGACTTCTTGCCTGCCTTTTTTTACAACGATATCGCTTTCGTATTTATTGGCTATCTGCACGAATATCGCCGCAGGCCTGGCATGAAGCCCTTGCTCATTTTGAATGATTAATTTTTTTTCTATCAGCATGACAAATTCACCTAATCAATAGATATCTTCTTGCCTTTTGTCTTAAGGGTAAGATCTATGATAATCTTTGAGAGTTTCTTGGCATCGTGCCTTACATAATTTTGAGTATTTACCACGTCGCCTTCTATTACGTTGTAACCATTCTCTATAATCTTATCTGAGTCAGCTAAAACAGGATAAGCGCCTTCTTCTTCATATTTTTTAAGAAGCTCTTTTAGGACCTTGCCTGTATTTACGATGCAGTAATTAAGTATATCGGGTCTTGTATGGGATATAAGGGCGTTCATGTGATCAAATGCCGTATAATTATTTGTTTCTCCGGTTTGCGTCATTACATTACAGACATAAACTTTCTGCGCCTTGGACTCAGCAATCTTTTCCGCTATACCGTCCACCAGAAGATTAGGGATAACGCTTGTATATAAACTACCAGGCCCAAGAACTATTATGTCAGCCTCAGCTATTGCTTCAAAAGATTCTTTGCTGGCTTTGCAATGCAATGGGTCTAAATAAACTTTTTTTATAGGCGCGTTTTGTTTAACTATCTTTGTCTCCCCTACGGTCTTCTGTCCATTCTGATATTCCGCCACAAGCTTAACTTTCTCAAACGTAGAGGGAATAACACTGCCTCTTATCGCAAGAACTTTACTGGATTCTTTTATTGCCTTTTCAAAATCGCCTGTAACCTTACACATTGCGGTTATAAATAGATTTCCGAAACTATGCCCCTTTAATTCTGATTCGTCTCCAAATCTAAACTGAAATAACTCGCGCATTAGCGGCTCTGCGTCTGCAAGCGCAACAAGGCAATTTCTTATGTCTCCCGGCGGAAGCATGTCAAATTGCTCCCTTAGCCTTCCGGAAGACCCGCCGTCATCCGCAACAGTTACTATTGCCGTGATGTTGCTTGTATGTTCTTTTAAACCGTGAAGAATAGTTGAAAGACCGGTTCCGCCTCCTATAACTACTATCTTTGGGCCCTTTTCGAGTTGGCGATAGTGATACATTATATCCACTAGCTCTTTTTCTCGCTGCGGGAGAAAAACTGCAATGAATGATTTCAGCATCCTCTTCATGCCATATATGACTATCAATGAGCCCAGGACAACAACAGAAATGCCTATTATTTTGGATCCTGGAAATTTTTTAAGTATCCACACCATAGAACCCATGGCAACTAATAAAACGCCCGTACCGGAAGTAAATATCCAGCGTTTTATTTTCATTCCAGGATAAAGCCATTTAAATCTTCGCATATATTTTTTACGCCCTTCTGATATCTTCTTCTTTTATAATCTTGATCAGTGTTCTTTCGCCGTCTGAATTTTTTAATGAATCTCTGAAATACTTGTCTTTTAATAATTTCGAGATACGGGCCAGCGCCTTGAGATGCGGGCCTGAAGATTCTACAGGAGCTAATAGAAGGAAAAATATGTAGGCAGGCTCTCCATCTAATGAATCAAACTTTATGCCGCTTTTAGATATGCCAAAAGCTCCTATAAGCTCGCTCACATATTCACATTTTCCATGAGGTATGGCAACGCCCTGGCCGATACCAGTCGAACCAAGGGTTTCTCTGTTTAAAAGCACTTTTACAACAGCGTCTTTGTCTTTAGGCTTGAGCTGGCCTGATTTAACCAAGAGTTCTATGAGCTCCTTTATAACGCTATTTTTGTCCTGGGATTTTAAATCCGCTGATACTGCCTTCTCGTTTAAAAAATCGAGTATGTGCATCTGTTCCTCCCAAATTTGCGAAGCAAATTTGATCCCGAGCCGCCCCTATACCTACATATATGCGGCGAGGACCTATTTACCTGCTAGCTTTATTTTTTTCTCTATCACACCTAATATTCTTAATTCTTTGCCCCTCGCGACACACTATTCGTTCGGCGTTCGTTCGTTTCGAACCCCTAAATTCACTATTAATGGTGAGCAAGGTCGCCTTCGGCGGCCGCGTCGAACCATGGAGCGGGAGACGGGGTTCGGCGCCCTTCGCTTCGGCCTCGTCCAGAGGCCTCGGCACTTCCTCAGACATTACGTCCTCGGTCGCTCAGGGTCGGCCACTCGCCCTTGAAATCCTCCTATTCGTCGTATTTCAAAACAGGGCTCTCTTCGAACCCCTTAAAAATCTGGAGCGGGAGACGGGGTTCGAACCCGCGACCTTCTCGTTGGCAACGAGAAGCTCTACCACTGAGCTACTCCCGCGGACATTTATTTTTCTCCATGTATTCTCAGTCCCGAGTCGCCCTATTTTTTATTTATCTGCGACGAGGGACAAACTAAAGTATCCTTAACTATCTTTTTGGTCCCTCGCGACTATATATAACAGATATTGGTCGTTCAGGATCAGTTCTGCCTTCGGCAGAACTGGTGCGAGAGGAGGGAGTCGAACCCTCAAGGGTCTCCCCACTAGCTCCTAAGGCTAGCGCGTCTGCCAATTCCGCCACCCTCGCCTATATCTGTTTCTGCGGTCCTGGTACTCCCAACAGGATTCGGCGCTTTGCCCTTCGGGCAAAGTCGGCCATTCGCTCTGCTGTCGTCCGCCAATATTCTTGGCAGACTTTTCCTCGCTTCGCTCGGCGCAGAGCTCTATTCGAATCCTGTAACCTGAATAACATTGTGGTACCCCCAACAGGATTCGAACCTGTGACCTTATCATTAAGAGTGATCTGCTCTACCAACTGAGCTATGGGGGCACAAACGTTAAGCCTAAATGATATCACAGGTTAAAAACTTCGTCAATAATTTTAATGTATAGGTCCCTCACGACTAGATACAAAAAACTATGGTCGTTCGGGATCAAATCCGCCTTTGGCGAGGTCCTTCGAATACTTCCTATTCGGTCGTATTCTCAGGATCAATTTTTGCTTTGCAAAAATTGGCGCGCCCGGGGTGAATCGAACACCCAGCCTACTGGTTCGAAGCCAGCCGCTCTATCCATTTGAGCTACGGGCGCACTGCTGACTAAAGACGCTTATGTTCCGCAAAACTGTAATATCTGTTGTCCCCTATTATTATATGGTCCAGGACATTTATCTGTAATGCCCTGCAAGCTGCTACAAGATTTTTGGTAAATACCCCATCTTCTTTACTGGGCTCGGGTTCTCCGGATGGATGGTTATGCGCTGCGATTATACTTGCTGCAAAGTTCTGAAGCGCTTTCAGGGCTATCTCTCTAATATGAGGGTTGGCCTGGTCAACAGTCCCCTCCTCTATTTCAACTATATCTATTATATTATTTTTACTATTTAACAGCAACACCTGAAATATTTCCTTTTTAATATCTCTTAATCTCGGCATAAAAAGCCCGGCAGCGTCTTTTGGAGATTTTATCACGCTGGATGGTTTTTTAGGCTCAGACATAAACCTTCTCGCTATCTCAAAACTGGCCCTTAATTGCGCTATCTTTGTGTCTCCTATGCCCTTAAAACTTCTCATTTCAGAAATATCAGTATGACTCATGTTTCTGAAAGTCTTAAAACGCTCCACTACTTGCCGCCCCAGATCTACTGCGCTCATGCCTTTCGCGCCAGTGCGGAATAGTATAGCGAGAAGCTCCGCGTTGGTAAGCGTATGTTCCCCATATTTAAAAAGCTTTTCTCTCGGCCTTTCATTCTCCGGCCATTTTTTTATACCTGACTTTGCCATATGTCTGCTATGCGGGGTTTCCCGCTAGTTGGCCGCAGGCAGCCATTATATCTTTGCCTTTGGATTCTCTTATTGTTACATTGATCCCTTTTTTCAGAAGACCGTCTTCGAAATCTTTTACATCTTTCTTAAGAGAGGATTTAAAATTAACGCTGCACACTTCGCTATAAGGTATAAGATTAACTTTTGCCTTTAACCTTTTTGCTATTTTTGATAAATCATTTATGTCTTTTTGCGAATCATTTATATCTTTAAACACTATATATTCAAGCGTAAGCATCCTGCCTCCGTTATTCATATAATCTTCACAGGCCTTTATAAGTTTCTCAAGAGGGTATATTTTATTAACGCTCATCAGTCTATCTCTCAGTTCATTGTTCGCGGCATGAAGAGATATGGACAAATTAACCTGCAAGCCTAATTCTTTAAACTTCTCTATGCCCGGTATAATGCCGGAGGTTGAAACAGTAATTCTCCTGGCTGCTACGGCCATTGCCTCAGGGGAATTCATTATCTTTATAGTTCTGGATACGTTTTCATAATTATCAAAAGGTTCGCCCATGCCCATAAAAACAAAATTTGTTATATCATGCTTCAATCTATGTTCCAGAAATAATGCCTGGCTTAATATCTCGGATACACTTAAATCTCTTTTAAAACCATTCATGCCGCTTGCGCAGAATACACAGGCATACTTACAACCTGCCTGAGTTGAAATGCACGCTGTTTTTCTCTTATTTGAACAAATAAGCACTGTTTCTATCAGGATTCCATCGTCAAGCTCGAACAAAATTTTTTCAGTCCCATCAATAGATTCAAGTTGCTTTAAAGGCTTCACGGCGCCTATATAATAGGATTCGGCTAATTTATCCATGAATAATTTCGGGATATTATTCATGGCGTTAAAATCTTCTGCGCCTTTTTTATAAATCCAGGAAAATATCTGTTTAGCTCTGTAGGAAGGCTCTGAAATTTTTTTAAATTCTTCCTTAAGCTCTTCGAGAGTGAAATTCTTTATATCTTTTTTATCCATAAAGGCATTGGAGGCAGGAAATTTACGAAAGACTATCTCGTCCTTCTTTAAATCGTTCCAATAATCTTTTTATATCGCTATCTGCCGAGCGCATAATCTGAGTGGCTATAAAAATCAGGATGGAGAACTGCCAGGAATCTTCAGGCCCCGTAATCAGGCCGTTAGCCACGTCTTCTCCTCTCTGCAGTTTATCAGAATAATATTCTATAGCCTTTTCAAGATGGCCCTCGTAAACGTCAAGTGAATAGGTCTTATTGTTATATTTTAGAGACGGGAATGTTACCCCGCGCACAAAAAGAAAATTCAAGATCATGTCCTGTCCTGAATGAAATTCCCTTTCAAAATCAAATCCTTCAAACTGAGGAGAGTTCGACGGCAGGATTATGGCAGGTTTTTCAACCACAACCTGGCCCTTTCTGACCACAGTATCTCCCAGATTAACGGAAGACTCGGATAAAAATATATACGGCACCTCTGTGGTCTCAAAGGTCAAAAGCTCCTTAGGCCTTGGCCTTATAATCTTAGTACTTTTTAAAGCCTTTTCCCACCCATCTTGAATATTCATAGTGTTATTGTTATATCATAAAAAGCGCTATAAGGCGAGAAAAATTATTGGCCGGATTCAGATAAGAAAACAATCTTTTTCCTCTTGCCTTCAATCTTTATGAGAAGGCTGTAAATGCACGGCACGACAAATAGAGTCAGTAGCGTAGAAACTACGACCCCGCCTATGACTGTTACTGCCATAGGTATACGCGTTTCTGCGCCGGGCCCTAAAGCCAAGGCCGGAGGTATTGCTGCACCAACAGTGGACGCCGCAGTCATAAGAATCGGGCGCAGGCGCGTCGGACAGGCTTTTAATAATGCCTCACGATGATCCATGTTCTCTTGTTCCCGGAACTGGTTAGTAAAATCAATCAGAAGAATGGAATTTTTTTGAACGATGCCCATGAGAAGGATAAGCCCGATAATACTGTAAATATTCAATGACTGGCCCGCCACCCATAGAGCTATGAGAGCGCCGGAGATACTAAAAGGAAGCGCGAATAGAACTGAAATCGGATGAATATAATTGTTAAACTGCGATGCCAGGACCATGTATGCGACAATAATCCCAAGCCAGAACGCAAACGCGAGACCGGCAAAAGACTCCTGAAATGCCTTGGTGCTTCCGCTAAAAACAATATGATAACCTTCCGGTAAAATTCCTTTTGCAATCTTATTAACTTCATCCATGGCACTGACCTGAGATTTTCCCGGAGCCACATTTGCAAAAATAGAAATAGCCCTTTCCCTGTTCTTGCGCGTAATGGTTAAAGGAGTGAGCTTCTCTGTAATCTTTATAACATCTTTTAAATTTACCTGCTCCCCGCGATTGTTCCAGACCCATAACCTATCTATGTTTTCCGCTTCAGTGCGCTGAGAAGGTATCAGACGGACCCGCACGTCATAACGCCTGCCGTCTCTTGTGTATTTACCGATACGTTCGCCTCCTATAAGAGAATTGACAGTGCTTCCAATGGTATCGACACTCACTCCGCGACTATCAGCGTTCTGGCGGTCAGGCACGATGCGAATCTCCGGGATAGCAGCCAGGTAGTCAGTATCCACGTCTATCATAAGGCTGCTTTTTTCCATTTCTTTTTGAATCTTTCCGGAGCAATCAGCTAATGTTTCCCAGTCAGGCCCTCGAATTGAAAATTCAATAGGAGACCCTCTTTGCGCGGAAAATCCGGAGAGAGATAAATCCTGAATAGTGGCTTTGATGTCAGGCACCTGGTTTAAATTTTTGCGAAAAACAGCCATTAACTCAGCCTGAGAAAGCCTGTGTTTTGCAGGAGGCACTATCGGCCGTTTCTTAGGATCTTTAAATGTTACAAAGAACATCCCTGAATTTACTTCTCCCCCTCCGAACCCGCCTATGATACTCACCACGCCTTGTACCTCAGGCCTGCCTAAAACAAACTCCTCTGCTTTTTTAAAACGTTCGTCCGTAAAAGTAATTGAAGAACCTACCGGCGTCTGCAAGCGGCACATAAACATGCTTTGATCCTGAGGAGGGACAAATTCTTTTCGCAAAATGCCTAGTAAGAAAAGAGACGCTATAAAGAAAATTACGGCAAAGACAACGACCTTTTTTCTGTTTCCCAAAGCCATCGTAAGCCCGGTTTTGTAACGTTCTGCTAACCATTGAAGGCTTTTATCAATATTTTTTCCCATAACGGTGCTGCGTTTCCCCATTTCAAGAAATTGCGAGCATCGCATAGGCGCAAGAGTCAAAGCCTCCAGAAGAGACAAAGCCACAGCTATGGAAATCGTCATTCCAAACTGAAAAAAGAACCTTCCTATTATGCCGGACATGAAAGCTACGGGCAGAAATATTGCAATAAGCGCAATTGTAGCAGCGAGCGCGGCAAAGGTAATCTGGCGCGCGCCTTGCCGCGCGGCTTCGACCTGTTCAATACCTTTTTCCCTATAACGAGCTATATTCTCCAGGACCATAATGGCGTCGTCTACAACGATGCCGATTGCGAGCGAAAGCCCAAGGACCGTAAAAGTGTTAAGAGTGAATTTTAAAAAATGAATTACAATAAATGCACCTAAAATAGAGGTAGGGATAGCGAGTAAAATATTTAAAGTTGCGCTCCATGAGCCCAGAAAAAGCCAGCAAATAAGAGATGTAAGAATCGCCGAAAGAAAAAGAGTGAATGTCAATTCTCGTATTGAATCTTCGCTGAACTTGGTACGGTTAAAACGAACGATAGCCTGCATGCCTTCAGGAAGAGTTTTTTTGATTTCCTCGAGGCGCTTTAAAACCTTATGCGCTACTTCAACCTCATTAGATCCGCGTTGTTTGCGGATACCCATGGCAACGGCCGGTTTTCCTGAACTGCGCACAATTCGTCTTATATCCGCAAGGCCATCCTCAATAGTAGCAACATCTTTTAAATAAATCGGTTTATAGACAGGCTGGCCGGCGCGTTTTGGAATCAGGATATTTTCAAATTCCTCTGTGGTCATAGCCTCGCCCATTACGCGGACATTGAATTCCTTTTCTTTTGCCTCAATACGGCCCGCGGGCATTTCCTTATGTTCTTCCTGAACTGCGTTAACAACATCCCCGACTGTCAGCTGATAACTATCCAATTTATCGGCATCCACCCATATGCGCAGGTTTCTATCCACAAATCCGCCTAAAAATATCTCGCCTACCCCGCTTATGGTGGAAAACTTATCCTTGACATGGTTCTGAACATAAGTCATCAAATCGCGCAGCGACATATTGTCAGATAACACTGTAAGAAATACAATAGGCTGGTCGTCAGGATTAGTTTTGGTCACAACCGCGGGATCCATGTCGTTGGGCAGATTTCTCTGCGCCTGGTCTATCTTTGTCTGGATATCCTGCATAGCTACATCAATATCTCTGTCAAGCTCAAACTCAACCGTAACAGTAGCGTTTCCCTGCCGTATCTGAGACGATACGTCGCGCACGCCCTGGACACCCATTATCGCGCTTTCGACGATATCCACCACGTCTGATTCCATAACCTCAGGGGCAGCACCTTCCCATGTAAGACTTACAGAAACAACCGGAAAATCGATGTCCGGCAGCTGGCTCACGCCCAGCATGTTGAAACTTATAATGCCGAACAGGATAAGCCCCAACATAAGCATCCATGAAAAAACAGGGTTTTTAATCGCTATATCAGAAAGCGTCATCTTATCTTATCCTCTATAATATTTCCCGCTGCCACTTGCAATTGCCAGTACATGCGTTTTTTCTCATAAAACGCGTGCATGTAACTTCTACGCGTATTCCCGAAATTTTGAATCGCTGTCAATACCTCAAGATTGGAGACAAGATTATTTTTATAATCATCTTTTTGCAAAGAATAATTCAATTCCGCAGACTCCAAGGCCTTTTCCATAGCCCTGGCCCTAAGTATTGCCGAATAAGCTCTTACATAAGAATCATGAATATCTTGATCTGCCAGGCGTCTTGCGCGGCTATATTCTAATTCTGCCTCGCGGTATTTAGCATTGGCCTGTTTAATATTTCCATACGTAGTTGTTCCTTCAAAAATAGGCACGCTGACCTTAAGCACAGTAGACCAGTTAACATCCAGAGGACTTGTATTGCGCCTCTCGTAATAATCACCTTCTACTGTTACTGTTGGAAGCAAAGCTGTTTTTGCTATATAAGCCTCTTTTTTAGCTACGCCTGTTGCAAAATCATACGCCTTAACATCTGATCTTAATTTAACATTAGCACTATAAAATGATTCAGATCCTAAAGAATCTGGAGTATCTTTTCTATCAAGCAGCGTTCCTGGATCCATGCCTATAAGAAAAGTCAAAAGCTCCTTAGCGACAAGCTCCTGGCTTTTAACAAGCTGTATTTCTGCCTCAATATTATATAGCTGGGATTCTGTATTAACTACTTCGCTATGCCTGGATCTTCCGATTTGTTCTCTCTTCTTTAATTCACTTACTCTATCGTTTAATGCCTTACGAATCAAGCCCATGGTCTTTAAATCTTCTTGCTGTTCAAGCAACAGATAAAACGCATCAGCTACATCAACAAAAAGTAGCTCCTCTGCCCGTTTCTTTTCGTTAATGCGTTGTTTTTGTTCCATGGAGCTGCCTGCCATACCTGCAAACTCTTTAAAACCTGAAAAAAGAGTCTGCTTGAAAACAAACTTACTTTCAAAACTCCCGTTATGATTATAGGAGCTAAAAGCCCTTTCTGAGTCCAGATTAGTCTGTGTCCACACAAAAGAAACCTGAGGCAAAAGTGTTCCCAACGCCTGTGTAAAACGCGCCTCAGCTTCTCTGATAAGTTCTGAATTAATTGCAATTGTTTCGCTTTGTTTAAGGGCTAGAAGATAGCACTCAGCTAGCGTCAATTTGTCTGGTTTAATATTTCCTGCAACACTCTGCGAAGGCAGAAAACAAAGAATAGAGACTATTAAACTGCTTTCAGCGAATAATTTCATTATCTTTTTCATTTTACCCGCCCTGATAATACTTCTTCTATTTTTGTAAGAACTCTAAGGTAATCTGATCTGTCATGCTCTGAAACCTTGGCAAATATATCTATGATCATCTGCCTGCGCTGACAGTTAATCTTTTTTATAATATCGCTGCCTTTTGAAGTAATTTTGATTTTAATAACGCGCCTGTCCTTTGGCTCTAGTTCCCGAATAACATATCCATAGCTTACAAGCCTGCCTATTGTTCCTGTCATAGCAGCAGTGCTCACAGACATAAAATACGCCAGGTCACTCATCTTTGCTTCCCCGCTCTTTTCAAGAAAACCAAGTATCAAGAACTGGGGAAGCGTAATCTTACCCTTGGACAGTTCATTTACCTGATATTTTGCAAATTCCTTTATCATAATAGGTATGATATTATTTATACGGTCAGCAAATTCTTGCATGGACATCTTCATAATTAACCTCCTTGATAGTTAAGTATATTAACTATCAACTGCATTAAATATATCACATCTTTAAAGCGTCGTCAAGTCTCGATATATCTTTTATTGATTTTCTTATAAGGCAGGAATCACTATAAAACTTTAAAAAATAACTTAAATTATCTCTTCTGAAGAACCAATAATTCTTTTTCAGTATCTATTTTAAAAATAAAATTATCCAGAAATGACATACCGAGAAGGCCCTGGCTGTTTCCGATGTCGCCTGAATCAAGCACCACTGCCTGGACATTGTAAACCTTTGCCCCTCCTATCCTGACTTCCCTGATATTTACCTGCTTACCGCTCACGCTTCTTCCGTCCGCTACCTGGCACAGCACGTCCCGGCCTTTATTAGTGGATATGCCTAATTTTTTGGCAAGACCGCTGGATATCACAGTATCAGTAGATCCTGTATCAATAATTAAATTTGTGCTTACTTTTCTATTAAAAAGCGCATCTGCGGTTAAACTATTTCCTCTTTTGGTAAGTTTTACAGTATGCTTACCTGTGGCCATATTCACTACTGTCCTGACCCCTTTACCTGTAACTACAGCGGTCTTACCTACAGCCTTGGCAGTTGTGCCTACAACTTTTCCTGTAACCTTAGCTGTTGTATAAACCACTTTACCTGCTGTCCCGATCGCAGAGCCTGTAACTTTTACGATAGAACAGCTATTTAAAAATATAACGCAAAAAATAACTGCTATAAATTTACACTGTCTGCAAAAAGTCATAAGCTCTCCTTAATATATTTTTAAGGTTGTTGAATCTTATCAGCTCTTCCGCTTGGCTAAAATTTAAAAATCTATGACCTGTAATTTCCCTGCCATCTGCTATTATATCCTGATTACTTGTTTCGCACAAAAAATATATCGCGTGTTTTTCTATCCTTTGGCCTTTAAAAGGATGCCTCTTACTAATCGTATCATACGCAATTTCTTCTCTAAACCCATCTATAAAATGTAAATTTTCCAAGCCTGTTTCTTCTTTTATCTCTCTTGCCGCAGCATCTTTTTCAGTCTCTCCGCGCTCCAGATGACCTTTTGGAAATCCCCAGATTTTATTTCTATTGCTGTAAACCGCAAGAAATAATATGGCATTATTTTCTTTTTTAAAAATTACAGCCCCTGCTGAAAATTCTTTATTCATTCCGCTTTCCTGGTCGCTATTAAATTTACGCCTAACCTTAAGAAATCTTTAACAATAATATCGCCCGCATTTAAAGACTTTTTTACTTTTATCTTTTTAATTTCCTTCATCGCTTCAAATATCATGGATTTCGATATGGGTTTATCTGTCCTGACAGATAGCATCTTTAAACTTAAACCCTGGCATAGAACAGTTGAGGTTAATATCCTGACCGGGTTTTCAATTTCGGCCACGGCATACGATTCTCCCTTAGGACATTTATTGCCGGTAATTTTAATTACCTTAGAGTTTTCTGCATCAATAGTTAATCTGCATCCTTCGGGGCATTCTATGCATGTTAACTTTTTTGAAATCATAAATTCCTTATATATTCCGCTGCGAGCTTACCTGTAAGCATGCTATCCTCAGTAGCAGAATCTACCATATCATATATCTTGAAAGAATTGCCGCACACAAAAATTCCGGGCGCTGAAGTTCTATCGCCTTCTATACTGACCCCTGCCATCTCTATAAGCTCATTTTCAGGAATAAGCCCAACGGACACCAGTATCGTATCGCATTTGATTTCAAATAAAGTTCCTGGAATTTCATTAAAATCATTATCTACTTTTACAACGCTTACTTTTTCTACCCTGTCTTTCCCGTAAATCCAGGAAATCTTATGATTAAAATAAACAGGTATATCAAAATCCTCTACGCATTGTACCATATTGCGCAAAAGCCCTCTGGACTCCTTTTGGATTTCAATAATGGCTTTTACTTTTGCTCCTTCCAGCGCAAATCTTCTGGCCATAATAAGGCCTATATCCCCTGAGCCGACAATCACGACTTCCCTGCCCGGCAAAAGGCCTTCTATGTTTATCAATTTTTGCGCCAGTCCAGCTGAGAAAACCCCGGCAGGCCTCGTGCCGGGTATATGGATCATCTCTCTTGTCTTTTCCCTGCATCCGGTAGCCATAACTAGTGCCTTTGCTTTAATAGTTTCAAGTTTTCCGGGTTTTAGAAATGTAATGGTTTTGTCATTTGTCAATCGAACCGCTAGCGATTTTAAACTCACCTCTATATCTGGAATGCTTTTAACCTTTTCTATGAACCTGCCGGCATATTCAGGCCCTGTTAAAATCTCTTTAAAATAATTAATCCCAAAACCTGTATGCACGCACTGATTTAAAATTCCGCCTAGATACTGATCTCTCTCAATCAAGAGAATATCTTTTACGCCGTTTTCATGCGCCGAGATTGCCGCAGCCATGCCGCTAGGCCCTCCTCCTACTATAACCAGATCTCTTTTAATCATAAATCAAACTCTTTCCCGTTCTGTGGAACGGTTTTCTTTTATTATTTCTGAACCTTTGCCTCTCTTTGTTATTTCAACTAAAGGTGTTTTGGTTTCTTCCGATAGAATTTTCATAATCCTTGTGGTGCAAAAACTGCCGTGGCATCTTCCTGCCTGGCTGCGCGTCCTGAACTTTATACCGTCCATTGTCCTTGCCCCGGCCTTTATGGCATCGCGTATCTCTTTAGCGGAAACCATCTCGCACCTGCACACGATATCCCCGTAAGAATGGTCTCTTTTAATAAGGTCTTTTGTTTTTGAAAGAGGTATTTCAAATAAATGTATTGTCTTTTTACGATGAGAGCGGAATATAAATTTTCTTTTAAGGCCAAGCCCCGCTTTATTTAAAATATTGCAAACCATCAATGCTATCGCAGGGCTGGCTGTTAAGCCTGGGGATTGGATGCCTGCGACATTTATAAATCCATGGGTTTTAGTTTCATGCCTTATAATAAAATCGTTTCCGCTCCAAGGACGCAAGCCTGCGAAGTAAGCTATTATATCTTTTTCATCTACGGCAGGAATCAGGCGCCTGGCAGACATCAAGACCTTATTAAGCCCGGCTTCAGATGTGGACAGGTCTTCTTTATCTTCACCTTCTTCGGCTGTCGGCCCTATCATAGGATTCCCATCAGCAGTTTTTATTATCAAAACTCCTTTTGACGTTTTAGACGGCAATGGGAAAATCAGATGCTTTGCGAGATTTTCTTTTTTCTTATCAAGAATGAATTCTTCGCCTTTACGCGGTTTAATTTTAAAATCGCATATACCCAGCATGCCGGATATATCGTCCGCGAATAAACCTGCCGCATTTATAAGATATCTTGCTCTATACATGCCTCCGGAAGTGTCTATCTCAAAATATTTATCGGATCTAGCTATGTTTACAGCCTTTGTTTCAGCATAAATCTCAACCCCGTTTCGAACAGCATTTTCTGCAAGGGCATATACCAGTCGGTAAGGACTTATAATCCCTGCTGTAGGCGCATAAAGGCCGCAAACCGCTTCGCTATTGAGATTCGGTTCGTGCTGCCTTAGCCAGGCCTTGTCTACTATCCTTAAACCAGGAACGCCTAGAATCTCAGCTTCTTCTTTAAGGCGCAAAAGCTCTTTTGTTTCTCCTTCGTTAAAACTGACTATCAACTCTCCTGCTTCTTTGAAATCCAGCCCTAATTCTTTTGAGATTTTTCTTATGAGAAAGTTTCCCTGCACGCATAATTTCCCTTTTAATGAATCCGGAGGATTTTGCGTTCCTGGATGAATTATTCCTGAATTTGATTTTGAAACGCCAAAGGCAAGCTCTTCTTCTTTTTCAAGAAGCGCGATATTTAATCTGTAGCGGGATAATTCCCTGGCAATCGAAGTCCCTATTACCCCTGCCCCGATTATAGCTACGTCATATAGTTTCATTTAGTCAACGTTCGTTTAACTGCATCAAGCCACTCCCTGTAATACTTTGAAGCTATTTCTTTTCTCATTTTAGGCCTAAAAACTCTGTCTTTTTCCCAGCATTTTTTTATTTCTTTCGAATCTTTCCAATACCCCGCAGCAAGGCCTGCCAGATACGCGGCTCCCAGGGAAGTGGTCTCTATCACTTTTGGCCTGACTACGTTTATTCCCTCTTTAAACCAGAATCCTTTTGCATAGCCAGGAGCACATCTTTAGTCTGATAACACATTGCCTCCAGCGCCGCCCTTACAATATGATTGCCGTTAGTCCCTCTTGTGATCCCAAAGATAGCGCCTGAGGCGTTCTGATCCCAGTAAGGCGCGCCAAGTCCTGTAAGGGCAGGCACAAAATAGACGCCCGCATTATCCTTGAGCGACGCTGCCATTTTTTCAGATTCACATCCGCATGTTAAAAGTTTCAGGCCGTCTCTGATCCAGTGAATAGCCGCCCCTGCGATGAATACCGATCCTTCAAGCACATATACGGGTTCTCCGAAAAACCCGCATCCAATAGTAGTAATAAGTCCATGCATTGAAACAACCTTTTTCCTGCCAGTATTTAACAAAATAAAACAACCTGTGCCGTATGTATTTTTCATGGTACCCGGCTCAAAACATGCCTGACCGAACAAAGCTGCCTGTTGGTCTCCGGCAATTCCTGATATCGGAATACCGGCCGGCAGTTTTCCTATTTTTATAGTGTCTCCAAAAATACCTGATGATTTTTTAACTTTTGGCAGAATTTGCTCCGGGATTCTGAGTTTAGCCAGGATATCTTTATCCCATTCCAATTTTTCAATATTGAAGAGCATCGTACGCGAGGCATTCGTATAATCAGTAGCGTGAATTTTCCCGCCTGTTAGTTTCCATAAAATCCACGCATCAGTAGTGCCGAATAATAATTTTTCGCTTTGGGCTTTTTTAAAAGCGCCTTTTACATTTTTTAAAATCCACTCTATTTTAGTGGCTGAAAAATATGCATCTATTGGAAGGCCTGTTCTCTTTTTAAAGAATTCCCTCTCGCCTTTTATGGCTTTAAGCCGGTCACATCTGGAAGCCGTGCGTCTGCACTGCCACACGATAGCATTATAAACAGGCTTACCCGTATCTTTATCCCACAAAACAGTTGTCTCGCGTTGATTTGTAATGCCTATTGCCTGAATCTTATCTGCTGGAATTTTTTTAAGAACTTTCTGGATAGAATTATTAACGCTTTTCCATATTTCTTCCGGGTCATGCTCTACCCATCCCGGCTTTGGAAAATACTGCGGAAATTCTTCATACGCGCTTACTACTTTTCTGCCGCGCTTATCATAAATAATAGCCCTGCTTCCGGTAGTCCCCTGATCTATGGCTAAGATATATCTCATAATCACTGCATCAACTGATAATAGTTTTTCAAAGAAGATACGCTGCTGATCAGCATTACACTTAAAAAATAAGTCAGGACAATGACAATAACGCTTACCCATATCTTTCTTTTAAGTGTAAAACGCGGATTAAGCCAGAAAAGAGGCAAGGCAAACGGCCCGACGCATAGAAGCGCAGTCACGAAAGTAGCCATGCTGAAATACCATTTGGTTTTTTTCTGTTTATTCAGGACCTCTCCGCAATACCTGCACTTTACAGCTTCGTCTTGTATCTCTTCAGCGCAATAAGGACATTTTTTCATTTTCGCCTCCCAAATTTTGTGAAACAAAATTTGATCCCGAGTCGCCATAGTTTTTACCATCGGGCGGCGAGGGACTTTTTTCTATTGTACTATATACATATTTTATATTAAAGCAAAATATGATATATTAAGTACTTATGGAAATAAAAATTGAGAAAATAATCTACCCTGGCAAAAGTCTTGGCTTAATCGAAAAACAAACCATCCTTACGGATGAAGGATTGCCCGGCGAAATAGTAGAGATAACCCCTCTTGAAGAAAAGAAAAATTATATTGAAGCAAAAACAATAAAAATAATAACCCCCTCCATTTCCAGGATAACACCGCGCTGCAGCCATTATCAGGCATGCGGAGCTTATCAGTATATGGACTATAAAACTCAGCTTACGATCAAAAAATCCCAGTTAAAAGAGATATTTACAGACACATCTATCAGCGTTACTCCTTCTTCCGAAACATGGGGATATAGGAATAAAATAAAATTAAGCATAATATGGGAAGATAAAAAAGCAAGTCTTGCATATCATGCTCCTGAATACAGGGACAAATTCATTCAGATAGGTTCATGTTGTTTAGTAAGCAAAAATGTTAATGAGTTTCTATCGTCATTTATGGAAATAGTAAATAAAGAGAATTTGACCTTTATCAAAGAAATTGAAATAAGAGAAAGTTATTCTACAAAAGAACTGATGCTTACAATACACCCTTCCGGAAAATCTGAAAATGGAGCCCAACCGAGCTTAAGCCCGGAGTTCCTTGGGCGGAATACTGAGCGACCATTACCTATCTGCGGCCTAAAGACCGAAGTTTTGTGGCCGCGAATGTACAAACTGCACATATTATTTTCAAAATTCAACATGAAAAATAATTACATTGAAGAAACAATTTCAGGAAAAACTTTCAGAATAGGCCCTGATTCATTCTTCCAGATTAATGTTCCGATGCTTGAGGCGGTTCTGAAAGATATGCAAAAATCCACGAGCCCGGATAAAAAAGAAATAATAGCTGACCTATATTGCGGCATAGGCACGTTTGGAATATGTTTAAGCCAATATGCCAAAGAAGTCATCGGGGTAGAATCCGCTCCGGGCAACATCTCTTTTCTAAAAAGTAATCTGAAATTGAATAAAATTAAAAACTTCAGGCTTTACGAAGGCTCGTGCGAAAAATTATTCCCTTCGCTTATGACTAGCGGCATTGATACTTTGATACTTGATCCGCCGAGAAAAGGCCTGGATAACATGCTATGCCAAAATATCATTCTCAGTTCAGTAAAAAAAATCATATATTTATCATGTAATCCAGCCACTCTCAGCCGCGATTTAAAAATAATGAGCGTTTCCCACGCTATCAAAACTCTTCACTTTTTTGACTTTTTTCCCCAAACACCTCACATCGAAACCCTGGCAATACTGGAAAAAAGACATTGTAAACCAATATGAAAAATTAAGTTTACAATATTGCCTATTTTTGTATAATATATCCGGAGTAAAAACACTTTATGATACTAATCGCCAGCATTATATTAAACCTGATATTCTGCCTTTCTTCTTTTGCCGAAGAAGATCACATGCTGGAGAAAATAGTCGTAACCGGCAATTCGGGCAATGAAAAAACTCAGAATTACCCTGCGGAAACATTTTCTTACAAAGATATCCAGGGGGAAAAACTCAATTCAGCTTCCGATGTTTTCAAATATGCTTCAGGCGTAGATCTGCGCTATAGAGGCACATCAGGCGTCCAAGGAGATCTTTCCATAAGAGGCTCTACCTATGAACAGGTAGCTGTTCTCATAGACGGAATCAGGATAAACGATATGCAAACAGGCCACCATAATTTAGACATACCCTTCACTAGCATGGATATGGAAAAGATAGAGGTAATAAAACAGGGCTCATCCTCTCTCTATGGCGCAGGCGCACTCAGCGGCAGTATTAACATTATAACGAAAAAACCTTTAAAAAAATCTGTAAGCATAGAAATGTCAGGAGGAGCGCACGCCTTGTACGGCCAGGCCTTTTCCTGCGATATGCCTGGAAAAGACGCTTCCAGCAGTTTTTCATTCGAGCACAAGACATCAAACGGCGCCAGGCCGAACACTGACTTTGATTACCAAACCTTTTCTTATATCTTTAACAGAGGCTGGTTGGACAATTCTTTAAATTTCTTAGCCGGTTACCAGGATAAAGATTTCGGAGCGGACAGCTTCTATTCTAATCTTTATAAAGAAGAGGAGGAGCATACAAAGACGCTGTTCGTAAAAACAGGCCTTGATTCCGATCTTTGCTCTTATAAATTGAAAAATTCTATTTTTCTGCGCAGACACAATGATAAATTCATATTAAATAGAAACAATCCGTCTTTCTCTCAAAACACTCATGCCACTTATTCATACGGGGTCAATTCCGGTATAAATTGGCCCGTAAAATACGGCAACATGGAAAGCGGTTTTGAAATATCCAGGAATACGATAAATTCCACAAAGTTAGGCAAAAATACAAGGATGAACGAGGCGTGTTTTTTGGGATTCAATCCTGAGCCCGGAAATAAATTTGAACCATCAGCTAGGTTCAGATATGACCATTTCCAAAACTGGTCATACCAGAACTCTTTTGACGCAGGTCTTGGCTGGTGGCTCATAGATGAAAAATTAAAAATAAAATCATCTTTCAGCCGCGCTTTCAGAGGGCCGAGTTTTACGGAACTATATTATTCTGACGCCGCCAATAAAGGAAATTCTGACTTGAAAGTGGAAAAATCAGATAATTACAGCGCTGGTTTTGA
This sequence comes from Candidatus Omnitrophota bacterium, assembly GCA_026387235.1. Taxonomy (GTDB): domain Bacteria; phylum Omnitrophota; class Gorgyraeia; order Gorgyraeales; family Gorgyraeaceae; genus UBA10183. The sequence goes on from JAPLMD010000054.1 coordinate 50,460, forward strand.
AACAAATTTCAATAATATTAAAATTGAATGCAGCGGATTCCTGCGCAGAGTTAAAAATCTTATAGATTATACAAGGCCTACGCAGAATGACATATGGCAGGCTGCTAATCTTGGGAAAGTGGATTTTAAAGGCCTGGAACTGAAAACCGGCCCGTTCTCTTATGTCTATATGGAAGCAGATAAAAATAATTCCGGCTTTCTGTCAAAATATGCCCTAGATATATTAAAACATCAATTGATGTTTAATCTAAACCATGACATTAAAGGCATAAAAATAGGCTGGCACCTGTCCTACAATGAAAGAAAATTCGGGGAGACATATTTTATAGGGGATTTGCGCATCTCAAAGGTATTTGAAAATAAGCGTAATTCAATAGAGCCTTTTTTAAAAATAGATAATTTTACAGATACGGAATACAGCGAAATTGCAGGAGTGACGCAGCCTGGAAGATGGATTCAGGGAGGCGTAAAAATAAATTGGTAAAATGGATCAATTCCTTAGGCTGGTAATAGGGGCTGGGAGCCTGCCGCCTCTTTTCATAAAATTCTTGGCAGAATATCTATTTACGCTCATCACAGGGGCAATTCCCAACAGGCCTCCCAGTTTTACAAGGTCTCCTGGTTTTTTGCCGGGTATCGGTAAGATCCTCACAGCTGTGGTCTTATTATTTATAATACCTATGCTGAGTTCGTCTGCTATTATCGCGTTTATAGTTTCTTCCGGAGTATTCCCTGGTATCGCTACCATGTCCAGGCCCACAGAGCAGACTGCTGTAAGGGCCTCTAATTTATCCAGGCTGAGGGATTTTCTTTTCACTGCCTCTACCATGCCCATGTCTTCGCTGACAGGCATGAATGTGCCGCTCAAGCCTCCCACGTTTGCGCTAGCCATTGCCCCGCCTTTTTTAACAGCGTCCATTAATAAAGCTATCGCAAGCGTAGATCCGTGAGCGCCTATGCTTTCTATGCCAAATGCCTTTACTATATCTGCTACAGAATCTCCTTTGTTTGTAGTTGACGCGAGAGAAATATCTACTACGCCGAATGGTATCTTGAGATTCTTGGCAAGTTCCCTCCCTATCAACTCCCCTGCCCTGGTTATTTTAAAAACAGTCCTCTTTATGACCTCGGATAATTCTGTCAGGTCGCAATCTTTATTTTTTTCCACAACGCTTCTTACCACTCCCGGCCCGCTTATACCTATATTTAAAGTACTATCTCCTTCTCCTATCCCATGAAAAGCGCCTGCCATAAAAGGATTGTCTTCGGGGGCGTTTACAAATACTACAAACCTTGCGCATCCTAAAGCGTTCCTGGTCTTTCCGGCTGTCTTTTTAAGCATTGCTCCCAAAAGATTCACTGCGTCTAAATTCATGCCGCTTACATTTGAGCCTACGTTCAAAAAAGAGCACACGTGCTTTGTATTTGAAAGAACATCCGGCAGAACTTCTATCAATAAATTATCCGAACGCGTAAGGCCTTTCTGGCATAGCGTCCCAAACCCTCCTATAAAATCAACACCCGCGTCCTCAGCCGCTTTATCAAGAATCATTGCCATCTCCAAGAATTTCTTCTTACTCAGATGGGCTTCCATTATAATGCTTACAGGAGTCACAGACATCCTTTTATTCACTATAGGTATCCCGTATTTAAGCTCTAATTTTCCAGCCTCTTTTATCAAAATCGAACCGTTTTTACAAACCTTATCGTATACCTTTTTCTTAAATGCCCTGAAATCTGAATCCACGCAGTCTTTCAAATTAATACCAAGGGTAGTAGTCCTTATGTCCAGATTCTGGTAAAGAATCATCTTGGCTGTTTCAAAAACTTCATCTACGGTTATGGCCATTTTATACCCTGTGCATCATTTTAAAGATGTTCTCGTGCTGCAGCTGGATCCTAAGACCCATCTCTTTTCCTATTCTTTCAAGACTTAAGTTCAATTTATTTATTGGATATTTATATCCGCTTATATCCACAAGCATTGTCATGACAAATAATCCTTCCATAATCTTCTGGTTTATATCCTCTATATTTACATTATTTTTGTACAAAAGATTTGATATCTTTGCGACAATGCCTTTTTTGTCTTTTCCGATAACAGTTATAAAAGATAATTCTTTTTTCATAATAACCGTCCTTATGTTTTAAATATAATTTGATATCACTGCTCTACCTTCGCAGCTATATTGAGATTTCTGATACCTATCTCATTAAGGTCATCCAGGATGGAGACAATATTCTTAAACTTGACCATTTTGTCTGAAAAAAGGATAACCTCCAGGTTAGGATTATCTCTATGCATCATCCTGATCTGAGCCCTTAATTCTTTCCTCGTTACAAGTTTATTGTCAATATACACGGAATTATCATTACTAACGGTAATATTTATCTGCCTGGTATTTGTTAAAGGCTTTCCGCTCGCAGCTTCAGGCAGGCTGACTTTGATGTTGGACTGAAGGATCAAGGGCGTGGTTATCATGAAGATTATCAATAAGACAAGTATAACGTCCGTAAAAGGCGTTATATTTATCTCTGCCATTACTTTTTGTTTCGCAGACCGTCTATTCATTTCTGTTTACCGGAAATCAGATCCAGCGTTTCAGAAGCGCATAATTCCATGTCTGTCACAAAATTATCTATTCTTTTTATAAAATAATTATACGCGATAACCGCCGGTACAGCAACGCATAATCCGGCCGCGGTGCATATTAATGCTTCTGATATACCGTTTATAACAACGCTTATGCCGCCTGATCCGGTCTTAGAGATATCGTGGAATGCCCTTATTATCCCAAGCACCGTGCCGAAAAGCCCTATGTAAACTGCAACGCTCCCTATTGTGCCGACTATGGTTGTAAAACGGCTTAGCATGTTTGTCTCTATGACAATGCTTCTCTCCATGTTATTGGATATTTCTTTTTCTCCACGGTTATAAGCGTTTAGACCGGAACACACGACATTGGCAAAAGGAGTAGCCGCATCCTTACACATGCCGATGCACATAGTCATGGCATGCCTCAGATTATCGCGATCCAGCTGATTTTTTATATCCATCATAAAATCTTCTCTCTTAACCCTGGCCCGCCTGTGGTAATATAAAATCTTCTCTACTATAATAGCTATGGACAATATAGAGCAAAGGATAAGCACGTACATTGTAATCCCGCCGTTAGAAATTAATTGAAACATCCCCATCTAAACACCTCCATATTTTCATTTCTCAATAAAACTATTATACCACCTTTTCCTTTAAAGCTGCCAGATATACAATATGCTGCTTTTCTTCTTCAATAAGTTTTTTTATTACGTCTTTTCTCGCATCAACCGTATAACCCATAATCTCGTTAAAAAATATAATCGCATCTTTTTCAAATCCTATTCCGTATGAAATGGCGTCCAGAGGAGTCTTTACGTTAGCGCTGAACTTTGCGGGAGAAACGTCATTATAAAGTTTATCATCCAGAAGCGCTTGCATATAATAATTCAACTCACCTTCATAACTCTCTGTTTCCCTGAGTTCCTTTACAGACGCCCTTATCTCTGTAAATTTCTTTATATGCTCCTCTTCCCAGTCCCTTAGCTTTGTAAAAAGCTCTTTCATGTTTTTGCCGCTGAATTTTTCAGCCACCAGGCCATAAAAATCCCTTCTCTTTTTTTCTTTTTCGATTCCCAGATCCACTATTTCAGACATATTGAAAATATTCATGCGAATTCCTTTCAAGACAACGCCTGTTTAATTTTTTCAGGGATAGGCTGCGGTTTGAGCGCTTCATTTACGCAAGCCCATATCGTTTTTGCTTTTACCAGCGTTATATCATCTTTTTTTATTTCCTGTATAAAATAAATTGAGGAAAAGCCGATTTTTTCGATACGGGTAAAAACTGCAACAACATCTCCGTACATGGCAGGAGATTTGTAGTCTATTTCCAGGCGGACAACCGGGAATATTGCGCCTTCTTTCGCTGATTCCGCCATATTAACCCCTCTTGAAAGGCAAAATTCAAATCTCCCCTCTTCAAGGTGTTTGAGATAATTAGCATAATACACTACGCCGCCTGCATCAGTATCATGATAATAGATTTTCTTTTTTATGCAATGGTCTTCCATAATCTGACTTAAGAATTATCTATCAATACAAAATATACTATTACTAATGAAATCAAAATAAGAGAAGCTACTTTTAATATGAATGGGTCAATACTATATGCCGCGTATCCCTGGATCGTAAACGTTTTTGCAGCTAACTGCGTAGCGCCCAATAAAATAGAGGCTATGCTCGCGCAAAAGAAAAATGCCTTGCCAGGGCTCCAGCCCTTTCCTATCTCCAGCAAAAGGTATAAAACCATAAAGAATGCCCACAACAACGGATTATTATAATAAAAATGAAAGTCCTGAATATTTTTAATATAAGGCAGAAAAGCTGTTTTTAATGCCTCTGACATTGTGATTATGCTCATATAAGCCTCTAATAAATTTTACAGCACATGGACTTTTAATGCAATTAGAAAAAGGATCTAAGGAAAAAACTCCCCGAGGGGTCAATTAACTGAGACGCCTGGCCCTTGCCTGTTTTAATTTTTCGGGGAATTTATCTCTTTTAAACCTGGATATCCAGTTTCTGAAAATAATCCATCCGCCAAAACGTACCAGGTAGTTACGCCACGGCCTATACCAGATTCTCCAGCCGGCCTTGATATCGTGCAAAAAGAAAATGAGCGACGGAAAGAAAAATATATTCAGGCCTATCATAAACATGTATTTGAACTGATAAAACTTGCCCATGATTTTCCTGATTGAAAGCTGCGCGTCTTCCGCGCTCATTGGTTTGTCAGGCTCAAAAAGCGGGAAATTGCCGTCATAATATTCCCATCCCACGTCCTGGAGAGAATAGATTCTATTCTGGGCCTCGAGTCTTTGCCGCAGTTCTGTGCCAGGCAAAGGCACAGGCAAAAGAACCTGTATAGTATCCAATCCTGCCTTTTTGATAAATTTTTTAAGCCGCTTTACCCGCTCCTCGCTAGACATGCTGAAATTCACGCTCTCTTTTAATGGATAACCAAAAATAAACATGCCGTGAATCAAAAAACCAAATTTACGGAATACCTTTACAAAGGACAGCATGTCCTCAGGTTTCAGGCGTTTATTCATAGCTTTTAATTCTTCCTCAATAGGCGATTCAAACCCTATTGCCACTGTGCTAATACCTGCCTGGCGCATTGCTGATAAAAGTTCAGTATCCCCGGCTTTATCCAGCCGTATCTGGACAGTAAGATCCAGCCGTCTCTCCGTATCTTTCTGATAATCCCTAAGCATGTTGCAGAACCGTATTGTCTCATCCCTTTCCTGCCCAAAAAGGTCATCCACTATAAAAAAATGCCTGGCGTCTTTAGTCTCAAGAAGAAAACTTATCCTTTCCAGAAGGCGTTCAGGAGAAGAACACCTTGGCTTCCCTTTCACTGTGCAGAATTCGCAGTCCATCCCGCACGAGCGTATCCTTTCAACCGGATAGAGGTTGATTTTCGCGTAACGCACCAGGGAAAAATCCGGCAACGGCAGGTTGTCAAAATCTTTTAAAGGCTCGCGGCCGGGAGTAAAAACTATTTTATCGCCGCTTAGATAGGCAATGCCTTTCACTTCGCTGATATCCAGTTTTCCTTCAAGCGCCCAGAGAAGTTCTTTTATGGCATCTTCTCCTTCTCCGATAACCACGTAGTCTATGCCTGAAGACAGGGCTTCTTTAATATTCTCTTTGCAAAAATGCTGCCCGCCGGCTACAGTCACAACGCCTTTATCTTTGTAAAAACGCGCTATTTCATAAAGCCGAGGAATCGTACTTGTAAGACCGCCATAAAAACCGGCTATATCGCAAGGCCTTTGGTTTTGTAAAAATTCGTGATCAGCCCCGCCTGAAATTAAACGAGGGCCATACCTGCGGAGGTTATTCTCGTCTATAACCTCTACGTCCCATTTCTCCATTTCGTTTACGCTGGTGGCCACGCACACCGGGCCCAAGGCAGTAGTCTTGGCAGCGACATATGAATATATATTGAACGTCGGGTAGGCAGGCGCTATGATTCTAAGTCTATATCGTTTTCTAGAAATATCCAACACAGGCTATCACCCCTCCTTCTTAACGGTAAAATTTAGACCTGTGCTGCATATGACGCTTTTGCTTGTAGTTATTTTTTGGATGTCTATATGAAGGTTGATACGAAGATTGATGGGAAGATTGAATAAATTGTTCCTGGAAAATATCCGGATTCTTTGAGATAGGCAGCGGCGCCCTCATGAGTTTTTCTATATCGCGGACATTGCCCTTTTGATCAGGCGTGGCAAAAGAAATCGCATGGCCTTTATGGCCTGCGCGGCCTGTGCGGCCGATGCGATGCACATAGTTTTCAGTGTCGTCAGGAAGGTCATAATTGAGAACCAACTCGATACCGGTCACGTCAATCCCGCGGGCAGCAATATCAGTAGCTACAAGTATCTTGTATTTACCGGATTTAAAGCCGCTGAGCGCTTCGCGGCGCTGGCCCAGAGAACGGTCAGAATGTATCTCTGCGGCGTTATGCCCCATGTCCCTGATCGAGCGCGTGATCTTTCTTGCGTTATGCTTGGTGCGGGAAAATAAAAGAACGGGCCCATGGTACTGCGCAAGGATTTTACCGAGAAGCTGCAATTTAAAATCTTTCTTAACAACAAATAATTCATGGGTAACTCTCTCAGCAGCAGTGCCGGAAGGCGCAATCTCTACATTGACAGGAAGTTTCATGTGCTTAGCAGCCATCTGCATGATTTCTTTCGGGATGGTTGCCGAAAAAAGCATGGTCTGTCTTTCTTTAGGCAAAAAACGCAGAATTTTCTCTACCTGCGGAGTAAACCCCATATCAAGCATGCGATCCGCTTCATCAAGCACCAGCATCACTGCATCATCGAGCAATATATTCCACTGGGTCATATGGTCGATAAGCCTGCCCGGGGTAGCGATTATCACGCGGGGTTTATTGCGCAGCGCCCGAACCTGGTCCTGCATTGAAGCTCCGCCGATAAGACAGGCTGTTCGTATTCCAAATGGCCGCGCAATGCCTTGAAAAGCCTCATCAATCTGAATAGCTAATTCGCGGGTAGGCGCAAGAACCAAGCCTATGCCTTTTTTCTGCGCAAGGATTTGCACCATAGGGATAGCAAAAGAATGGGTTTTGCCGGTCCCTGTCTGGGCGATGCCGATAATATCTTTGCCTTCAATTGCCAAAGGGATTGCCTTCAGCTGAATAGGCGTGGGCACCTTAAACTTTATACGCTCAAGTATATCAAGTATCTTCGGCGCTATACCGAGTCCATAAAAACTCTGAGTTGGTTTATCTATCATGGCTATTTAGACCCCTTGAAAGCATGTTCCTGTAACATTTGGCCTCTATGTACATGGCAATGATCTTCATGATTATAGATGCTCAAGACATGCTTACAATGCGGATATTTGCATTTTCTGCCTTTACTGGAAGTCTTTACTTTTTTAATAATTCCTCCTCAATAAAAAAACCGCAAAGGCTAGTTGTCTCCCCTTACGGCTCAAGATTTTCTAATCTTTTTATGCTATTTGTTTTATACATTCGCCCGCCACAGAAACACTAGCGGGCTCAGTATTTCGCTCCAAGAAACTGCGAACTTTAACCCATGGAACTTTATTTTACCACGTTATTAAGATTTGTCAAACATAATATCATTCATATCGCAATGCTTCGATCGGGTCCAGCCTAGAAGCTTTTTGGGCAGGCCAAAGTCCAAAAACTACCCCTATGACTAATGAGAATGTTGTAGCAAGAATTATAGAAGATGACGAAACCTTCACAGCCCATCCTGCAAAAAGCGTTATGAGTACTGCTATCCCAGTCCCCAGCAAGATACCGAACAGCCCTCCCAGAAATGACATCAATATCGCTTCAATAAGAAACTGCACCAGGATATCTTTATTATTCGCGCCGATTGCCTTGCGTAAGCCTATTTCGCGGGTGCGCTCAGATACTGATACCAGCATAATATTCATAATACCTATGCCGCCGACTAAAAGCGATATCGCGGCAATAGATCCCAGCAGTAACGACATTGTTTTAGTGGTGGCTTCGAGCGTATTTTTAATGTCAGCCATATTCCGGATTTGAAATGAATCTTCTCCGTCTTTATTAAGGCGATGCTGTTTTATAATCAGCGAGGATACTTCCTTCTGCGCTATGTCAAGCGAATCAGCGCTTTTCGCCTCCACGTAGATAGAATCAACATACTCTTTTCCGAACACCCGGAACATCGCTGTCGTAACCGGAATCACAGCCGTGTCATCTTGGTCATGAAACGTGCTCGCTCCTTTTACGGGCAAAATTCCGATAACTTTAAAATTAACCAAATTCAGCTTTATGGTTTCACCGATGGGATTGGCGTCCCCGAAAAGTTCCCTTACAACTGTCGCTCCAAGCACAATAACCCGCGAGCGCATTTTTACTTCATCCTCAGTAAAAAATCTTCCCACCGCAGGAGATGAAGCTCGCAGTGTTGCATAATCCGCGCCAACGCCTTCCACCCTGGTATTCCAGTTCTTATTGGCATAGACCATCTGCCCTCTGCCGGTTACCGAGGGGCTCACGCTATTTACCACATCGGATAATTTAGCGATATCCGCGACGTCCTGCAGGGTAAAACGCGTCACGGTGCCGGCCTCCATGGCCACTCCGTGGACTCTTGAAGAACCTGGCCTGACTACCAAAAGATTAGAGCCCAAACTCGCCAGCTGCTGCTCAATCGACTCTTTTGCCCCTGTCCCAATGGCAAGCATGGCTATCACCGCGGCAACGCCGATCAATATACCGAGGATAGATAAAAATGAGCGCATCTTATGCGTTACCATGGCCACGCCTGCCTGACGCAGATAATCAAAAAATTCTGTTTCTCTGGCCTTTCTTTCTGATTTAGATAACACAACGTCTATTATCTTATCGGCCTGGTTTTCTCCGGAACTTTTCATAAAAACCCCTGATTTATCATCAGAAATAATCCTGCCATCGCGCATATGAATAACGCGTTTGGCATGGCTAGCCACTTCTTTTTCATGGGTAATTATGATAATAGTCTTGCCTTTTTGATTTAAATCCTTAAGAATCGCCATTATCTCTTCCTGGCTTTTTGAATCAAGGTTTCCTGTCGGCTCATCAGCCATGATAATCAACGGATCATTAACTAATGACCTGGCAATAGCGATGCGCTGCTGCTGGCCTCCGGAAAGCTCGTTCGGCCTATGATTCATTCTATCAGCAAGGCCGACTTCATTGATTTTCTCCTTGGCCTTTTCTTTTAGATGACGTTTTCCCATGTACACTAAAGGAAGAATGACATTTTCTAACGCGGTCATCCTGGGTAACAAATGAAATTGCTGGAATACGAAACCAACCAGCCGATTCCGCACTGCGGATAGCTCATCATCAAAAAGCTCATTGACCATTCTTTTCCCAAGATAATACTCTCCCGTATCAGGCCTGTCCAGTAAACCCAAAATATGCATCAGCGTAGATTTGCCGGAACCCGACGGCCCCATAATCGCCACAAACTCGCCCGGAGAGATTGCTAAAGAAATCCCCTGCAAGGCCTTGACTTCTACCTTACCCATATGATAAGTCTTGTAAATATTTTTTAGTTCAATCATTATCTTTAATGACCAGGCATGAACGGATTCTTACCCCTGGTATCTTTAGGAAGATTATACATCTTTGATTTTATTATTATTCTATCGTCTTTAGTGATTCCGGAAAGCACTTCTACATTCTTATCATCAGAAATGCCTAGTTTAACAGCTGCCCTGACCAACTCCCCATTATACCCCTGTTTAACCAGTACATAATTTCCTTCTTTTTCTTTATACACAGCTTCCACGGGAACAAGCAAGGTATTTTCTTTACTCTGGTCTATGAAATCTATGGACGCATTCATGCCTGAGCGGAAAAATTTAGGCATATCTTCAGGCGCGAGATCTACTTTATAAACAGTGACGTTGTTGACAGTTTCGGATTCATAATAGATATGCTCTACACTGGCTTCGATCTTAGTATCCGGATAAGCGTCGATAGTAATGAACGCCTTTTTATCAAGCGCAACCTTACCTATATCTGTTTCATCAACCTGAGCTCTTACAATCAAACGATCGGACAATACCACCACAGGATCGCTTGTGGTAACTGTCTGGCCGGGCTGGGTAGTGGCTACTATGACCTCGCTATCAATAGGCGCTATTAACGGTATAGCCTTGTACGCATTTTCCCAGTAATTTACAGCCTGCTCCCCTTTACCTCTTGCAGCGTCCAGTAAAGCTGCCCTTTCTGTTGAGCTCATCCATGCCAGTATATCGCCTGTTTTTACCCCATCTCCTTCTTTCACGAGAATACGTTCTATCCTGCCGTTGACAGGCGGCTTTATCTCTAGTCTATTTTTCGGAAGGATTGTCCCGGTAGAGGATATAAATGTTCTTATAGAGCCCATGGCAGGGTTTATTTCTTTTACGACTTCGTTGGTTGTTTTTTGCTGCTTCATCCCGGCTATATAAAATACCGAACCTGCCAGAATAATAAGTATCACTAAAAATATTCCTATCTTTTTAGTCTTCATATTCTAATGTCTCTCCTTTCGCTTCAATCCAGCCTGCCTCAACCTGCAATGCATTTGCCTCAGCGTCAATAAAGGTCTTTTTCGCCTTCACGAGACTGTCTTCTATGATAGTCCAACTGTCAAACTGGATCAATCCCAATGAATACTGGCCTTCCGCGATTCTGGCGCGCTCTTCAGCCGCAACTAGAAACTTTTTCTGCACCTTTACGTTATCTATAGCGTCCAAAAAGCCTGTCCAGTTCTGCTCAAGCGCCAAGATAATGCTGTCTCTTTCGCTGCGCTCATCAGCCTGAGCCTGGTTATACGCCGCCTTTGCCTTTTTTATCTCGGCAAGCCTTAATCCGCCCTCAAATATAGGCAAGCTTAATCCAATGCCTATATCCCATTGATCCTGGTCCGGAGGTAAATCCGCGCCTGACATGCTTGTCCCGGCGCTAGCCGAGATCTTAGGATAAAAATCAGCTTCTTTGGATTTGATGCCGAAGAATGCCGAGTTTTTCTGCGCGGCTAATTTTTCAAGCGAAGGGTTACCTTTTATCAAGGCATCGAAATCAGGCCTTTCCGGTTCAGGATCTATTGCTTCAAAACTTCCTTCCGCGCGGATATCAGAGAATTTGAACCTTCCCATTTCTTTCAAGAGCTCTCTCTGCCTGGCCTCCAGATTTCTTTTAGACTGGATGATCTCGAATTTTGCCTGAGTCAGATTTGCCTCGGCTGTCAATAGCGCGCCCTTATGTTCTATCCCGGCTTCATAGCGGAGCGTGATCAATATCAGGTTATCTCTCCTTATCCTGGCAATCTCCTCTGTAATGTTTAATAACTCCTGCGCCTTCAATAGACTTATAAAAGCTGACCGCAGGCGGTATCGTATTTCCGAAGAAACAAATCTGTAGCTATATTGAGCTGCCCTGATATTCTCCGACGCAGCCTTCAGGTCATTCGATGTCTTGGCGCCGTTGAATATAAGCTGGCTTCCGCTTACGCCGTAAGAATAGCTGTCTTTTTCCGTAGTAGTCTTTATCCTTGAATAATCAGCGCTGGCGTCTATCTGCGGATATAGATCGCTTCTGGTTATAACCTTATCGGCTTCTTTTTGGTTTATATTTTCTTCGGCAGAGATAAGGTCAGGATGATTTTTCTTCGCTTCTTTTATGCAATCGCCCCAGGTAAGTGCTTCTTCAGCTGACACATTGTGTGAAGAAAAGCATAAAACTAGTAATATAAAAACAGAAAATGTTTTAAATCTAATTATTTCCATTCGTAAACGCCTTCATTTCTTAAACCTGGCCAGCGCCTCGCTGGCCTGATCTAAAAAATGGCTGAATTCTTCTACAGGGATAAGGCCAATCATCTCGGATTTAGCAAAGACGATAAGCTTATCCCCGGGTTTAATACTGAAAGATTTTCTCACGTCCGCGGGAATTACAATTTGTCCTCTTTCGCCGACCGTAGCCGACCCGTAAATTTTATTTTTAGATAAGCTGTTCATATTCTCTCCTTTTGGTTCAAAATACCTGTGTATGAAAAGTATGATTTACATATTTTATATGAAAAGTATGCCATATGAGGCAAAAAAAGTCAAACAAATTCGAAGAATTTGCTTGATCCTGAGGCTACGACAAAAAAGGAGTAGCCGAAGGATCTGAAGATGATATAATTTCTATAGTATCTGGGAAACTAAACTATAAAGAAGATATATCTGTAAGAAATTTTGCTTTAAGCATTCCTTCATCCCATTCCCCCTGCGGAGTGGAATCCCAAACAATGCCGCCTCCTATTCCTATTTCCCCTGAGCCACTACTGATTAAAAGCGTGCGGATAGGAATGTTAAAAAACATATCTTTATCAGGGGTGATATATCCGATAGCGCCCGTATAGATCTTCCGCTCTTCTTTCTCAAGTTTTCTTATAATCTCCATAGCGCGCATCTTCGGGGCCCCTGTAACAGAACCGGATGGAAAAAGCGAAGCGAATAGTCCGTAAAGAGCTATGTCCTTATCTACACGGCCCGTTACAGTAGAAGTCATCTGGCAAAGCGTCGCGTATTTAGCCACTTCGAAAAGTTTAGGCGCTCTGATATTCATCCCTACTCTCCCAAGGTCATTTCTGAGAAGGTCAGCTATCATCACGTTCTCAGCCCTGTTTTTCTTATCATATTTTAAGCAGAATGGGGCTATCAAATCAGATATCATATTATTACCTCTAGGCCACGTTCCTTTCATTGGCTTAGTAACTACATGGCCGGATGTTTTCTTGATGAACATTTCAGGTGAAAGAGAAAGTATATTGAACTCATCTGTCTCAATGTATGCCGGATAAGGAACAGGCTGCTCTCTTAGCAGTTTAACATAAAAAGACAGCGGGTCGCCCTTGAAATTAAACAACAATTTGATGCAATATGTAATCTGATACACATCTCCTCTTGCAATATAATCACGTATAGCGTGAATATTAGAAGAATAGTCCTTATACGAAATATTTAATCTAAGTTCTTTTAAGCTATTTTGAAAAGGCGGGTTTTTGATGCTAATCTTATCGCGTAAGGGAGTTTTGTATACCCCCATATAAATAAGCGGAAAACTGTATGTTTTATCTTCCAGCAATCTTTCTTCAAAACAATATCCAGCTTCGTATGAAAAGAAACCTGCCGCATAATATCCACGCTTGAGCGCAGATTCGATATCCCTGAAACAAGCTGTAAACGATGAAGGATTATTGCAGGATATGATAAATTCCGGATCTTGGAATAAAATCGGCTTTTTTTCGAATTGGATTAATACTTTCATAACCTTACGGAAGGTCTGGGTGCCCTGCGTAAAAGCATGGCTGAAGGTCATGACCGTGTTAGGATTTTGCTTAATCCTGCTTCAGAAATAGCTCTATCATCTTTAGATATTTCTCGCTTGTCTGAGTTACTATCTCTTGAGGAAGTTCCGGAGCCGGAGGCGTCTTATCCCAATCTAAAGTCTCCAAATAATCCCGCACAAACTGCTTGTCAAAACTCATCTGAGAACCTCCCGGCCTGTATCCATCCATTGGCCAGAAACGCGAAGAATCCGGAGTGAGGATCTCATCTATAAGGATAATCTTGTTTCCGCTTAAACCAAACTCAAATTTAGTATCCGCAATGATTACGCCATGACCTTCCGCAAAATTACTCGCTTTTTTATAAATCGCCAGGCTTAATTTTTTTAGTTTCTCTGTTATATCCATTCCCAATTCCTTTGCGACATATTCTTGCGTTACATTAATATCATGGCCCATGTCTTCTTTGGTAGAAGGAGTAAAAATCGGTTCCGGCAGCTTGTCTGATTCTCTGAGCCCGACCGGCAATTTTATACCGCAGATAGTCTGGCTTTTTTGATATTCTTTCCATCCGGAACCGGACAAATACCCTCTTACGATACATTCCACAGGAATGGATTTGGCTTTTTTAACCAGCATAGAACGATTTTTAAGAACATCCTTATATTTCAATAGCTGTTGCGGATACTCATTCACATCAGCTGAAATTAAATGATTCGGCACAATGTCTTTTGTAAGCTCAAACCAAAATAGGCTGAGCTTTGTCAAAACCTCTCCTTTATGAGGTATGCAGGTTGGCAAAACCACGTCAAAACAGGATATCCTGTCTGTTGAGACAATTAAAAGCTTGTCCTTTAGATCATAAACATCCCTCACCTTGCCTCTTTTAAAAAAATCAATATCTTTAAAATCTGTAAGGCGTAACGGCTCCTGTTTCATATCGAACACCTTTTCGATAAAGTCTTATATTCCTGCCATATTTCAGCAGGCGTATGTTTGCCGAATTGGTTAAAGAATTTTTCCATGTCTTTGAATTCTGCCTGCCACTCAGAATTATTGATCTCGAACAGCTTCTTTAACTTGTCTTCCGGGATATTCAATCCTTCGACATTCAGGTCTTCTAGGTCAGGTATCAAGCCAAGGGGCGTTTCTTTAGCGCTCACGCGGTTATTCACGCGTTCAATAATCCATTTTAAAACGCGGATATTTTCTCCGAATCCCGGCCAGATAAATTTACCGTTGTCATCCGTTCTGAACCAGTTAACAGAGTATATCTTAGGAGGATGGCTTAATTTCTTGCCTATATTAAGCCAATGCTTGAAATAATCGCCCATGTTATAACCGCAAAACGGCAGCATGGCCATCGGGTCTCTTCTTAATACGCCTTCCTTATGCGTAGCAGCGGCTGTGGTTTCTGAGCCGGTCCTTGCTCCCAGAAAAACTCCGTGCTGCCAATTAAATGCTTCAATGACCAAAGGGATAAGCTTGGTCCTGCGTCCGCCCAGTATTATAGCTGAAATAGGCACGCCCTTAGGATTATCAAATTCTTTTGAAAGCGTGGGCGAATTATATATAGATACGGTAAACCGCGAATTTGGGTGCGCGGCCTTGGTGTCTTTCGCGCTATTCCAGGGCTTACCCTGCCAATCCAGCAGATTCTTAGGCGTAGAGCCGTCTAATCCCTCCCACCACGGTTCATTTTTATCCGTGTCCAAAGCAGTGTTTGTAAAAAGCGTGGGGTAGAATTTATCGGCTTTTAAAGTTCTCAGCATGTTGGGATTTGTTTTCATGGATGTACTCGGGGCTACGCCGAAAAGACCTGCCTCAGGATTAATGGCGTACAGCCTTCCGTCAGGCCCGACATTTAACCAGGCGATATCATCGCCTAAAGTCCAAACCTTATAGCCCGGCAGGGCGGATTCAAGCATGGCTAAATTTGTCTTTCCGCAGGCAGAAGGCATGGCTGCTGTAACATACGTTATGTTCCCTTTCGGATCCTCAATGCCAAGTATTACCATGTGCTCTGCAAGCCAGCCCTCCTGATAGCCTAGCCAGGAAGCGATCCTTAGAGAAAAACATTTCTTGCCCAAAAGCGCGTTGCCGCCATAACCTGAGCCTATACTCCATACAAAATGCTCATCCGGAAAATGCATGATAAAACGCTTGTCGGGATCAAAATCTCCTACTGAATGCAGGCCTTTCACAAAATCGTTGCGGTCCCCGATTTTTTCAATCACGTTCTTACCCATGCGAGTCATTATTCTCATGCTTATAGCTACATAAGAAACATCTGTAAGCTGGATGCAGGCCTTAGCGTAAGGAGAATCAGGATGCCCCATCATGTAAGGAAGAACGTACATCGTCTTTCCTTCCATGCAGCCGTCTGATAATTTGGTCATAAGGCTTTTTGCATCTTCCGGGGCCATCCAATTGTTATTTGGGCCTGCGATTTCTTTATCCGGATGGCAGACGTATGTCAAGTGCTCGGTACGAGCGACATCCGTAGGATGGCTCCTGTGAAAATAGGCATTCGGCCAATTATTTTGATTAAGCTCTTGAAAGACAGGATTCCCCGCTATCTTTTCTTCTTTCATACCTACTTCTATAAGTCTATGCGCTTCGGCTTCTGAACCATCGCACCAGTAAATCTTATCCGGTTTGGTAAGCCTCGCTTGTTCCTCAACCCATCTTTCAATCGGCGTTGCCATAATCCACTCCCTTTTTAATAATATTCATAGCAAATAACATTCGAAATATCTTTTCTTTACCGACTGTAATATTATACACATTAATGCCTCGGATTCAACAACTCTTTAATAAACAGGTATAATATTTTAAAGATTGCTTGAAAAACTCATTAATCCTGATAAAATACTTCCTATCTATGCGACCGGAGAAGATAAAAATGCTGCCAATACAAAATATTTTTCAAATCCCAAAACGTTTTTTTATGTCCCTCTATGCATGGACAATGCACTGGGCAAAAACGCCGCAGGCGCCTTTCGCCCTTTTTGGAATCGCCTTTATTGAAAGCTCTTTTTTCCCTATCCCGCCGGATGTGCTTCTTATCGCAATGGTAGTGGCTACGCGAAAAAAATGGCTGCGTAATGCAACAATCTGCACAATTGGTTCGGTAGCCGGCGCGCTCTTTGGTTACTTTATCGGATGGGGCCTGTATAAAACTATCGGAAAGGTAATCGTAAACACGTACCATCTTCAGCCCACGATGGATCTAGTAGGCCGTAAATATGCAGAGAATGCTTTCTTGACCATATTTACTGCGGCCTTTACCCCCATACCCTACAAAGTAATCACTATCGCAGCAGGGCTATTCCATATTTCAATACTGACACTCGTTGTTGCTTCAATTATCGGCCGCGCAGGCCGCTTCTTTCTCGTCGCCGGAGCGTTAAGAATTTTTGGAGATAAAATAGAAAAAAGCATCGAGAAATATTTCGATCTTTTTTCGATTATTTTTATCGTGCTTCTGGCTTGCGGATTCCTCGCGCTGAAGTACTTTAAGTAAATATCAGATGCGATACCCAAAGACTATTTTCCACTTGATTTCGCAAGGCAGCGCCCTGCATAAAACGTACATATGCCAATGAATAAAAGAATGCTCCAAGCGTATGCTATACTTATTCGGCTGGATAAAACTTTATAAACTCCGCTTAGGCCAAACAACACAAACACAATCGCAGAAACCCATTTAATTATTTTTTCCGGAATACGCTTACGCATCACAATACCGATGATTATTCCTATTGTATCCGCTACTACCATGCCGAGGGTTGTGCCTATCAGCACGTTAATCATGCTTTGATATTTAACCGCAAGACTTATTGTAGCGAGCTGCGTTTTATCTCCCATTTCAGCGAGAAAGAACGCAATGCCGACAGTAACTATTGGACCGAATCTGGATTCTTTTTTATCTTCACCTTCAAGCTTATCGCCGCGGATAGTCCACAAACCAAAAATAATAAAAGAAAGCGCCGCGACAAAGGAAATAATATCTATAGGTATGATTGTAGTCAAGAAACGCCCCGCCGCTACGGCAAGGCCGTGGTTGATAAGCGTTGCAAGAAAAACTGCAAGCAGCACCTTGTATGCGCTATACCTAGTCGCAAAAGCCATAGCCAAGAGCTGGGTTTTATCTCCCATCTCTGCCAGAACTACGAACATAAAAGATGCTATAAAGGCTGTCATGTAGCTCCTTTTATTATTTTACCTGCTTTTCAGCTATGTCGCCTGCAATGGGAAGCTTGAACATCTCTCCCTGATAGGCCTTTATCATTAGGATTACCCAAAGTATAAAACTTATTATATACAAAAGCCCTGTTATAAAAGAAAGTACAGGTATCATAAATCCTAATCTCATCATGGCAAACATACCAATAAGCATGCCTGCGCCTATCTGCAATACAAATAAAGCTCCGAAAACTATCATTGACTGCATTGCGTGGAATTTTACAAATTTGTTGTCCTTCTCCAGCAGAAAAAAGATCAGCCCTGTCAGCCAGCCCAACACGTAACTCAACAGCGCAGCCACATTAGCCTGCATTCCCGTAGAAGTCTTACCTAAATCCTTTGTTTCCATGCTTCCTCCTTTTTTTGTTAAGTTATTCTCTACCTAACTTAATTTTTCTTGGGCGCAATAGTTAAATTCAGCGACTTTTTAGTCACTACGCCACTGGAATCAGTTACTGCAAGCTCAGCCTTATAGGTTCCCGGGCCGGCGTAAGTATGGTTAAAACTCGCAGAAGATACCTTCCCCTCTCCGGCTTCGCTCTTTCCGTCCCCGCCGAAAGCAAGCGTCCATCTCCCGATGGGATAGCTGCCTTCTTCGGCCTTTGAGGGGAAACCTCTCTTTCTTATACTTGCTGTAGAATTAACCTCCTCTGGAAAGCTTCTTGATCAAATCTTTGGCAACCTTTTCGCCAGCAAGAAGCATTCCGCCAAATATCGGCCCCATCCGCGGACCACCGAAAACCGCATTTGCGCACATGCCACAGACATATAAACCGGAACAAACTTCCTTTGAATTTTTCACAATTGTTTCTTCTCCCAACTCCGCCCACATGGATTCCTCTCCCAAAGTTTTTCCGGTTCTAGTCTTAAGCCTTATCCCAGACTTTCTTTCAACAATACGAGTTACTTCCGCCGGGTGGCCTGTCGCATCCACAACGACTTTAGCACGCATAGTAATTGGGTCAACGTGCAAGTTCGCCATTTCAACCGCAGTCCAGTTCAATACTAAACCCACCACTTTTTTACTCCGCACCATTACGTCCTCAACACTCATCAGGTTAAAAATTTTCAACCCTGCCTTTATTGCTTTAGAACAAATAGTTGATACTGACTCTACGGAATCCGCTAAATAATAACCGGGTTCATAGCGTCTGCTTTTAATGCCAAATTCCTCGAGAATGCCTTTAGCCTTATCCTGCACCACTATTTCATTAAACATGATCCCGCCACCCCACATGCCACCGCCAACCGAAAGCTTCCTTTCAAAGAGTACTACTTTTTTCCCTGCCTTAGCCAGATAATAACCACATACCATACCAGCAGGGCCTGCTCCAACGATAGCGACATCAACGTCAAGCGCATCAATTAACTTGCTGCTATATGATTCAATGATAGCCTTGGAAATTTTGATTTCATCTAACTGCATGGGCTTCTCCTTTCTTAATATTTATCCCCATACTTATTGATAAACTAATGATAAAACAAAAAACCCTTATGCCAATTGCATAAGGGTTCTACACACTAACTTCCTTCCCTCCGCTGGCATTATCCAGATCAGGTTATTAGGGTAATTCGCTTTGCACCTGAAGGATGCGTGCGAAACTCTCAGGCCGTTATACGACCTCCCCCAATGTTATATTGTCTAAATTATACTAAAGAGCACTTAAGAAATCAAACAAAATTTAAACTAAGTAGACAACCAGAAAGATTCTATTCAGAGAATTTCCTCTGGAGTTTCTATAAGCGAGGAAAGCGCTCTCTATATAAGAGAGGAATTGGCCAAATATTCGGATATTCTCGCTGATTTAGAGAGGCCTCCTACACAGAGAGCTGAAATGACTATTTTACCGACGGGAACAAACTGCTAACGCCCTAACCATCGCAAACGTTAGGAGATAAAGCGCTCCGGCAATCGATATCCGTCGGGGCGTTGTCACAACTCATTGCAGCACAATGAGTTAGAAAGCTGGGGTCCCTCTCGTATGAGCCGAGGGGAAACCTCTCTGATTTACACAGGCTAATTATATACGCAATACTTCACTATATCAAGAATATTTTGGCTTTAGAGAGGGATTTTATGGCGAATTACTGGCCTGGTGACGGACAAAAGGGCTTGAAATTTGTCCGTTTTGTCCACTATTTTTTGTGTGGGAATGACATAACTATTTGAAAGGCAAAACGTTATTATTTGTCTTCTCTTAGAAGCAAATTTGTGGGTTATCGTCTACGATGAGAATTTTTTCGTTCATTTCTAACCCCTTCTCTATGCGACATGTTTAACTTAAGGTAACCCTAATCGCCCTCCGCGATAATCAGCTTTGACATAACAACAAGTTCAAGGTATAAGAAATCAAAGGGTTTCAGCACATATCCATACGCCCCCAACTCTATTGCCTTTTTGACCTTTTCGTCATCCTGAACGCCAGTTACCATTACCACTCCGAGCTTAGGATTTATCTCTAGAAGGTTCTTTAAGGTATCTAATCCATCCATCCCCGGCATTTTCATATCCAGCAATACTACTGATATTTTCTCGGCCCGGGCCAGCCGCACAGCTTCCTCACCACTTCTCGCTTCTTGAGTTTTATATCCCTTACGGTTAAAAAACTCTCTCAAGACCCGGCGAATTCCTTCTTCATCATCTACTATTAAAACTATTTTTTCTTTTTTCTCAGAAGGCCATTGAAAGAGGCGGTCCTTAGACTTGATAATCTTTCCGATTTGCGCTACAAGCTGCAGGATATCAATGTCTTTACTTAAGACCTCATTGGCTCCGGCCTGCCTTGCCTCTATCTCAAGTTCTGGTGTTAGGGCTCCTGAATAAACCACTACCGGAATTTTTCTCTGGAACTCCCTTATTTTTTTCAGAATTGAAATTCCGGATTCTCCCAAGGATAAGCGAACGTCTAAGAGTATAAGATCAAAGGGCTCTTTAAAAATAAGCTCCAGTGATTGCTGGGCAGTAGGGACTGTAACAACTTCGTATCCCGCCATGGTAAAAGATTTACGCAGAAGCTCCCTTATGCGAACCTCATCATCTACAACCAAAATCTTTGGCATAACTACAACCTACCTTCCGAAAAATAAATTGACACCTTTACAGGTATCGAGCTTAACTGGCCTTCTTTTAATTCTAGTTTACCAAATTCTGTAAAAATAAAACCCATGACTTGGATATGTTTTTTCAATTTTTCCATTTCTGTTTTTGGAATAGAAAAAACGAATAATTCTCCTGATTCATAGTCGATTGAACCGCCTATACTCTGAATAATTTCTAATAATTTATCTTTTTGCTGAGTCGACATCAGAACTACATGCCAGTGAAAAACATTTGCAATCTGAGTTTTTACATTATCAAAATAAAGAGTGACACGGTTCTCCTTATCTTTTGAAATAGGCGTCCCAGTAGTGAAATCGCGTAACGGAATGTTTTGCTTAGAGCTAGAAATAACCTGTTCAATTACCTTATCTATTTTTTCACCCGTGGCATTAAAAATAATCAGGTCTTGAGTTTTATATTCCGGCATAATACTTAAACTATTAAGCGCATCTAATAGTTTTCTTTTTTCTGCCTCTTCAGCATACAAGAGATGCCAATGTAGCGGCTTTGGCTTAACAATACCGACTTCTTTAGAAGCCGAAGGCACAGTAACGGCTGAGGGCTTCTCAGCGATTTCGTCTTTCTGGGAAGGCCCTAATGCCTCCTTAATTTCTTTTAACTCTTCTAAAAGCATTGCTGCCTCTTGGTCACTCGGAGGTTTTTGTTCTGCAATTATTTGCTTTGTGATTATGGGAGTCTCGGATACTTTTTGGGAAACTTTAAATTTTTTAAAATATGCAATTCCTAAAAAAAGAGTTACTACGACAAAAATTGATACGGCAATTACGACCGCCCGTCTTTTAAAAATGGCGGGCTTGGCTGCTGGAGGAACCGCTGGTGTAGGATGTTTAAGGTTAAAAATAACCGTAGAAACAAAATCGGACGGAACTTCAATATCACCCAATTTCCATAGTTGGTTAGATAAAGCACTGATAGATCGAACATAATCCCTGCATTTGGGACAACTTTCAATATGGACAACAAATGCCTGATACTCCTCTTCTGCGAGCATATCTTCTAAGAAGGGCTTTAACTTATCTTTTACTTCACTGCAGGTTATAACAAATTCATCCCTCACGATTCAATATCTCCTCAATCTCTTTTCTTAAGCTGAATCGGGTCTCTTCTATCTGAACTCTCGCATTATTCTCAGAAATACCCACAATAGCTGATATGTCTTTATAGGGAAGGTGAAGTTGGTCGCGCAATAAAAGCAGCGCCTTTGTCTCGAAAGAAAGCTTCACAAGGGCGGTTTGAACTATGCGCAGAGACCTTTTTTCTTCAGCGGAGGAATACATACTGTCAATCTCATCAAGATTCGGCATTGTTTTTATATCCCGACTCTTTCCGAACACAACGCTAATAACCCGGGTAAAAAAAACGTCACCTTTCTCAAGAGAGTACCCTTTCCTAATTGCCTCGGCAAAACTGGATGCTGCAACTTCATAGGCTTTATCTCGATCCCCTCCAATCAGATATAAAGCAAACGCGAGAATCTTTTGTTGATAACGGGAAATAAGTGATTTTAAAGTCTCTTCGTTTTTGGCAAACATCTCTTACTTTCTCTTTCTTTTGCTCTTATCCCGTCCGGTCTATTTCTAGCGCGGAGTTTTGTATCAATTGAATAGCAGGTATTCTAATAGTGAACGTAGCGCCCTCGCCTGCGGTACTTGCTACGTCAATCTTACCTTTATGTCTTGCAATTATACCGTAGGCAATGGCAAGCCCTAAGCCGGCTCCTTTTTCCGGTTCTTTAGCAGTAAAAAATGGCTCGCCGATCCGCTTTAAATCATCCTGCTTTATTCCTGTGCCTGTGTCAGTGAAAATGATTCCCACTAGCTCTTTATCTTTAAGATATTCTGTTTTTATGGTAAGCGTTCCCCCCTTTGGCTTTCCGGATACAGCATCCAATGAGTTTAAAATCAAAGTTACAAAGACTTCTTGGATTTCGTCTTTGTCTCCCAGAATTAACGGAATCTTGGGCTTTAGCACCCTTTCAACAGCCATTTTAGAATATCTCACAAGCGGCCAGGTTAACTCGAACGCATCCTCAATAGCCTTATTTATATCTGTCGGCGCAAATTCTTTTTCTGGTTCTTTAGAAAATCTGGCAAGTCGATAGACTAAATTGGCGCATCTGGATTCTGAATCTATAATGGATTTTAATCTCTCTCTTTGTTCTCCGCTTTGACCTTCAATAATCGATAACATTTGTATATTGCCTTTGATGGTAGCTAAGTAGTTTAGTATATCGTGTGCTGTTCCTCCGACGAGGTAGCCGGTTGCCAAAAGTTTGTGCATATATCTTAATGAATCTTCCTGTCTTTTTCTTTCCAAAAATTTTATCACGCCGGATGAATGAGCACTGAAATATCCAAAGGCAAACATAAAAGCCACGTTGCCCAAGAGCAGGCTAAACATCTGCGCGGCGGGCATCTTATAATTAAAATAACTAATTGCCGGCAACGCCCCAAAATGCTCAAGAATTATAACCAACGAAAAGAAGATACTTGAAGAGAACACGGCGAAAAGTACAGCCGCGGCCCCAGAAACAACCCCTGCCCACAGAATAACCGCATAATAGACGATACTAACAATGGGAGCCTCTAACCCACCCATTAAATACAGTACCCAGGAAATTACAATGATATCGGCAATCATTTGATAAAACTGAAACCGATAGATATTAACCTTTTTAATAAGGAAAGTATAAGGCTGATTCAAAATGGCCTCTACAAAAATAAGAGCGACAAACGTGAAATTAAAATAAGGATAGCCTCCGCAGAGCTTCATTAAAATGAGAAGAATAAAAAGCAGAAAGAAACTTATAAATCTTATCTTTCCAGCCCACTGATATTTCTTTATTAATTCGCTGCGTAACTTGTCATCTGCCATGATTTTTCTTAAATTTCCTTATTATGCTATTTGCAATTTGTTTTTTACTAAATCTAAAAGCGCAAAAAGGTCTACAGGTTTATAAAGTATATCTTTTATGGTATATCCAAAATCTTTTAATTCTTTTAGGTATTTACTGGTATCAATCGAACCAGTAAGAATAATCGTCGGCTGCTTCCTATTTAACTTGTTCATCTCACTCAACACCTCAATACCGCTTATCTTGGGCATCTTCAGGTCTACAATCATTAAGTCTATTTTAATATCTGAACGCAAGAGCTCTATCGCCTCTTCTCCGCCTGTGGCCTCTGCAACCTCAAAACCCATTTTTATAAGGAATCCCTGCATAACTCTCACTATTTGAGGTTCATCATCAACAACTAAAATTTTATACATTATCCATCCTTCCTTAAAGGCAAGAGTATAGTTGCAATTGTGCCTTTATGTAATTCACTCTTGAATTTTAACTCTCCGTTATGGGCCCTGATGATACCGCAACATACCGATAGGCCAAGTCCTGTCCCCTTTTCTTTGGTGGTAAAGAATGGCTCAAATATCCTGCCCATTACTTCATTTTCCATACCGCATCCTGTATCCTTAAAATCTATTTTCAAAAAATTACCTGCCAGAGATGTGCTTATAGTAATAACCCCGCCTTTAGGCATAGCCTCTTTGGAGTTGTTTAAGAGATTCATAAACACTTCTGCCAGCTGTTGCTCGTCTACTGATATAATAGGCAGGTCTTTAGTATAATCTCTTATTATCTCTATGGAGGACAGCTCAAATTGGTGTCCCACAATACCCACTACTGCCTCTATGCTCTTATTGATATCTATTTCTCTAAGTTCGCCTCTGCTCGGCCGGGAGAATTTAAGCAGCCTCTGAATAATATCCTTTGCCTTGCGGCACTCATCAAAAATAATCTTAAGATTTTCTTTTACGTTTTCGTTCTGTATCTCTTCCATTAAAGAAATCTGGGCGTTACCTGAGATAATCATTAGGGGATTATTTACCTCATGTGCCATATCGGCTACGAGTTCTCCTAATTGAGCGAGCCGCTCCCTCTTTTCCATCTCTTTGTGTTCAGTGATATCACGATAGGCGCTTAAGAATATCTTGCGGCCCTTATACAAAGCCAGAGATGACCATATGAGAATACATTTTAATTGTCCGTCCTTTGTAAGAATTCTCATCTCGACCTCGCGGCAAGTACCCCTTTCAAGAAGCTCTTTAATCCCTTGCAATGCACGCTGCTGGTCTTGTGGATCAGGGTAAAGTACCTTAATAAAATCTGGGCATGTATTGGCCTCTTCCCTGGAATAACCTGTGAGTTTCTCCATTGCCGAATTATAAATATAGAAGTGGCCTGTTTCGTCGCTAAGAGTAATGCCTTCCTGGATCGTCTCAAGAACAGTGTATAATCTACTCTCACTCTCCCGTAAAGCCCCCTCTGTCTGTTTGCGCTCAAGAAGTTTCCCCTCCAACTTATTTATCCTGCCCTGTAGAAATTTTATCTTTTCATCAAGCTCTTTAGCCATCTTTTTATCTCTTTAAAAAATAAAAAAAGCCCTACCAGTATCGATAAGGCTTAGATTTGAAATACTACTAACATAGTATTTTTGTCCACATTGCATTCACCTTTACCGTTTCACCTATCAGACAATAAGGGTCAATATGCATTTTTATTATACCTCTATAATAGCCAGAATCAAGGAAAAATGAAAATCTTTCCTGAAAATTATAAGAATCGCGATAGTTTATTTAAAGAATCTTGCGTTACCGCAACAATTCTTTGCTCCCAATGCTAAACTCCATACGTCAATAGGGTTGATATATAAGTGAGAGCACCCCTAAAACTGGACCGCTTCTGAGTTAAAAATTCGGCGCAATATTACGCGAATAAACCATAAACTAGCAGCCATAAACTACGAGAGGATTTGGCATAATTTGGAGATTATTTCGGCAGATTTACTGATGCTCCAGGCCACGCAGAGACAGACGTGAAGATCGAAACTTCCATCGAGGGAAATAATGCCCTAACTCTTTAACTTCCTGGGAGATAAAAATAGCGCTGATCCTGTTTAAGAATCAGCACCATCATTCGCTTACCTCTCCCGTAGAGAGGCATAATACTGGGGTCCTTTTCGTATAAGCCGAGGAGAAACCTCTCTTTATTGAAACCGCCTTATTATATCAGAAATATCGCAATTTTTAAAAAACTCATGCTATCGGAGAGGCATTCCCTCGCCAAATATCATTGAATTTTCATCGGGCGGCTGATAGAGCCGTCAGCGCCAAATGTTACCTTTTGCCCGGCATCCAATACGAACGTAAACCCTGTCTTCTTCTCAGTGATCTCTAATTGCCCGAAATAAAGCACAACAGAACCGCTGCCGTCAGGTGTTACCGTCGCTTCAAAATCTGTTCCGCGGATTCCCACTGCCATAACTGGTAAATTAACCTTCATCTGCGTTGGATCATGCTGGGCTGTTTTGCCAGTCACCCAGCGAAACACTCCTATGGTCATAGTCACCATGATCTTCTCCGGAGACTTATCGGAATCATAAACAAACTTATCGATTACCAGATCGCTATTCGGTCCAACCGTAAAAGTGGTGTTATCCGGCAAGGTCATTCTAACATGGCCATCTTTTCCGGTTACTACCTTTGTACCCTCTTCCAATGGCACTTTGCTTGTTTCCTCCCCGCTTACCTTGCGGCCATTTTTGGTCAGAAAGTAAAATTCTCCGCGAGATTCGACTTGGGCGAAAGCAGAAGTATCAGTCTTGTTATCCGACACGGGTTCGGAAACCTGTGCTTTGTTTAATGCTGGCCCAGAGATACGCTTAAAGGTTAGCGTATACTTGCCAGGAATTATCTTGTAATGTGCTAATTGTCCGGTTTCCTTGTTCCAAGTATACACTATGCCATCCACTGACTCCTGTAGGAAACTGCCGTCGCCCGATACTGTATATACGATATCAAAAGGAACCTTTTGTCCGGCGACTGCTTGTTTCACAGAATACGCGAGCGGAGTACTTGCGCCATCTTCAAGAAGATGGCCTAAATCTTCAAGAGTTGTATACACTATGCGTGTATCGTTACCAGAATATGTATAGCCTGAGCCATCTAACCACTTAAGCTCGTAACTATCACCTTCACGTGCAATAGTCAGCCTTTTACCTATTGATTTTTGTAAGGTAGGTACGTTTGCCGATATTGCTTCCCACTCGCCTTCAACGGTCGGGGCGTTTTCCCCTTTTACCATTCGGATGTCTGCAAAAACAACAAGCAAAACAATAAAACTGAATCCCAAAACCAGCCGCGCTGATGCATACTTCATCTGCTTTCTCATAATAACTCCTTACAAATAATATGCGGATTTTGCTTTTTAAAGCCTGCTGCTATTCTTAGAAATGGGGTCCCTCTCGTATAAGCCGAGGAGAAACCTCTCTAAATTTATAAGCCTAATTATATGCGCAATACCTCAATATATCAAGAATATTCTGGGTTTAGAGAGGTATTCCCTCGCGTAATTTGTATGTTTTGTCCGGTCTTTTTTGGCTAGAAATTGCGTAACTATTTGAGAAGCTAAAAGTTAGAGTTGTCCCGCTAAAAACATGCGGACATTTACATTTCGGGTGGGTTGCTATGCTGATTTGGCTGAACAGCTATCTTCCCAGCTCCTTTTTCAGCATCTCAATTTCTTTCTTGAGCTCAATTATGCGCTCTTCTCTGCCTACGGCTCCCTTATAAAAAACTTCTAGTTCATGCAAATGCTTATACGCTTCTTCTTCCATCTTCTTGCGCTCGGTGACGTCTCTAAAGATACCTAAGAGATACTTTATTCCATTCAATGTCACAGGAGAAGAGTTAACGTCAACATAAAAAATACTGCCGTCTTTTCTTTTCATTGGAAGATCTTTAGACACTGCGATCTCTTCTTTTATTTGTCTTTCAAACTGTCCCATAATATAGGGCAAATCTCCCTTGGGATGAATGTCTGTGACACTTAAATTTTTAATCTCTTCAAGACTATAACCTAACATTTGACAGATTGCATTATTGCCGATATAAATTTTTTTCCCTATCGCATCTGCTAGAAGTATTCCGTCGTTTGCATTATCAAAAATAGCCTTAAATTTTCCCTCGGAACTCTTCAGCATCTCCTCCGACTTTTTGCGCTCGGTGATGT